>JAQUJJ010000008.1 GCA_028681035.1 Candidatus Cloacimonadota bacterium
CTCCTGCGCATATTTGGTAAGCGCATAGGGCGAAAGCGGATTCACTGGCATACTTTCCACCTTGGGCAAACTTTCGCTATTACCATAAATCGAAGATGATGATGCACATACCACGCGCTTCACCCCAAATTCCTTGGCCGCTTCCAGAATATTCAGCATACCCAGGATATTCACATCATTCGAGGTGATGGGATCATTGATCGAACGCGGCACCGAAGGCAAAGCCCCCTGATGCAGGATGTAATCCACACCCTTCACCGCAGTTCGCACAATGTGGAAACTGCGCAAATCCCCTTCGATCATGGTCAGATTCTTATTCTTCATCAAGGGAAGGGTATTCTCCCGCTTGCCCGTGGCAAAATTATCCAGCACTACCACTTGCTGATCCTGAGAGAGCAGCTGCGATACGATATTTGAGCCGATAAAGCCGGCCCCACCTGTTACTAAGTATTTCATTTTTAATCTCTTTGTTTCACGCAGATCACGCAGATAAAGGCGCAGATCAGCGCAGAATAATTTATTTACCTATTGCACCAGGATACTCCAAGTGCATTATATACAAAAAGCAAGCACCCCGAACCTTGTATCCGATTTCATTTTCTGTCATATTAAAGTAGCTCTGCGAAAATCTGCGCCTTTATCCGCGCTATCTGCGTGAAATCATCTTTTTAATCTGGTTCTTCAAGGTCTGCCCCACCAGCTCTTTGATCCACGGCCCAAGCCCATCATTCCATCTTTGTGGATGCGTATTGATCATCATCTGATCCGGCATAGCATCATTCTTCAAAAGCTCAATAAAGTGCTCTGTGCTTTTCACCTCAATCTGAAAAGGACTATCCACTTTATCCCGGATACTGGCCTCAGTGTTATTCCACTTTCTACCCGTATCGGTAATATAAAATATCTTGCTGTAATCCAGATCAAAATATGGTTCGCCCAGAATACCATATTGACGGTAATCATAATGACGCCAGAGCTCTTTGTTGTCATATTTGGAGAGCGGGCTGCCATGCATACAGATCGTATCTATCGGAGCCAGCTTGCGTAGAAGCTCCAGATTGTAGACAAATGATTCCAATGCCTTTTCCAAGTCCCCTTTAGCAAAGTCTATATCCTCATAGTGATAGCCAATCTCATGTCCCATCTTGGATATTCCAAGTAGCTTATCCGGCTGCAAAGATTGTGGTACCACCCTAAAAAAATAAGAAGCCTTTAGCTTCTTTGCATGCTCAATCTCCGCAAATAACAATGAATTCTCCGGCCTTTTGTCCACATCATGTCGTAAAATCACCACCTTATTAAGAGGCTTTTGCATATACTCTCTAAAGGTCTGAAACGCATATCCAGCACCAATCAGGGCATCCAGCAAATCTGAGTACATTTTTACAGTAAAATCTTTCATCTCTCTGTTACCTTTCGGTGCCTTCGGTGTTCTCTGTGGTGATTAATACAACCCGCTCCACTGCTTATGCAGTTTCGCCGTCCCCATCACCAGCTTCAACACTCTCATAGCCGTGTTTTCCACCTGGTATTCGGGGCAGATATTGGCATATTGCGCACCTTCTTCTACAGCCAGATTGACGGAATCCAGCACCACCTCAGGATCGAATCCAGTGAGGATGATAGTCCCAGCATCAATCGCTTCTGGGCGTTCCATGGAGTTACGGATTGAGATAGCCGGAAACTTAAGGATGGAGCTTTCTTCGCTGATGGTACCACTATCCGAAACAACGCAAAGCGCATTGATCTGCAGATAATTGTAATCAGAGAAGCCAAAAGGCTTAAGAAACTGAATCAAGGGATTGAACACAAATTCTTCCAACAGTTCTATTTTCTTCCTGGTCCGCGGATGCGTGCTTACGATGATAGGATAGTTATATTTCTCTGCGAGAGTATTTAATACCATGCTTATCTGCCGCAAATTATCCGGATAATCCACATTCTCTTCACGATGTACAGAGACTAGGAGATATTTATGTGCTTGCAGACTGAGCTTCTTCAAGATATCAGATTTCTGTATCTTAGGCAGGTACCGTTGCAAAACTTCGAACATAGGAGAGCCGGTAAGATACACTCTGCGATGCGAGAGACCCTCCGCCAAAAGGTGCCTGCGCGAGTTCTCTGTATATACCAGGTTAAAATCTGATATATGGTCTATCATTTTACGGTTAATCTCTTCAGGCACATTGGCATCAAAGCTGCGGTTTCCTGCTTCCATGTGGTAGATAGGGATGTGTTTGCGCTTCGCCATGATGGCAGCAATTGAAGCATTAGTATCACCCAAAATCAGCATTGCATCCGGCTGCTCCTTGAGAATTACCTCTTCGATCCCAATGAGGGTTTCACCTAGCACATGCCCCAAAGATGAGGTATCTACATTCAGGAAATAATCCGGTTTACGCAGTTCCAGATCCTCAAAGAAAATCTGATTCAGCTCATAATCGTAATTCTGCCCGGTATGCACCAGGATGTGATTGGTATAACGGTCAAATAACTTTATAACGCAGGCTAAGCGGATGATCTCCGGCCTTGTGCCAACTACTGTAATAACTTTTAACATCTTGTTCCTTTAATAGTTACACGGATTGTTCGGATTCAACGGATTGACACGGATCTTTTATTATCAAGAGCGTACAGTTAGCTGAGCTCCATTAATCATTAAGCCCCATCCGTGTTGATCCGTCCCATCCGTAAAATCCGTGTGACCATTCAAACTTCTTCAAAGTAAGTATCCGGATCACCCGGATCATAAAACTCATTTATCCAAAACATAGTCAGCAGCTCAGTATCCCCGATATTGGTGATATTATGCGTATACCAAATAGGCATATCCACATAAGAGGGATCAGTGCCATCCAATATATACTCTATCACTTCATCAGTTCCGTATTTCCGCAATTTGATGGAAGCCTTGCCCTGAATCACCGCAAACCGTTCCACCTTGCGGGTATGAAAATGATTACCCCGCGTAATACCTGGCACAGTAGTAGAAAACGCCGCCTGCCCACCAGAGCAAAACTTCATCGCCTCCACATACACCCCTCTGGGATCAGCATGCTTTGTGTACTTCACCGGAAAATGCTCATTCGGCAGATAGCTCCGGAAGGTATTAAAAAGAGCCAACTCAAACCTGTCATTCAGCTCCGGAAATATCCCCTTAAGCTGATACATCTCTCTAAAACCCTGTAGCTTCTCAAGCAGTTCCGTCACCTTCCATTGAGCTGTATGCTCAACATGCAAAACGCGGGGTTGAGCGGGAGTATGGTGGCATGTTGGTAAAATTCCAGTTTTAGAATTTGCGAAATCTGCGCCCAAATCTGCGTTATCTGCGGGAAACAACCCAATTATCTTGGCCACCAAGTCCCCCACATAGATCAGCTTCAATTCTGCATCCACCTCAATCTTCGGCACCAAATTATTCACCACCTGATGCGAAAAAGTAGATATCACAGAATTATAGAACGGCACCCCAAAAGGCCCAAATACATTCGGAATGATCAGCCCGGTAAAAGCAGCAGCATTACGATCTGCCCACTTATTAAAAAGCTCCCTGCCTTCCCGTTTGGATCTTCCATAAAGATTATCCCGCTCTTCCTGTAGCGAAGAACTCATAATCACATAAGGCCTTGTCTCTGTCCTTTCCATAGAATCGATCAGCTTTTGCACAAGCTCAATATTGGTTTTGTACAATACATCCGGATCGTTATGCCGGTTCATCGCCGCCAGATGTACGATCACGTCACACTGCTTCACAAAAGCATCCAGTGTCTCTTCCTTCTGGAAATACACATCCAAGAAGGCTATTCTTTCATATTTGTCTGCGTTCAGGCCCAGGGTGTTGAACAGATGCGTGCCGATAAACCCTGTCTGCCCAGTAATACCTATTTTAGTCTTTTTCATAATGGTCACACGGATTGTGCGGATTGGACGGATTCACACGGATTGTTTTTTTGATTTGTCCATAATTTTCTTTTTACTTCAGGTTTGGGACCAAAATTAAGCAAAAGCCCAAGTTCTATTTTCATAGCCTTTAAGTAGTGAAATAGCTGCATCTCATGCTCTATTCTTATTTTCTCGGCAGATTTCAATTCAAGCAATACGCTGTCCTCAACGAATAAATCTGCAAAATATTCACCCACAATTACACCGTCATAGTAAACCTTAATTGGCTTCTGAGATTCAACCCTCAAACCCCTTTTCTTCAGCTCATGCTTTAATGCATTCTCGTACACCCTCTCAAGGAACCCATACCCCAGGGCATTATACACATCATAAAATGCACCAATGATTAGCTCCGTAAGCTCATTATTAACATCTGCTCTTAGCATTATTCCCCCCTTTCATAAGATAATCCGTGTAAATCCGTTCCATCCGTAAAATCCGTGTAACCATTCATAATCCCAGTTCATCTCGCACATACGACAATGTCAGCAGTTTCTGCTTCACTTCTTCCACATTCAGCCTATACGTATTCTCGGAAGTATAATCCACCGCCTCAGCCACTTTGGCCTGTCCATTACTAAAATACTTCTCATAGTTCAGATCCCTGGTGTCCGCTGGTATACGATAGTAGCCTGGCAGATCTACCGCCTTAGCCATCTCTTCGCGATTCACCAAAGTCTCATGCTTTTTCTCACCATGCCGCGTGCCAATAATCTTGACTTCAGTCTTCGCCTCAAAGAGCTCAATCAGAGCCTGAGCCAGATCTTTCACGGTAGAGGCTGGAGATTGTTGAACAAAGATATCCCCAGGAACTCCATGCTGATAGGCATACACAACCAGCTCCACCGCCTCTTCCAGTGACATCAGATAGCGGGTCATATCCGGATCTGTAATCGTGATAGCTTTACCCGCCTTGATCTGTTCGATAAAAAGCGGTATCACGGAGCCGCGGGAAGCCATTACATTGCCATAGCGTGTACCGCAAAGCACTGTGCCATTCGCAGGCTGCTGCCTGGAATAAGCCACCATTACTTTCTCCATCATCGCCTTGGACATTCCCATGGCGTTGATAGGATACACGGCCTTATCGGTGGAAAGCACGATCAATTTCTTCACTTGATTGGCAATTGCGGCACGCATCACATTCTCTGCCCCCAAGATGTTGGTTTTCACCGCCTGGATGGGAAAGAACTCGCAGGAAGGAACCTGCTTCAGCGCTGCGGCATGAAATACAAAGTCCACGCCAATCATGGCATTAGCCACACTCTCATAATCCCGCACGTCACCTATGTGAAACTTGATCTTGGGATTGTTGTAAACTTTACGCATATCGTCCTGCTTTTTCTCGTCACGACTGAATATACGAATCTCTTTTACATTTGTATTCAAAAACTGGTTGAGCACCGCATTGCCGAAAGAACCGGTGCCACCGGTAATAATGATAATTTTGTCTTTAAACATAGGTCTTCCTTTCCATCAATTGAATCTAAATATCCCCATCATTTGAATCATAGTTGTTTATTCCAGTCATGTCCTGATTATTCGCAAGCAACTATACCCCATTTATCAGGTCACATCAAACCCAGTTCAACCAGCTTATCCCCATTCTTCACATAAAAATCATCTTTAAGGATGCCCACCAGAACCAAGTCATGAAATTTGCCACGATGGAAAAGATGCTTGACCAACAATCCTTCCTGCCTAAGACCGATTTTCTTTACCAGTCCATCGCTGGCGCTATTATCCTCGATATAATCGGCATGGACTTTATTCATGTTTAGAAAATGGAAAGCATAATGTATCATCATCAAAGAAGCTTCGTATCCTATCCCTTTCCCCACAAGGTTAGACTTCAGTTTCATTCCCCAAGAGGCCCGTTGATTGACGTGGTCAATGTTGTTGAGAGTAGCTAGTCCTATAAATTCGCTTTGCCCCTCATTCTTTTGTAGCATCATGAAAGCAAGCCTGTTTTTTCCCAAAGATTTGAGCCAAGACTTCTGATCATCCATAGACAGCGGAGTAAACTTCATATGTTGGACTACATCCTTATCCCATTGCAGATCCAACAATTTGGGCAAATCTTCCTCTTCAACAGGTTTAAGCAACAATCTTGTTGTTTCCAAAATTCTCATCGTCTCACTCTGTCCATAAATCGTAGAGTTGATTCATAGTATAGATTGGCAGACTTAGGGACTTAACTGTATCAATGATTTCGAGAACCGTATCCCTGATGCCGAGTGCATTGTTTCTGAATTTGGAGATCACCTCTGGGGTAATATTGATAAATTGCTCCCGCGTCATAGAGTCTTTGAGATTTCTCATATATGACAGCTCCGGGGTATTAAAAACAAAATTCATTGGGTGGAAGCTGACAATTTTTATGCCTGGAGAAGTTAGCAAATTATCATATTTCCCAATCTTTAAGTCTAAGCAATTGTATAAATGTGTCCCGTCCTCAAAAAAGACAGGAAAATTGAGCAGGCCAGACTCATGCAGGATGGGTCTGATATATGGCTGCATGATCGTTATCTGGTGCGACACCCATTTGAAATTATGCTTGTTTGCCATCAAATGGGTGATGTCGGTGACATCAAAAGCTCTATGGCTACGGAATCCATAAGATTCAGGGGCGAATCCAATGCAAGTTTCCGCAATTTCTTCAAAACCATCACCATGGGAACTGCCATTCATAAAATTGGGATGCAAACCTCTGTCAATCTTGCCATTCTGGTAGTGTTTCTCGACTTCTGCAGAATTATGCGTAACAAACATGGTTGGATGAATGTCCAAACCATTCACTATGGCAAAAAACTCTTTTAGGACTGCTTCTGAAGCCCAGTCCACATCTGAGGTAAAGCAATATACAGGCTCTGTATCCCAGATTTTTGGTATCATGTTCTTCCCAATGAGGGTTTCAATTGTCGCAGTTTTGTTCCCCTGAGACTTATCTAACGGAGTAGTTTGTATCATATATCAATCCTTGATCCTATTTTTTATACTAATTTGTACTACTGGGTTCACACATATATCGTGTTTGCCCCATTATTCATCTGAACTTATCAAAATCAATGCCTTTTTTCATGATTGAGCCGGACTCTGGATAATTATCCAGAAACCATGCCCAAAAAGCCGTTACGTCTATCTTATCCCGCATGGCGATATCTCTTTTTTGCCTCCAAAGATCTTTATAATCCTCTACTTTCAGCAAATCTTGGATCCGGTACAGCATCCAGTCGAAGTTTCTGGGCAGGAAGGCATAAGTCAATTCATATTTCTTTTCCTCTTCCTCCAGCACGGATACCCTTCCAGCAAAGGAATTACAGCGGAACGAAGGTACACCCAGCATAGCGGCTTCTGTGCACATAGTCTGCCCATCACATACCAGCATTTGGGAGTAGTGCAAGAAATTATGCATATCCTGTGGCTGTATAGGCAATCTGTATTCTTCAAATTCCGGTTCCAGTTTGGCCTCCATGGTGATGAAAACCTTTCCATAAGCAGATAAGAGCTTCACCAAAGATCGTTTCTGGCTTAGGCTAATGCCCACCGCTCCGATATCATGATGCGCCTTTAAAGCGCTAAAACGCAAAATGAAATACTTATCCTCCGGGGTCAATCCGTATTTGGATAAGATGCTGGGATCCGGATGAAACCTTTTGGGGTGCAAATAGGCAAGCTCATGATAGCCCGGGTAATAAACTGCGTTCTTCAAATGCTCGAATTCCAGTACATCCGGTGAGAGTATCAGATCAGCGTAAGGTGATACAAACTTTGCCGTAAGAGGTTGCGGTGCCTGATCATCATCATCAAACATCAGGGACATAGCCTTTGTAAATTTTGAAGCATGCACGATCGAGAAGGACAGTCCCATGGCCAAATCGACTTTATGCTCTCGGATTAGAGAGACAATCTGACGAGTAAAATTCACTTGTCGAACTATCTTGTCCCCCACTCCTGATCCTTTAGCACCTAATTCGATAAAAGGTATTTGGTAGGCAGTCAAGAGTTTTGTGATTATTGGTTCTGTCTTGCAGGTAACAGTGATTTTGTGCCTTCCTGACAGCTCGTGATATAGGTTGCGGAAATAGTGTACGTGGGCAGGATGTCCTATGTCAATAAGAATATTCATATCGTTTTACTCATTTTTTGAAGAAGCTTGAACCCTTTTTCTGCTATCTTGTATTTTAGAGAAGAGTGAAAGAATTTAAATCTGCCATAATCTGTCAATTCACCCCCATATTGAAGCTTAAAATCACGAACGCCATATTCTTCATTGGGTTTTCCAGCCCCCATCCAATCAAAATTTCCAATGTTGTTTTCAAGACACCACTTCATCGTTTCATAATGAAACAAATCCACCGGTCGCTTGTTCAAAAAATCTACATCTTGATCAATGCCTATGTAAACCAGATAGATAGTGTCTTTATGGATAAAAGTGAGTTCTGAGATTCTTATATTACCATCCTCGATCATATTAAAGAATTTACAATGTCCACTTGAATCCAATTTTTGGCAGTTTGCAAAAAATTCCTTCTCTGGGATGGGTAGTTTCAGCATGGCATATTGCTTACTAAGCAAGCCAAAAAAAGCGCTAACTATACTCGGTGAACTATCACAACAAAATTCAAATTCTTGCCGATTAGCCTTGTTTATTCCACCTTTCCTTTTTTTACTCATTTGCTTCCACAAAGTAGCTTCACTATCAGGAAGTTTCTGTACTATATTATAATGGCCTTCCCACTCAAAGTTTAACGATTCGCAAGCCTTAACGTACTCTGGATCTATATAATGGTTTCGGATCTCTGTATAAACTGCCTTATCTCTCGCAAAATCCTTATAGGAGATCAATAGCATTGATAGTGCTTCCAGGCTTGAATAAATAGGGGCATGATTTAGCACTGCCCGAGAAGAAAAATTGGCAAGCAAACCAGATTTAACTGTTTGTATGAATCCGGAAAGCATAGCCAATATATTCTTATTCTCATCAGTAGCAAACATTGCAAATGGCACATAATGAGGCGTCGCGGCATATACGTCATACATATATGGAGTGTGAAATATTGTTCCATATTCATGCTCATCTACATAGTTCTGCCAAGATTGCCTGTCCACCGAGTCTGCGATCACTATTTTATATTTGCTCACTTTTCTCCTCTGTTTGAGGTTCTTGTCTTTCCTTGATCTGCTCCAGATAAAATCCATTCAGGGTATTGAATTCAGCTCCCTGATCTTTAAGCCGTTTAACCAGATCAATATAAAACCTCTTGTATTCCTTATACTCATCTGGGTGCCAGGTGTTGCTGTGCCAGTTTAGTACCAGCACTCCATTTCGAGCAATTGTCTGATCGATAGCAATCTTCAAGTTTGCCTCCCTGGCCTTGTCTTCCACATAGCAGGAATCCATAATTGCCAGCGGGAAAACCATAAATTCAGTGTTGTGTGGATTGAAAGGTTTCACTCGGCCGTCTTTGTAACCGATGCTGTCGGTGAAACCAAAGCTCGAGTCATAACGGAAGCCCGCAGTCTCCTGATAAGGCCAGGTGTTTTCGCTCAGGTTCAGGTAATGCTGCCTGATGCCATTGACTGGATGCCCCACAATCTGTTCCAGTAGCCCTTTTTCTTGTTCAAGCAGCTTCAGGTCCGCATAGGAAAGGTAGGATCCGTGCAAGCCGATCTCCCAGCCTCCCCGGTCTAGTTCCCGTATGATAGAAGCTACTCGTTCAGACCTGATATCATATCTACCCAAGGCCAGTTTCCAAGCAGAAGGCTTAAATAACTGGAATGGGATAGATTCCTGCAGGAAAAAAAAGGTGGATCTTAGGCCCAAAGCTGCTTCTGTTTCCATGATTTCCGGGAAGCTCCAATATACTTCATTTCTTTTGCTGTATGAAGCCAACTCCTGGATGAGTCTGCTCATATTTCCTTGTTTAAGAAAGCGTATGGATTTACTGAGATACTGGTGGGTTTTGTAGATTCTATCCACATCATGGGTTAGTGCTACTCTAAGCATATCTTTAATTTACCAGATAATAGGGATCTTTCTTTAGCTGTTGCATCAGAAAATCAAAGTACTTTTGCTCAGGCAGTATCCTTGCCACCATGTCGTGGATCACCATTTTTTTTGCTATCCCTGCCTTGAGCAGGTCTCTCTCGACCTTGTCCAGGTTCAGCTTGATTTTTATATTATTATCCAAGTAGAAGTATTCATCAGTGCTTGTCTTGCCATGCGCATCTTTAACCGTTACCTTCACGTTTCGAGGCAAGAGATATGGAAGGTTCGATTTAAATTCCGCATAATGAGTACAACATGGCCGGGTGTCAATTGTGCCAATATTGAGAGTGACTATGTCTTGCTGATGGATGTATTCAAAACTACCCTTCTTGGAATAGTCGTTCAAGGTGTCCAGCGCCATAATCTCCTGATGACGTGCTCCGGTGACCGCATAACTTTTGAAGGGACAGAGCGTGCGCACATCCGCTTGTTGCATAAATAGCTGTGAAAAAGTGCCATTTTCAGTCGGAGTATGTACCACATCGAAAACTCCCGTTTCGAGTACAGCACCGGTGAATGTAGGAATGATCACAGTATCAAAATTATCAAGCAAGAGATTTAAAGTAAAGGTAAAGGGATCTTCCAAGCCAAGGCTGTGTTTTATCTGTCTGAGGCCAACGAATGCCACCGCCGCATCACTTCCGCTGGAAGCGAGAAAATCTGACAGTCTTTTTGCATCATCTTCTGAAAACAGATGATCCTGATACTTGAGATTCGGACGGATCAGTTTGTTGCGAATGCCATATCGCAGGTAATTTAAATAGGTCGATAATCGTCCCATGTTCATGCTCCTTGCTGTCTCTTGGCTGCCACGTTTGCGTAAATTTCTAATATAGAGCGGGAAACCGTAGTGGCATCCAATCCCAGATCTAACAATCGCTGCCTACCTTGAGTGGGTCCTTCGTATAACAACGCATTATTTAGTGCTGAAGCGACTTCTTTAACAGAGTAACTGGTCACATAGCATCCCGGCAGACCTCCGATGTTCTTCGGAACATCTCCAACAGCAGTGCTGACAATAGGAAGGTCACAGGCCATTGCCTCTTTGACAACATTGGGCGAGCCCTCATAAATTGAGGTCAAGAGCAATACACTTGAAGCCCGTAAATATAAATTTATCCTTTCGTGAGGTGTATTATTGGGAACAACAAACAGCCTTAGATCTTCCCTGGCGAGCGTGCTTACCGCTTCCAAAGCCAGGGCATAATTCTTCTCCGGTCTTTGAGGATTTGCGATGAAGATGATATATTTCCAAGCCGGATCAAATCCCAGTTCAGCACAGGCCTCCATGCGTCCGATAAAAGGAAACTTCCCAAGGTCCACACCGTTGGGGATGAGCTTAATTCTATGTTTCAGATTGAGCACTGCCTGCATTTCCTGACTCTTAACTATGGCAAAAGACCATACTAAATTGTGAAAACAGCGAATAAGGAAAATTGAGAGTCCTTTGCGGCAGTCACTACCCATCAACGAGACCACGATTGGCTTGAAGCCGGTCAAGGAGCTAAGGTAACCACATAGAGAATAATGGGCATGAATCAAATCTGGCTGAAAAGCTTTGATTTCACGCCTTAATGGCAATAAATTTCGTAGATATCCCCTCAGCCCCTTCCCCTGAACCGTAAAGACTTTATAATCAGCCAAAGCAGGGGCAAGCGATTCCAATTGATTGACAAAGATGTAGCTGAGATCCTTTTTATTCCCTGTTAAAACGAACAACACCCTCAAGTGTTGGCGGATCATGGTATCACCCGATTATGCTTGGTTTGCTCTAAATTTGAAAGGACCCAATCGAGCCTGAGGTTGTAGCAGGCATTAGCAGCGAAATCGCCCTCTTCAAAGATCCAGGCGCCATCCTCCCGCACATATCTTCCGGTTTTACCGTCCACTATCATTTGAAATGCGTCCGACTGGCCGAAGATGCATTGGATCTCATTCACCAAATATCCACCCTTCCCATCTTCAAAAACATCCACCGCTACGGAACGGAAGCCGAAATCCTGGGTGAGTGCATAAACAAAATCCAGCAAGGCAAGCGGGGGCTTACCGTAGTCCTTGAGCAGGGTCCCGGAAGCTTTGTCGCCCACTTTCATTTTTTTGTGGGCAAAGAATGAATTCCCTATTCTCACTGCTCTCCATTCAAAGTCGTGTGGAATATAATCCTGCAAGATTACGAAACCTTTTTGTTTGTCGGTAGCAACGTCCCGATAAGCCTTCAGCTTATTGGCTAACTCCCGGGGATGGATCAGTTTGTCCCACAGCCGACTCAGAAGTCTTCCTTTTTCCAGCTTGGGGCCGGTACGCGCCACCACACCCGAACCAAATGCCTGGGCTACATAATCCAGCAGTTCGTTCCGTTCTTTGAGGATACGAACCCCATTCCCAGATGCGCCTATATTTTTTTTCCCCACCACAGGCAGTGGAGCTTTTGAGGCATAGGCCAAGGCTTCTTTTTTGTGATAAAATACCCGAGTGGCAGGATGGGGGACGCAATTGGCTTGAGCCCAATAGGCAAAGTATTTCTTATTTTCGTAGATCCTAAGTTCGTCATAAGAAGGAAATAGGAGCAGGCGCAGGTCTTTGTTCAATATTTCAGCCCTTTCAAGATATAGGTTCCGAAACAGCTCCGTCCTTCCCGAAGGCTTTAACACGCAGGCATCTGGATTGAAACTTTTTATCTGCTGGAGCCAGTCTTGGGCAGTGAGATCAATCTCCTGATACTCCACCTTGTCTTTGAAGGTATTACAGGCCAGGATCCAAGGCTGGTGGTCGAAAGAATCCTCATTTTTCAGGACGGCGATTTTTTTATATCTGGGTATAGTGCTCATGTACCATTCCTATATTGATCGGGTTGCTAATAATCTGCCAGCTATACTCATCGGTTCCGCTGGCATAAAGTTCATTTTTGGCTTTTAACTGGGCCAGATCGTACAATTCATCCAGATAAGCACTCATTTTGTCCAAGCGTAAGCCGCAAAACTCATGCATCCATCTGCCCACGATGAAACCGGCAGGATAGAGTTTTCTCTCTTTAATCACAAGATAGCGCAGCCGCTTCAAGAGATAAAGCAATGGCTTAAAAAGCATGTCTTCCGCATTGTATTGTCCTCTTTTTCCATACGGGACCCTCGAAAGCTGAGGTGCCAGCAGGTGGGTGAGAGATACCATGAACCGAGAGTGAGTAAGGCGGTTGTATGTCTTGGCGTTATTCGGATACCAGTCTGCGCTGGAAGCAAGCAGTTGGAGAAAATCTACATCCATGAACATATGGACCGGGTACTGATATATATGCCCCAATACGCGCGCTTCCTGACTGTGGTGAGCACAACCGTAAAAAAGGTATAGCAGGACGAAGTCTCTTTCTCTGGGGCTCAAATCTTTCGTGCGGTTGGTGAGGGCTCTGATCCGCTTGCTTAGCTCCGGAATATTGACCTTTTCTGCCCTGAAACCCCGGGCAAGTAGCCCTTCCGTAAGCAAATTGTCCAGCTCTTTCTCTGTTTTTATCTCTGCTGCTTCCCGCAGCAGCTGTGGTATCGCGGCCGAGTTTGGAGGAGACATCTTGAGATACTCTCCACCCATAAGGCCGGTGAACAGCATATCATGACCGGGGAAGGCTAGTTTTTCCCGTTCATAAGCGTCGAGCCGATGGGCCCTCTGAATGCTAATCATGCCGCTGCCTAAACGCATCAGTTCCTCGGCACGGCGCTCCATCCAGGCAGGGCTGGGATGCTCCACAAAGTAATCGGTGTGACCCAAACCGGCAGCCTTGGCCACCTGGGCGGAAACCACAGATTCAAATGAGGCTGGATTACCGAAGGTAAAAGTGTGGGGCTGAATTCCTTGAGCCAGCAAGGATGATAGCACCATCCTGCTGTCATTGCCGGAGGTTATGGTAAGCGAAACACCGGAAGGCTTCAAGTAGCAGAGGTATTGGCCGCTCATATTTTTCCAGGCATTTGCAAAATGCTTGTCAGTGTAATGATCTACCTTTCTGCCCTTCGCCACAAGCTCTTCGGGCTGCCAATATTTCCCTGCAGTCAGCTTGCCCTCGCGATACTCCAGATAAGACCCTGCCTCGGAGCTCATCACATTACGATACAAAGTGGCGGAACCGATAAAATGGGAAAGCAGAGTGAACATTGCTGCGTTCTCCACATCCTCTTCCAGTTTTACCCTGCTTGCTATCTCCGCCAGCGAGTTGCTGATTATGAAATCGGACCCTGAGCTATAAGTAAAGAAATTCTGGACACCGTGTCTGTCTGTATATATCTCAAATCCACCCTTTTCTATCAGCAGGATGCAGAAAGTGCCCTTGAGATAATGGATGAATCCCTTCCCGTGCTCTGCACGGAGATGCCGGATCAATTCCAGCGGTGCCAGATGCTTGAGTTCATCAAAATATTGCATCCGAGGAATGATGTATCCATCCAGATGAACCTGGAGGCCATTTTCGGTTTTACCATCAGGAATGAAGGTCTGGAAATCTCCGCTTGATTCCTTGCTCTGTCTCGAACTTATCTTGTCTATATGCCAGGTCTGTCTCATTGTCTATATCCATTTTCCTTTTATTATGACTGCTGTGTTGCTTGTTGGTTCTTTTAGTCCTAAGTCTTCGAAGATTTGAAGGTTTCGACAAAAGTTCTTGCCGCCTTCTTTAGTTTTTCAGGTTTTATCTTGAATAGCTGTTTAAGAGGGTTGCGCCCATTGCCAAAGAAATGCCTCTGTATCTTATAGATGTTTTTTTCATAAAAATAGTACAAACTCCACACTAAAGGCTGATAAAGCCAGGGGCGTTTACCACTGAAGTTTGGAAGCCTCAGCTCAGCTTTGCTTTGCGGGCGGATTTGTTTGCCATCGTTGATTATACCCACGGGATGAACGGTGTATCCTTCTCTGCTAAAATCAACCACCAGCATTAGGGAACGACGTGTTCTGGCATAATCGGATTCGCATCTTATGCCATCTTTGTAAAGGTCGGACCAGCAGAAATTGCCCAGGCTATAAAATATATGCTTGCCTTTGTAAATTTCAAAAGGCTGTAGCGTGTGGGAGTGATGGCCCACAATCAGGTCCGCCCCAAGGTCTATCAGCTTATGGGCCAAGTCCCTCAAGGCTGGTTCGGGATACATGGAGCCCTCCATTTCCCCGCCCCAATGGGGAAAGATGACCACATGATCCACATCGCCGCGCAGTTTACTGATATCTTCTTGTGCCTTATCGAGGCTGAACCAGTTTAACTCAGCCTTGGCGCCTTGAGGCCGCTGAGGATTAGTGTCTTGGGTAATGTAGTTTAAAATACCAATTTTGATGCCTTTCTCGCAGAAGATAAACGGCTCCTGTTCCTTGCCTTCCAGGGATGCACCCATGTGTGCTATCCTATTAGCTTCCAGAAAAATGATTGTTTTGGCAAATCCATCATCGAGGTTGTCGTAAATATGATTGTTGGCCAGCCCTGCCAGGCCCAGATGTAAATCCTTTAAATAGCCCAAGGTCTCGGGCTCAGCAGTGAGTGCATAAGGCCGCAGAGGATTAATCCCCATGTCTCCACGAGCAAAGCACTCCAGATTTCCCACCACCAGGTCCGCTTGTCGTAAATGCTCTTCCAGGAATGCGAAAGGCTTGATGCCCTTTTGCCAATAGCTGTTATAATCATCATTCAGGCAGATGTCACCCAAAAAAGTCAAAGATAGAGCCTGTGGGTCCTCTACACCGATGGCGGGAATACCGCTCTTTACTCCTTCGCTCAAATTGTTCAGCTTTTCTAAATCGTCTCTATATTGCATCGATAATAACCTTTACGCATTCTTTATGATTGAATTCTGCCTTGGCAATTTCTCTGCCACGGGAACCCACCACGGCTGCAAGCTCTGGGTCGCTGAGGCATTCCCTCAGTTTATCTGTGAACGAATCCACGCTGTCCGGTTCCGCCAAATAGGCGTTAATACCATCGCTCAGATAAAGAGGTATATCCCCTACCATGGTCACCACCACAGGCTTTCCGCTGGCAAGATACTCTCCCAGCTTGGTGGGAAAACCATAGCGGGCCTGGATGTTGTCCGGTCTTGATAGCACGAGACAGTATGCCTTTCGTAAGAAGCGGAAAACCCCTTCCTGGTCTGCCTTGCCGGCAAATATAATCTTCGATGGAGGATTGTCGATATCGACTAATTCACTGATTTTATGCAAGCTGTCTCTTCTGCTGATATCGCCCACCAGGATCAGGCGGGCATCAGGGTATTCATTGCAGATACTCAAAAATGCTTTGATCAGATAGTCTAATCCGTCTTTGTCGCCGTACATAGTTCCCAAGTATGTGATGTCCCTTGGAGACGATGCCACGGCCTGGACCAAGCCGTCATCCCTTGTCTTATCCATGATCCTGTCGGTTTCCACCATCATTTTCAGGATATCTACCCGTACCTTCAATTTCCGGTTTTTATAGTACCCCAAAAAATGCTGTTTCAGCGCTTCGGAGATCACAAACATGTGGTCAACCTTGCTGATAAAACAGCGGTAGTATAGCCATGTGACATGCTTTTTGAACAGAGATCTGCCGACGCCCAGCCAAGGATACTCGGTTCGTTCGTGAAACACCCGGATACCCTTTGCGTGCATGATCCTCACGCACAAGGCAAGCATCAGCAAGTCGCCACCAACAGTGAAACATGCTGTTCTGCTAAATTCTTTGTCCATCCCTTTGACATAGCGGTTTAGCTTGATGAGGGATATAAGTTTTATAAAGTACGCCGCAGCCCTGCCCTTATGACACATTTTTCTTCCGGAAGACAGACGAACAAACCTGATCTTTCCATACAACGGATCCTGGGCTATCGCAGCCGGCGCCTCATCAAAGGGGGAAAGCCAGACCACCTGGACGCCATTCTCGCTCAAGCCTCTGGCGATTGCCAGCATTCTTTTGCACGCAGCGCTACCAAGCGAGGGACCGGACCCGGTGAAGATCAATACGGTTTTTATCATTTTCAGCCTGAAAAATCCTGTCTATTTATGAAGCCTGTATCACAGAACGCCCGTCTTGCCTGGTCTGTAGGACAGGTAGAGGTGAGCGCTGTGCCTGTTCATGGGTAAGAAAGTACGAGCCCGGCACCATGAGCAGCATGGTGATAAAATAGTGGTAGCCGCCTATAGCCTTGATTGTGAGCATTACCACAAAAGCTATTACGGATACAAGATAATAAAATTTGTATTCCGCATCGAACTTCCTGATAATCCTGAACTGGACTAGCAGCAGCCAGACTATCGGAAAAGCCCCCATCAAGCCATACTGAGCCAACAAATTGAACCAGTACAAATGGGTGTTTGCTGGAACGCCAGCTCCGATTATAGGGTTTTTTAAGAATTGATTTATGTTGACCATCACACGGGAGGCCCTATGTTCCACGGTATTATCAGAACCCTCTTCTGCCTCCGCCAAGTCAATCCCAGTGCTGTAGGAGATCCCCATGTCCTGGATTTTGCGACTCATATTCTTGTTGGGTATAGATCGGGACAAAGCGAGCATTCCATCACCGATGATATGATTGGGTATCACAGCGACTACCAGAACCATCAAGACTAGGGTCAGGATACTGGACCGTATCCTTCTCCGCCCCATAAAAGACATGATCAATATGAATATTGACACAATAAAGGGGGCCACTATCGAAGAACTGTAAGATACATACATGAATAACACAATGAATAAAAGCATCAGAGTAGCCTTGCGACGGTTAAAACGGGCATAATGCTTGAAGTAGTATACTAGGACAGGAATGAGAAATGGTATTGCGGAAAAAAAACCGTAGCCAGCCAAGCCTAAACCGCGAAATGACCGTGCGTCATCCCGGAAAAAGGCTTCTTCTGTTCCCCTTACGGCAGCAGGATAACGGTAAATCACATACGCGCTGGTAAGGCAGGCCACAATATAGGCGATCCAACACACAATAATTACGATTTTCATATCCCTCAATTTTTCTGGCCGCAGGTAATGCTCTACCAAAACCACTATGACCGCCCAACCAACAGGCAAAAGCCGCAGGGGGTTTGTCCCCAGCATCCGGTAGCGGTCCGGCATATAGTGTCCGGCAAAACCCAGTAGTAGATATATGGCCGAATAGATGTAGAGGATCAGCATGGATTTGGATAGGAATGCTTTGGGATTACCGATTAATATAACACACAGAGCCAGGTACTGCCAGAGCCCGGGATGCATAAAGTTCACTCCAAAAAAACTCAGGCGAAACATAATGCGAACAAACTCGGCAATTGTAGTTATCAGGAAAAAACAGACCACAAAAAGTTCAATGTTGCGCCAGCGCATTCAGTTCCTCCCATTATAAGCTGCAGAATTCATTTCTTGATCCCAATGATGAGGGCTTGCCTTCCTGGTGCATTCAATCCGTAAAGAAAACTGGGCAAATGCATAGCTTTTAGTACTGGCAGCCGAAACAGCAGCTTGCAGGCCAGCCATATTTGAGCCAGTCATAGTCGTTTGATAATGGATCATTTATACATCCTTTGAGAATCTGCTCTTCATCAGTCTCAACCTGGCCTGATTAACAAAGCCAAGCACCTTCTGGCGCTCAGCCTTTTCCATGCCGACCGCAAAGACCAGAACAAGGAGCCAAGCTTCGGCCAGGGTCGCGAGCAGAAAGAACCTGACCACGCCATCGGCCATCACACTGCGAAGCAGGAAAAGTGGCAACAGTAGAATGGAAATAAGCAACATGCGAGAAAGATATTCCCTGATGAACAGCTTCACATCATACTGTAGCACCAAACGCAGCAGCACCAATCTGACTGCCAAGGCTAAGATAGCTGCGATCAGAAAGAAAATCTGGATCGTCTGGGGTGGAGCGCCTTGCTTGAAGGCAAAATACGCCGCCGGCAAAGACGTCAGGATGATGAAGCTGCCGCTTATCTGAAACCATTTTTGTTTACCCGAGGCCTGGATTAGGGCAGGTAAACCTGCACTTGCAGAACCGATAAGCTCCCGCAACAGCATGATACGTACCAATATCCCGCTCAGAGGAGGAACTACGGTGAGCCACACACTCATAATAAAATCAATCTCCAGCAAAATAGGGAGGGAGGGTATTAGCATGAAGAAAAAGGAATATTTGGAAGAAAGCATTACCAGCCGACTTGACCGCTTGATATCGCCTGAGCTGTAGCTTTTGGTTATCTGCGGGATTACGGCCTGGTTCAAGCCCTGGGCAAACATACGGACTATGGAGTCCATCTGGTTGGCGAGCCCAAAACTGGCGTTCATAATTGTGCCGAAAAAGCGGTTGATGATTAAAGCGGTCCCTTGCTGTTGTCCCACACTGGCTGCAGCTCCCATACCTATCCAACCTGAAAAACCTGCCATTTCCCCGTAGAGTTTTTTGTCCCTGGGCAGCTTCCACTTGACGTCCTCTTTATATTTATGATAGCAGTATAGAATGTAGGCAACAGGGTTTAGCAGATGCACAAGTGTCACGATAACTGCATAGGTCATCAGCTTGTCATAAGGCAGATAGCCGAGCAACACAACCAGTCCCAAGTTTATCAGCTTGGTCGAGATTTCGATGGGGACGGTCACGCTGAATTTCTCCTTGGCTACCAAGAGGCCGTTGAAGGGTATGGAGATAATGGAGAATACTGTGCTTATGATCGAGAAGCTAAAGACGAACACGGCAGCCGGCAGCCTACCAGCCGGCACTCTGAGATAGTTATTTATATAAAACAGCCCGGCTGTGAAAGCCAGCAGAACCACTATGAATGCAAGGCCAATATGGATCACCAGGCTGGTGTTGAAGATCCGGTTGATGGAGCCGTCCGGTTTTCCTGTTTCATAGGCGATATATCTGTAGGTAGTGGATACCATGATGGTGTTCACAAAGGCCATCATAGAAACTACCCCAGCTACCACGTTGTATAGACCGTATTCCGATACGCCCAATGCTTTCAAGACGAAGCGGGATACCAGAATCCCTGCCACAGCCGTTACCAGTAGCCGGAAATACAACAGCATGCTGTTTTTCATTATCAAACGGTTTGACATCTGTAAATCCTTTTATTGGAGATCACGGTTCCTGCAATGCTGGGAAACATAGTTCCGTCCCTACTCATTCTATCCCCGTTTGCAGATAAAATTTCAGCATGGCTTTCATTATACGCAAATATGACATAGGCTTCCCTTTGTAATAGTCTTTGAAGATTTTTTTTATTGCTGGATTACCCAGCACTTTTTCTCCGTTATCTTCAAAAACAAAACCGCTTGCATCGTCTATCGTCTGTTCTGCGAATATGTTTTTACCTTCGATGGCTTTACACCTCACTCCCGTTCCGTCGTGTCCAAGGTTACGTACCTTGGAGAGGGTAGGGAAAACGCTGTACATTTTGTGCTGTTTAGTATGAAGGCCTATGGCGATTTCTGAAAAGGGATCCCAGATCTGTCTTCCCTGCGCTATTGCCAGCATACCGGCAATAAACACTGGATTGGCTAACCCGTTCTTCAGGACAAACAAGGGGTTCCACAAGCGTCTGCCCACATCTTGTTTGGGTACACACACTTTTTCATACCGGTCACGCCAGATCCCCATGCCCCACACAAAAGCGCCGGGGTGCAGAAAGTAGTTTGCCGAGTATCCTTTGTTAAAGGGAAGAGGCAGGTTGTATCCGCTGATGCTGAACACCTTGGGATCGTCTTTGAATTTCTCAAGGCCAAGATTCATATATTCCAAAAAGTTTGGTGAGAAATAATTATCATCTTCTGATGAAATGATCCTGTCGTAGTATTTGAATATTTGCGTCTTTCCGCATACAAAGTTCTGGGAGCCTCCCAAATTTTTATCTCGCTTGATCACCGTTAGCTCTCTGAATCCGTCCAGATTTTCCAGATAATCAAGAGATCTTTGATAGCCTGCATAGTGTTCCTGCCGTGATGGGTAGTCTAAAGCTATGAATAGATGCGTGTCTTTGGCCATTTCACAAGCCTTAAGACTCTCCAAGGCCTGCTGTAAATGCCATGATCTGTCTAAAGTCCCGATGAATACAGGGGCTGTTTTCAATACTTAACTCCTTGTTTTAAAGCGGATATACTGCATTAAAATGATATGAAAGTTACTCAGCGCACCACTGCTTTACGATAACAGTTTGTCGGAGCACAGGCAGAAGATAATACTTTGCCGACAATCATATATCAGTATTTCTTCTGACATTACTTGATAATATTTTTGAGCAAGACACCTAACATTGCGTCTATTTGTGTTACATTATAGCGCTGGTCTATAGGAACGGCCAATAGGTTTTCAGCAAGGTCGAGCTCCAGGCTTCCTTTTTCGGACCATTTTGCGACATTGTCCCAATACTGTGGTACAAAAACGCCCATTTCGATCAGTTGAGCGCGCAGACCTTTCTGGTTTGTCAATAAGGGATAGGCCATCGGCACACAATCAGGCTTAAGAGGCAATTCCAAATTGTTATATTTTCCAAGGAAGGAATGAACTCTTTGGAAATTTTCCCGCCGCTTTGCCTTTACCCAGTCATAATCGATGGAATCTAACAATCTGGTGGTCAGAGTGGACATCTTCCGTAAGGGCAAATCCTGAAACATGGGACTGAGAATTTTGAAATCCGTGTAGCCATCTCCCACCTGGTTATCCAGCCTTTTCAGCAAATGTCTGCACCTGTCCCATGACTTATCTTGGTCGAGTCCTTTGTATATCCTACTTATCTCTTCATTCTTCTTTAAATACAGATATGATCCATCCGGAATCCCGAAAAATTTTCGTGGGGAATAAAAAGTGTCCATGCCTTCCATGGGTTTTGCGTAAAAAGCCTGGGCGTTATCCATTATTATATTGGCTTTGTTTACGGGGAGAGTCCGGATATAGTCGTCCAAGAGCCCGAAGTAATTTGTGACCACAATAGCTTCATCTTCCATTAAGCTGCTGAAATCAATCACTGGCTGCAGGTCTCTGTTTATGCTGTAATGCCCATACTCTACACCAGTTCTTAGAATTGGCGTCAGTAATACATTACATGTATAATAAGGAATATATACTTTTCTGTACTTTCTGCCTTGCAGGAGGAACTCCAGAGCGTTTCTTCCGCTGTTTAACCTGAAACAATCTCTATGATACTCTTTGCCTGAAGCTAACTCCAGTTCTAAGTATCCTCCGTAAAGACTCATCCCACCTCCACTTTCACCAGGGCATCAATGCCGGTCATGACTGACCGCATTTCTTCATTGGAGCCAAAACCCAGCAACAACACTCCTATCGCTGCATTGCCACCCGTGTAAGGTATTACTTCAGCACCCTTTTGTTTGTAGTAGTGGCTTTCAAGTATATAAGGCAACAAAGAGTCATCCAAGTTTATACCCATCAATTTACCGCCCCTCCCGGAGTGAATCGCATAATATGCTGTAGGCTTTACCAAGCCAGAAGGAAGCAATATAGGCTTACCCTCGAGTGAATCCAGCAATGCCTTTACCATATCAAATCCGGTAGCATGATAAATGGCTTGGGGAACAAAAAAACCTCCACTGCGCGGACCTATCTCCATCACAAAATGCTTTCCTCTAGAGTTCACCCTTGCTTCGATATTCACTGGACCATTACGGAAACCGCTGCCTCTTATGATCTCCGAAACATCTTCCACAATTGCCTGCTGACTGCCCTCAGGAAGGGTACAAGGCCAATAGGTGCCCTTGGGGTTGAAGGGGTTGGAACCCTCATCATAAAGGTGATCTCCAAGGCAGTGAAACACCAATCTACCATCTATCACAAAGCCATCGCCATGTATGTCACCAAGTTCGTTGTCGATGAATTCCTCCAATATCAGCCGGCCGTTCCGAGAATAGTCACTTGCTGCTGCTATGGCGGTTTGCATCTCAGAAATATTGTTTACCTTAGTTACACCTTTGCTACCACATGAGTCTGTAGGTTTTAATATTGCCGGGAAAAAGATCTTTTCCTCGATGGATTCGATATCCGTCAACTTATTAATGACAATACTTTGGGGAGTGTTTAGCCCCATTCTCTGCATTAAGTTGCGAAAGAGGTCCTTTTCTCCCAGAGTAAGAACACTATGAAATGAATTACCCGGTAAACCAAGTTGCTCTGCTACATATGCCGCAATAGGGGCTGAGGGATCTGAAGCATAAGCCACCACAAAATCTGGCTTAAGCTTTCGAGCCAAAGCAAGGACTCTTTCGCGATCTGTGGTGCTTACATTATAATACTCATCAGCAAGTTTGTGACCAGGATTACTGGGGAGATAGTCGCAAGTGCAAATATAATAGCCCCTGTCTCTTGCTTCTTTGATAATTGGTATTTGGGCATAAGAAGCGCCTAAGAAAAGCACCTTATTCATTTATACCGTCCAAACAAGCTGTTTCAACATAAAACCCATGCAGATATGCCCATAAGTCTTGTTTTAGGTTTTTTGGATGCAGGTATGACTTATGATCCCGTACAAATTGCATATACCATTTTATATAGGGCATTATAGCTAGGATTCTGCTGAGTGCTTTCTGTGCTTTTCTCATAATACAACTCCAAGTGATAACGGATTATTTAACTAACGTGTAATAATAAAATTGAGTTACCGATCGACAGACAGCTTAATAAGGTAATCTCCATATCCGCTTTTTCTTATCGGCTCTGCCAATCTGCGGAGCTGATCTTTATCAATAAAGCCTTGCCGGTAAGCGATTTCTTCTATGCAACTGATCTTCAGCCCTTGGCGGCTCTGGATTACTTCCACAAATTGTGAAGCCTGCACCAGTGAATCGAAAGTACCGGTATCTAGCCAGGCAGTACCTCTGCCCAATAGCATTACCTTGAGCTTGTCCTGTTCCAGATAGACCCTGTTTACATCAGTAATTTCATATTCCCCGCGGGCTGAGGGCTTGATTTCATGGGCAATTTTGATCACGCTGTTATCATAGTAATAAAGTCCGGGAACAGCATAGTGGGATTTTGGATGCTTTGGTTTTTCTTCCAAACTCAAAGCCTTAAAGTTTTTGTCAAACTCCACCACTCCATAGCGTTCAGGATCTTGCACGGGATAAGCGGTAATAATCGCTCCATCTGGAGTTGTGCAAGCTTGGAGCCTTTCCTGGAGGTCTGCACGATAGAAGATATTATCGCCCAGAATCAGGCAAACGCTATCTAAACCTACAAAATCTGCCCCGATCACAAAAGCTTGTGCAAGTCCATTGGGTACCTCTTGCGCCTTGTATTCGAACCGCATACCTAGCTGAGACCCATCACCCAGCAGCTTTTGGAAACCCGCCTGATCTTCTGGTGTAGTGATGACCAGCACCTCGCGGATGCCAGAGAGCATTAGAACTGATAATGGATAGTAAATCATGGGTTTATCATAAACCGGCATTAGTTGCTTGCTTACGGCTATTGTAAGAGGGTGTAAACGTGTACCGGCTCCGCCGGCGAGTATAATACCTTTCATATTGTGCTCCTTGCTTTGCTATTCAGTCATCCGTCCTAAGGTATTTAGGATCGAATTCTACTTCGTGTTCATCATTAGGACATTCCTGATAGGAAGGATTGGGGGTATTGACTATCATGCTCTCACGATCTTTTTCGAGGTTTATCAAGGCAGTTGGTAGGCCTTTTTCAACCCAGATGGTGGCAAAATCATGATTTTCACCGGAATAATAGATCTCGTAGGTGTCCTGTTTCTTCACCACTACTTTGATATTACCCTTTATGCAGGTGTACATTGCATAACGTATTTTATGATGATGAGGACCCTTTATTTCTCCGGGAGCCACCACAGTGAGATAGACCTGATGTGGAAATCTTCCCGAATCCGGGAATTTGTCTGCTACATCCACGATTGGTATCACATAACCGTTTTCTACACCAGCTCGATTTCTCGAGATTAGCTTCTTATTTTTCTTAACTTTAACCATGCTATGCTCCATAAAATCCTTTGATTTGATTTACCACAAATTGAGCGTCCTCATCACTCAGGTTAGGATGCAAAGGTATGCTGAGAGCAGTATCATTGAGCTCCTCACTATTTTTTAGGCTTGCTTTGCTTTCATAGATGGCATTCATGTGCAGAGGATGATAACGTAGTGTGGTATATACACCGTTATCCAAAAGATGTTTTGCCAAGGCATCTCTTTTTTGGGTCCTTATAGTATAAGTAAAGTATGAATGCTCTTCATAGATCTCACATTTTGGCGGAAGTATCAGATCACCCACACCTTGAAGCTCAATATCGTAAAAATCATTGATTTTCTTTCTGATGCCCTGCAAGACCTCAATTTTCCTAAGCTGGGCCAAGGCTATAGCCGCGGTGATATTATTAGGGAGCATTTTAATAAACGGCTCCTTGATATCATATTCCCACCACCTGCTCTTTTCAGAAGCGCTGGATGAAGCGGCTTCAAATCCGGATTTACCTATGCCACAGTAACGAAGTTGTTTCGCCCGGGCCAGCATCTCTGGATTCTTCATTGCTACTCCTCCACCCTCTGCGGCAGTTAGGTTTTTCACTGCATCAAAGCTGTAGATTGCTACATCACCCATATCTCCACAAGCTCTGCCTTTATAAGAAGAAGATACAGCATGTGCAGCATCTTCAATCACAGGATAGCCCAGCGCAAGCACCGGATCCATATCCACCGGCTTACCGGCAAAATGTACTACCATGACAGCTGCAGTTTGTTCCGTAATCTGAGCTTTAATGAAGTCGGCATTTGTATTGCTTGTGTCAAGCTCAACATCACAAAAAACGGGTTTATGACCGGCAAGCAAAACTGCCTGAGCGCAAGATACCCAGGTCAGGCTGGGAACAATAATCTCAGATCCAGCCGGTAAATCTAAAAGTTGAATCGCCAAGTAAAGCGCGTTGGAGCCGCTATCTACCATAATGAAATTTTCGAGTTTGCGATATGCAGCAAATTCTTTTTCAAAAGTTTCCACATATTTGCCAAGGCCTAACCATTGAGAACGCAACACTTCATTAACCAGGTCAATCTCTTCTTGACCAGTTTTACATCCAAATACTGAGATCATTTTTCCTCTTTTATTTCTTAGTTGTCCGTTTCACGGATCGAATCATTGTTTGTTAACTGGTACCCATGTCGGGTACTTTGGAATCTAAAAAAACGTTGTATAAATGATGCCCGCAGGGTTGCCCTTGATTTGGTTTGACGTTTGGACTAGTGATTTTTATGACCCCAAATTTTCTCTTCCAATCTGTCCAGATTTCTTCTGTAGAAGCAGTTACTGATCCCGTCGATTCTGGTAACTATAGAATTGAAGATAGATTCTGATATCCGGGTACTTTCTCCAGGTATCCAGCCTCGACAGATTCAGTTACCGTCCCGCAGGGAAGCTGTCTTTCGATGACTTCCTCACGCGTAAGAGTAGTAAAATCCAGCTCCGGATATTGCTTCCTCGTCGCCCGCATCACTTTCATAAATACATTTGGCCAGGTGCTCATTGCCCTGCCCTGTCTGCGGTTCTTGCGGTTGTAGAGCTTGATGTACTCCCTGCAATCAGCTTTGTAGGCGTCACTGAGCTCGATCCTTCTGGCAAAGGCATAAATCTCTTTTACAATCTCATTCGATGGGGTAAATTTCGGCATCACCTTGCGTCTGGTAATGTATTTGTTCAGATGTGCATTGTAGTAGATTACCACATCATCCATGTTTCCGGTAAAGCCCGGCAGCATTAGCTTCACTTGTGCTTTCATTTTTCGGTCCTCTTTCTTCCTTTTTTATGAGGATGAAATCGGCTTATCCAATTCAATCCCCCCTATTATTAGTATAGGAGAAACGGTGTGGACAAATTATGTCTGGCACAAGCCCAGCTTGCTTATTGCTGGTGGCAGCACCCCGGCTATACTCGGCAAAGTGCCGGGAACGACCATCACATAGCCAGCATAGCAGATCGGGCAAGGTCTATGCAAACTTAGGTGATATGCCTGTAGCCTTGCAGCTTACTGCTGTGTTTGGCTGCTGCTGAGGGATATTTATTTTCCCATTGGGAGATAATACTCGCGTAAACTTCAGAAAGATGAACCTTGGTGCCGATAAAAAAAGGATTCTCACAGCCCTTGGCAAAGCTCATCTTAAAATCATAGATGCTGTCGCCCCTTGCTGCGCCTCCACCCATAGAATACTTTTTGAATCCCAAGGGCTCAAGGTAGTTAAGCAGTTCCCAACGTTGGTATGTGTTTGCCTTATACCGATAATACTCTCCCAAGGTGCCACCCAAAAAGCCATAGGCCAATTCACCTCCGAGCAGAATAAGCTCTGTACTGATTGGTGTCTCCTCATAATAGGTGATAGAGAGTAGCAGCGTTTCACCGAGCTTGTCTTTGATTCTTTTAAAAAAATTAAAGTCAAAATAATAAAAATCATCGGCTTCATTTCTCTGCATAGTGCTGTTGTAGATCTTAAAAAAAACCTGCAGATCAGAGTCATTCACCTCAACACCACGTAAAAAATGAGTTCTTAATCCGTAGGATTCTCCTTTACGTACAGTCTTCCTGACTCTATAAGCAAAAGAACCCTCCCAGACCTTATCCAGTCCTTGCGCAATATCTATATACACGTTATCCAGCACATTGATCTGCTCTGTATAGCTATGCAAGTTCCGATTTTCAATGATGGGACAGTATCTCACGAATTCTGTCACCACAAAGTTGTCTTGTAAATATTCCTGCAGTTTTGAGTTAAAAGTCTTGATGAAATCAGGATCTTGTGCCACACCAAGGGGGCCATTGTAGCCATACGCGCCAGAAATATCGAAGTACTCTCTTGATAAGCTATAGCCCAGATCGTTAATGCTTCTTTTCAAGTAGGGGTAAAAAAGAAAATTATGCTCATCTTGATATGCCCAGAAGCACTGAGCTTCTGCTTGTTCTACTTCGCTGTAAGAGTCGTAATAAGCTTTTGAGAAAAATGGTGATTTTATTTGCGTGGGTAATAGATCAAACAAAGAATCCCATCTCTGTGATAGAATCAAGTTATCTATTCCACATTCAATCATCTTTGAATCCAGTAATCCCATACGACTAAAGAGACTGTTTATTGTCTTTAGAGTATCTCGTCACATATTCTTCCTTCAAAATTGAGAAAAGCAATTTGGATTTGAACTCGCCATCCTTGTAAACATCATCCCTAACTAAGCCATCCAAAGTGAAGCCAAGAGATAAGAGCATTTTTTCCGTAATCTTGTGATCTTCCAGGCAATAACCATAACACTTGTGCATGGGATATTGTTCGAATAGGTAATCAAGCATTAGTTTAGCGGCTTCTGTCGCATACCCTTTGCCCCAGAAATCTTTTTCTCCAATTATTGTCCCTCCCCACTCAGCCTTAAGGTTGCGGCAATCTATGTTATTAATGCTTGTGAAGCCAATCATCTTTCCATCTTCTCGTAAACAGATTGCCAGATAGATATTGTAACCATCATTAAGGGACTTGTCCTCCACCCATATTTTCTCTCTTGCCTGCGACACAAAAAAATGGTTGCCACCCAGAGCTTTGGTAATCTCTTCGTCATTTCTCCATTTTATAGTAATGGTATAGTCTTCAGGCTCAAGCGCTCTTAGATATATTCGACTCATAATACTTCCCTCAATTTTGTTGTGTATTCGCTCAATAAGGTTAATGGTATATTAATGGGGATTGTCAATATATGATTTTGCATATCCCAGCTATATTCATATTCCTGACGGTCTATTTCATCTGATAGAAGCCAGTGTACTGGACAGTGTATATTCAATCTGTGCAAGTTTGCTTTTTTCTGATTCCTATCCTCAAGATAAACTGGCAGCCCAAGCGGAGTTGATTCACACAAATCTACTTTCACCACGCTTTGCAGTTCCAGGTTCCTAAGCAAAGAGTGAAAGACGATTGACCGCTTTCTGGACAAAGCCATAAAGTCTATTCTATCTAAGAACCATGCGTTTGATTTGGGCATAGCTACAATGCCCTTCACATGGTAAGATTGATTGGCTATGTCGATATGTCTCAGGAATTTCTCAGCTTTAAAACACCCATACTTAATATGACAAAAGCGAAGAAACTGGCCGTAGCGTTTGTGAAGGATAAACTTACGTATCGGTTTTGTCTGCGTCTGAAACTTCATTGGGGCTTTGGAATGCAGGACACTTGCCTCAAAGGGTGAGTACTTTCTAACGCTGTTCATGCAGAAATCACCATACAACGTATTTTCATTATTAAGCCATGCTTGTACTGTATCCTGGATTGTCACAATTCCTTTGCTACGCAATCTTGACACCATACCAGTAAGATAGTCTTTGTAAGAGTATCCGAAGTAATCTACGAATAATACAGCCTTGAGTCCCTTGCAGGTTTTCCTGTCAATATCCTCAAGATCAGGCAATAAGCCCTCTTTCATCTTATAAAAATCGTATTTTATTCCCGCTTCTTTGAATGGATAAATCATCGTGGGACAAAGATAGGATGGAAGAAGGATCCTATCCCCAAAGTCAAATCCGATGCTTTGGATTATAGCTTTTAAGGAATAGTAGGCACCAAAAGTGTAGTAACGATTATATTCTGCAAAGTTAGCTCCAAAATTTGAGAATTGGTGGTAGTCTTTTTCAAAAATAATACCAGGAGAGAAAACAAACTCTCCGCCTACCATGAACTTAGGTTTATGCATTTATTGTTTTACGAGGAAAATTGCTTAGCCGAAATGAACTCGGCATATTCACCAACCTGTCTGCAATCTCTTTTGATATGCTCAGATCTGATGAGATTGAATCCTTGAACATCTCAAGCTCATTCATCAGAATCCAGGCGGGGCGGGTCATGACTTGATTCGCATTAGTCTGCTGTAAAAAGCTCTCCCGCTCTTCCAAGCTATTGAGCAGTATAGCATTTAGCCAATAATTGGAAATTGTATCTTTGGGCTCTGCCACATAGTCAATCCCATCCATCGCTGCAAAGAAGTCCTGATAAGCTCTGGCAGTGGATCGCTTATTTTCCAGTATCTCCGGCAGCTTTTCCACCTGAGCACAGCCTATAGCGGCATTTACGTTTGGCAGCCTGTAATTAAAACCTACCATATCGTGTTCAAACCTCCAGGGATGTGGTACTTTGGCAGTAGTAGTAATGTGCTTCGCCAGCTTACCCAGTTCATCATCGTTGGTAAGGATCATCCCCCCGCCACCGGTGGTGATAGTCTTATTGCCATTAAAACTTAGAACTCCTAATTTACCAAAAGTTCCAGTGTGCTGGCCCTTATAATAACTCCCAATCGATTCCGCAGAATCCTCAACCACGGGAATATGGTAACGGGTACAAATTTCCACGATGCGGTCTATCTCACAGGGATGTCCGAAGGTATGCATGGGTACACAGGCGGAGATCCTTTTTTTTGTCCACGAATTAGCACCAATTTTCACGGATTGGGGTTTATTAGAATCTTTAATTTGTGTAAATCGGTGAGAATTGGTGGATGACTCTTTTAAAAAACATTGTGGAGCACCATCTATCTCTTCTAGGACTGCGTTCGCGAAAAGCCATGCTTCCAGCGCATCGGCAGAAAGTCCCAGTGTTTTGCGGTCGATATCTATAAAGACAGACTCTGCCCCACAATAGGAAATAGCATTGCAGGTGGCAATGAAGGTGAGCGGCTGGGTTATTACCAGATCTCCATATCCCACTCCGGCCAGCTTGAGTGCTGCGTGTAGAGCGGCGGTCCCATTTACAGTAGCTATGGCATACTTAGCTCCAGTAAAGTCACGGATCATCTCTTCGAATTTGTCTACATATTTGCCGACTGAAGAAACGAAGGTGGTGTCTATACAATCGCTCAGGTATTTTTTCTCGTTACCGGAAAAATGGGGCTCGTGTAGGGGGATGAAGTCGCGGTTGGGATATAATTCGCGGATGAAGTCTATGATTGGGCTATAGTTCATATTCGGTCCACCAATTTTCACTAATTTTCACACATTAGGGGTACTTTAATCTGTCCACCAATTTTCACTAATCATCACACATTAGGGATTTCATCGAGCCTGGTCAATCCCTTAATAATTGGTGAAAATTGGTGGTAATTGGTGGACCGTCTTTTAGCAAATCTCACTATTGGTTGATCAGAGCACATATTTTTGATGCTCTAAGCTCTGGGTACCAAAGTTTATCAGAAGTCCGACCCTGAGTTTTGTAGCCTTCAGGTAATTGAGTAGCTGAGCTACATGGTCGTTTGTAAGGCCGCTGAGGGCCTTAAGTTCTATAATGATTTGGTCGTAACAAATGAAATCTGCTTTGTAGGCTTTTTTAAGAGCCACACCCTTGTAGATAATACTAATATCCTTTTCTCTTTCAAAAGGAATCCCTATTCTCTGAAGTTCAATAGCCAAAGCTTCCTGGTACACAGATTCCAAAAACCCATGCCCCAATTCCCTGTGAACTGCCATGCAAGCCCCCACTATCTTATAGCATTCTTCTTTACACAACAAAACCTTCTCGTCCTGAAACATACTTTAGTCTCTTTTAATTTGTGTAAATTAGTGAAAATGGTGGACAGTCTTTAGTCTAAACATTATACAAACCCGGCTTGTACTTTGCCAGATTATTCGGCTTCGTAAACCATTCCACCGTCTTTTCCAGCCCCGCTCGGATCGAATACTTGGGTTCAAAACCAGTCAATGATCTTATCTTTGTATTATCGCACCAAAGCCTGAAGACTTCTGAGCCTCCTGGTCTAATCCGCTGCTCATCGGTAATAAAACGAACATCGCTGTTCATAATATTCTTGATCAGCTCCAAGGTGTCCTTGATAGATATCTCATAGTTGGAGCCTATATTCACCGCTTCACCAATAGCTTTATCGCATTTAGCAAGCTCCAAGTATCCCCTGCAGGTATCAGAAACATAGTTAAAATCTCTGGTTGGGCTTAGATCTCCCAGTTTGATCTCTTGCATACCGCTGGCAATCTGAGAAATTATGGTAGGGATCACAGCCCGGGCTGATTGGCGGGGTCCATATGTATTAAAAGGACGCACAATAGTAATGGGCAGTTTGAAGGCATTGTAAAAGCTCATAGCAATGGCGTCTGCACCTATCTTGCTGGCACTATAGGGAGATTGAGGCTGCATTGGATGCTTCTCATTAATAGGAACATATTGAGCTGTACCATATACCTCACTGGTAGATGTGACCAGGATTCTTTTGGCTCCAGAGTCTCGGGCCGCCTGGCAAATATTAAGAGTCCCTTTTACGTTTGTGTCAATATAACTATCCGGTGCTACATAGGAATATGGTATGGCAATAAGCGCTGCCAGATGAAACACAGTATCCACGTCTTTACAGATTTCTCTACAGTAATTGGGATCCCTTACATCGCCCGTCACCACTTCTAGCCTTGCTTGTGACTCAATGTCCTCAAGCCAACCCCAATAATTGAAGGAATTGTATTGTGCCAATGCCCGCACATGGTGTCCCTCTTTCAATAATGCTTCAGTTAAATGAGACCCTATAAATCCATCAGCACCTGTCACTAAAACTTTCATGTGTCCTCCACTTTTATATCTGTCCACCAATTTACACTAATTATCACTAATATTTATCTAGAGTCTGAAAAGCCTAAGTCAGGCACCTGTGCCCTGACAAGTTCCTCATTTTTGAGGAGTCCTTTCTGTCAGTTGTTCCTAAAGTAATAGTCCCAACCTAATACATCACCACACATCAATTCGTGCTAATTGGTGAAAATTGGTGGACAGAAACTATTCAAAGCGTTCCTTATAGATTTCCTGTGCTGTTTCGTAATCTTGTATCTGCCCAATATCCAGCCAGTATTCATCTATAGGATAATGAGTAATAGGCAGCTTCTGCTCTATCATCTTTTTGATCAGCTTATCCATACCAAAGTACTCACCGTCAGGGATCAGATCCAAAATGCCGGGCTTGAAAATATAAATACCGGCTAAAATATTGGTTCGGATATCCGGTTTTTCATCTATTCCAACTACAAAATCCCCTTCTGTGTGGATATTGCCAAATTGGAAAGGTGTAACGATCTCCTTTGTACATATAGTGAGCAAGGAATCATTAGTCAAGGCAAATTCATAGAGCTTTTTATAGGATAACTGGGTAAGGATATCGCCATTCATCACCAAAAAAGGCTCTGTAAGCTGATCCTGCAACAATTTTACCGGCCCAGCCGTACCCAGGGGTTTGTCTTCCTTACTGATTGTTAGTTTGACACCATATTTGCTGCCGTCACCAAAGAAATTTTCAATATAGGCAGATTTATAGTTTGTCGCCAAATAGATGTGATTGAAACCATTGGCCTTAAGGTGCTCGATCTGAATCTCGAGCACAGCCTTCTCCCCTATCGGGAGCAAAGGTTTGGGTATTATTTCTGTAAAAGGTTTGAGGCGAGTGCCCAAACCGCCTGATAGAATAACTGCTTTCATTGTTTTCTCCTGATTTGAAAATCTGCGATTGTCTCCCTGTAAGCGTTCAGCAGATCAGGGAAAACACTATCATTATCAAATCTTTTACGTATGTGAATCATACCTTTGTCTGCCATGGAACGCTGCAGTTCAGGATCCGTGAGCAGCCTCTTCATTTGTCTGCCCAGTTCCTCTATATCGCCCACTGGAACCAAGATTACATACTCATCGGCTGTGTTCAATTCGTAAATACTTCCTGTATCGTAGGCTATTACAGGTATGCCTAGATACATGCTTTCAACTATTGTGCCAGGGATGATATCATTTCTGGTAGGCAGGACGCAGATCCTGGCAGTGGAGGCATGTTCCAGGGCTTGAGCCTGAGTTTCCATGTAGCCCAAATAGGTAATCCTGTCGCCAAGATGAGTTTCTTTGGCTAGTTCGTCCATCTCTTGCCTTGCAGCTAAAGCTACTGAACCGATTACCAGCAGGGAATATTCCAAGCCCTCATCTCTCTCCAATAGCGCCAGAGCCCGGACAAGGTCTGCCAAACCTTTGCTCACAGGGTTGGCTGCGAATATCACTATGTCGTAGAGCATCTTATCCCTGGGGAAAACAGGGTAGTCTACAAAATATTTATGCCAGTGCATCACCGCATGGGGATTGATGGCAAGCAGATCTTCCTTCATAGTTTGGGTCCGATAGCCAAAATGCCTGAAATTTTCAATGATCTGGCGTTCCACTTGTTTCCTATAGTCAATCACTTTCCCTTGATAATTAACTATCTTGGTGGCAAAGCCCTGGATGGTGATAAAGACAGGAAGCTTGTGCCTGAATTGCATCACAGCCTCAGCATAGTAGGCATTTTCAAAGCCGTGCAGATGGATCAGGTCCGGTTTGATCTCATCGATGATTCTCTTTATTTTCCTTTTGTTACCCGAAAAACGGGTCCATATATCCCAGCGGAAGAAACTGGGCCAAGTCCTCCCCCAAAAGGGAATGAAAGGGTTAAAGAAATAGTAGTGGACACCTTCGCTCTCCCAACGGCGAATACCGGAAATGTATTTATGAGGCGATATAATGTGCAGTTCCACCTCATCCTGGCCCTGAAAAGCCTTCAGGAGCCCAGAGATCCAGGGAGCAAAGTCCGCAACGTAGCTCCGGGGATTGAGGTTCTTCCTTATCTCCCGGTTGGAAAAATGGCAGATCCAGACCACCTTCATCCGAGCTTCCTTTGATAAATTTGAAAAGAACTCGTCCGGTCTGTTGTCGATCCTGTCTGATCTTTGTGTGTAAAAGAGAACATGATAAAACCAATCATTACAATATGAACGCAGCCAGCGATCCGGCTCCTGTCAACATTAGGAAAGCACATTGGATCGCCAGCAGGACTCTGCTCCATTTTGGCGCAATCCGCCTGTCCAGGTGAACTGCTGCCAGTAATAACACGCATATTACTGGAGCCATTAACCACCTTTGTTCGATATAGTTGATGATAATCAGAGACACTCCCAGGCTTACGCTGGCAGCCACTAGCAGGAACAATAGCCTGGGCTGATTCGTGTCTTTTTCAAACAGCCAGCGGGGCCTACGTAGAAGATCCAGAAATAGAAGGAAATAGATTCCGATACTTGCAAGCAATACATAGGGTATCCTAATTATCAGATTGGAGACAAAATTGTCCGCCATGAATTTCGGATCTTTTCTGACTTTCCCGAGCAACGAGCTGGGGATAGCGTTTTCCCCATATTCCTGCTTAAACCGCTCAATCTCATCCCAATCGACTCTTTGGTATGAAAAGATGCCTCCATTGCTCCTTCTCACATAGCGGGTCACCCAATTACGGGCTCCCCAATCTCCTTCTCCGCTTTTGTTTTCAAACGCTAATCTGCCATTTTCACTGATGCTGGGAATTTGCACCAGCAGAGCCACGGCGATGGAGATTGTTACAAAACACGCCAATAGGAGGATACCTTTTAACCGGGGCTTGCGGATAGCGGCTTGCAGGATTAAGAATGCCAAGATACCCGCCCAGATCAACAGCGAAAAAGATCTCACCCAAAACATCATGCCAGAGGCGATGCTTGCCAGGATAAAGAACCAGGTCTTGTTGCTCTTGTAGTATTGCTGGAACAGGTAAAGGGAAAACAAGGCCAAAACTATCATCAGAGGATCGTTGATAAAACGGTAGAAAGTCTTTCCAACCTGAGAAAAAACAAGCATATAAGCATATGAGGCAGTAGTCACCAGCTCCACTGAACGTCTTAAATTCAGGTTCTTTATGATCAAAGAGCCCAAAAACAGTGCCACAACCAGCAAGATGATATTCAGCAGTCTTCCCGCCAGCAAAGGCGATCCTACCACTGCGGCCACTGCACTTACCAGCAGCACATGCAGGTGTGATATGCCATCCGCGAAAGAACGCCACAAGCCATCTGTCTGGAAGCTGGCCAGTTCTTTCAGGAAGAACCCTTCATCTCCGCTGCCGTCCAAGTTTAGAGCAGCGTCCAACGCCTTTACTGCGAAGCCTGCAAAAAGCAGAAGCCAAACGATGATGAGCATTGCTTTGAGCAGTTTGCCACGTGTGTTATCCCCAAGAGTGAGCCTCAAAGGCTTATTCATAATGCATCTCCGTTCCAGTTTTTTGTATAATTTTAGTTATTATAGACAGGCTATCTGAACCTAAAGATATATAAAAAGGTAACCTCAACAACTTTTCGGTGTATTGATCAGCCTTGGGGCAGTCACAAGCTTTGGTTTCGCTCGTGATATACTCAGATTTATGCAAGCTCTGATAGTGGAAGACTGCACCAATCCCATCTCTTTTCAAGCTGGAAATTAGTCTATCTCTTTGTGCTTCATCTGGTGCTACCAGATAATACATATGTGCATTATTCGTCGCATAATCGGGTATTATTGGCAGCCTGATGCCAGCTCTATCTGCGATCGGTTCCATCAGCTCCTGATACCGATTCCAAACGGCTTTCCGCTTTGTCTGGATCTCATCAAGAGCCTGGAGCTGAGCCCAAAGATATGCTGCAATCATATCTGAGGGCAGAAATGATGAACCGATATCAACCCAGCCATATTTATCTATCTCTCCACGGAAGAAGGCCTGACGGTTTGTCCCCTTCTCCCAGATGATTTCAGATCGCTTCAAAAAGCGTTCGTCATTTACCACCAGCATCCCGCCTTCTCCGGATGAGATGTTCTTGGTCTCATGGAAGGAGAAGCAGCCCAGATGTCCTATTCCACCAAGTGGCCGGCCCTTATAAAAGCTATCGATTGCCTGAGCCGCGTCTTCAATTACAAATAAGCCATGTTTTTCAGCTATCGCCATGATCTTGTCCATATCACAGGCCACACCGGCATAGTGTACCGGAACTATCGCCTTGGTCTTCTTTGTAATCAAACTCTCAATCTTGTCTTCATCTATGCCTGGATGATCGTCCCTGCTATCGCAGAATACTGGCTTCGCTCCCCGCAGCACAAAGGCATTTGCCGTTGAGACGAAAGTATAAGAGGGCATAATTACTTCGTCCCCAGGCTTGATATTTATCAAAATAGCAGCCATCTCAAGTGCATCTGTGCAGGAAGTAGTAAGCAGGCACTTTTTAAAGCCATATCTTTCTTGAAAATAGGACTGACACTTCTTGGTATAGTAGCCATTGCCTGAAATCTGCCCTCGGTCGATTGCGTCCTGGATGTATCCAAGTTCCTTGCCTGTTGAGTACGGTTTGTTAAAAGGAATATGCATCTTTATCTCTTTTACATTAGTGTTGTTTGCCCAGCTTCCTTCTTACGAAAATCAAATAAAAGTGGAAGGACTATTATGGACTTGATGATGGCATTTATATAGCCAAGAACAGCCAAGCTTACTGCTTGTTCTGAGGGAACGCCAAAAAGACCAAGGAGCCATACCAGTGATAGCTCTCGTACGCCCATGCCTCCTATGCTGATCGGTACGGCAGTGATAAGCCACATAATAGCTACGGCAAACACCATTTCCAAGAACTTTATTTCCATGCCCATGCTTTTTGACAAGATAAAGTACACCATGAACGAAATCATGTGGATCGGAATACAAAGAGCCAATGAATATAAGACCCGCCTCGAGTTTCCCTTATAGTATTCTATAGACTCCTTCCAGTTCTTGAATAAGGGGCTTACTATTCGTTTAGTAAAGCTTATTCTCCCTGCAATACCTTCAAAAAAACCTATCACTCTGCTGTTAAAAAGGAAGAATATAAATCCCCCGGAAACTATAAAAAGCATCAAAGCTTGCCAAAGACTAATCGGCAATTCCTTATGTGACGCAAGTAAGGCTATCATGCCCAGCGTCATTACTGAGATAAGCCCTACTGTCCTATCAACGAATACCCCAATCACTTTTTTTACTTTTTGTCCCTGCCCCTCATTCAAGGCATACGCAGTTTTTACTATGTCGCCCCCTAAGGCACCTGGCATAAACAAGTTAAACAAATGGCTTAGCATGGAAAGCCGAAAATATGACCATTTACTCATTCCATTTTCTCGATTGGGATGTAATAGTTCCCAACGCAATCCGGTCAGCCAAGTTTGAAATATCGAAAAGCTAACCGTAATGATGAAAATGCTGAAATTCACTTTGCGAGCCTGAGATATTGCAGACGGAATATCTACTTTTCTAATAAGCAGAAAAACACAAAGCAAAAATACCACAAGGTTAATTGCTACTTTTAGTTGTTTATTCAACTTTATTCTCATTTTATCGTCTAACTTCCCCAGCGGTTCTTTCGCATTAGATTAATTATCATAGCTTAACTAATAACATAAAAAAACGATATTAGGCTTAATCTTTTTCAATGTTTAGAGTGTAGTCTATTACATAATGAGGTCGATTCTTGGTCTCTTCAAAGATCTTTCCGATATAGAGCCCCAATACTCCCAGCGTCATGATGATGAAGCCACCCAAAAACCATATGGATAGGACTGTACTTGTCCAACCAATGATTGGAATTCCAACGAAAAGCCATCGAATTAGAAATATAATCCCTAAGACCAGTGAAAGTAAAGTAATGATAAACCCCGATATTACAGTAAGTTTTAGTGGTTTCTGTGAGAATGCGATCATCGCATCCAAGGCTAAGATCAAACCCTTCGAAAAATCATAGGATGATTTACCCGAATGCCTGGTACCATGCTCTACATCTATGTATGCGGAGGTAAAACCCAACCACTTTATCAGCAATCCAAAAGTTCTGAATTGCTCATCCATGGTATTGAATACATCAATTACTTTCCGGCTGTATATACCATAATTACCTATAGCCGTATCCGTCTTGATCCCGGTAAGATAATCAAATAATGCATGAAACGTTCTGGAATAGAGCTTCTTCGTATATGAGTGAGTACGATTCATGCGTCGCGCCAAAACTTTATCATTACCATCCTGGGCCTTCTGAAGTAATAGCGGAATATAGCTGGGATCATCCTCAAGATCTGCATCCATAACTATCACCCAATCGCCCCTTGAAAGTTTGATTCCCGCAGAGATTGCTTTTTGTTGCCCAAAGTTGCGAACAAACTTCACAAGCTTGACCCTGGGGTCTTTAGATGCAAGCTTCTCAATTTTAAGATAATCCTTTTGTGGGCTGCAATCATCGACAAATAGTATCTCGAAATCTACGCTGATTTTTTCAATCTGAAACTTAATCTGGCTATACAATTGCTCAAGGCAATTTGCGGTGTTATAGCAGGGAATCACAAAAGAAATCATCTTCACCAATCCACTGTGTGGAACACGTATTGGATGCGGGTTACCTGAAAACCCAGCATTTCATATATCCTAAATACATCCTTATTGTTCGATGATATAGTGGTCTTAAAGGATCTGTAGCCCTGATTAAAGTAATGAGACAAATTTGCATACAAACCCGATGCAAAATATCCCTCTTTTTGGAATTTTTCAAAAACACCGCCGAGTAAACCATCGACGATTAATCCATCTATCTTGTGCATCCCAAAACCGCTAATCTGGTTTTTTCTAAATGATCGATATAAAATAATGCCGGGCTTTCCGTAGCTTGATTTAAGCCAATTTTTATATCTTTTATTAGCATATTCGAAACCAAACTTGGGATGCATGGCAATCCGATCTGTGGTAAACATCGAATCTCCAAATAGATTAACTATTTCTTCAAGCTGAGAGCTATTGGTAACCACTTCCATTTCGGAAGGCTCAAATATCTTTTCGTAGCGAGGACATATGTCCAGGTATCTTCTCTTTGTTAATTTTATGGACAACTGAGCTTCGACGAAGCTTAAGCCTTCGTCTGAAAGAGCCTTGTAAATATCAGGCCGTAAAACAGGAGCTTTCACTACGATATATTTGCCCCCTTCGCTCTTCAGTTCTGTAATCTTGTCTATAATTACACCAATCGATTCATCGTGTAGCGTTAGTTCATATGTTTTTACACCTAATGAATCAGTATCCCAATAAGCATCCACTATTTCCATATATGATTCCTACTGTGTTAACTAATCTGCTTTCCTGTTTTAAACATTCCACCGCTACATTTCTGCATATCCCAAGAGAAGCGCCGATGGCTAAAACGATTTATGAAAAAACTCAAATGACTGCAAAACATATCTACACTTCTACAATATCGCTAATTCTGCAATTCTCAGTTTCGATTATAGCAGAAGCCCAGGTCATTCCCACTCCAAAACCACTAAGCAATAACTTTTTGCGTTCAAGTAACGAGTTTTGTAATTCGCTTATTATAGTTAAGGGGATAGAGACTGAAGAAGTGTTCCCGTATTTTGCCATTGTTGAAGGAATTTTACTGTCTACTAATTTAAGTTTTTTTGCTATATAACTATTCATGAATCTATTAGCTTGATGAAATACGAAATAATCGATATTATCAAGTGAGTTTTGTGAAAACTGCATAATATTGTTGATGTCCTTGGGAACATTTTTGAGTAACCATTGAAAGACGTCTTCTCCTTGCATAAAGCCATGTTCATCACTTCTGATATTACCTTTTTCATCAACCACTTTTTCTTTAGTTGTTTCGCTGGAGCTCGGGTTTCGGTAGCCTCCAGCAGGTATCATGATCATCTTTGCGTTTTCGCCGTTGGAGTTTATCGAAAAAATACTCTTCCCGAATTTTGCATCCCTTTCTATCAAAGCGGCCGAACCGGCATCTCCAAACAAATAAGCTACAGGTCTATCCTTAGGAGAATACACCTTACTACGGGTTTCCCCATTGAGTAATAATGCTTTTCTTAGCTTTAAATTATGCATCATGCTGTAAACGATAAAGAGGCCATGAATAAATCCTGAGCAGCCCATATTAACGTCAAACACAATAGTATCCGTAGAAAGTTTCAATCTGCTTTGCAAGAGAAATGATGTTGCTGGCATCCGATAGTCCGGTGTTTGAGAGATAAAAACCATCAGGTCAATTTCGTCTCTCTCAAGGTTATTATCTTCGATTAATTTCTCAGTTGCGGCAAAACAAAGATCCGATGAACAAGTATCATCATCTACAAATCGTCTTTGATAAACACCAGTTTTTTCGACGATTGCTATTGCTTCCGCTTCAGAAAAAAAATCTGTATATTTTAAATTGTCGATTATCCTCCGGGGTACAGCAGCAGATAGTGCTTTTATTCCAACGTTTTCAAAACTATGAATTCCCATTTGTCTTTCATTCGCTCCTTATCAATTATAACATACTCTAAGATTTAAATACTAGATTTGGGTGTTCTAAGACCAAGCGCTAACTAAGCAACAGTCTTAACAGGCTTCCTTGCTACAAAATAATCAGGGCATCAAATCCAGGATATCCTTGATGCTTTTTAGAGACCTTATCTGATCTCCGTTTACGCTCACTTCAAACTCGTCATCCAATAATACAATTAATGAAAGCTTGGACATGGAGTCCCATTCTGCAATGTTATCCAATTGCGTATCCTCTTTCAATGTCCCTTCGTCGATTTCCAGCATTTCTTCAAGCATCGCGATTTTTTCATTTGTTTCCATTATTATTCTCCTTTTCGTTATAGATTAACTTCATCTTCGTACCCATCCAGGAAATATTCGTCAGATTGCACCAATGGCAGGATATCGTTGGCACTAAGCTCTGCAGAAACCAGGCTCCATGACAAGCCAACCCCAAATCCGCACATCAGGATATTTAGCGCTTTCGTTTCTGAGCTTGCACCAAAATGCTTAACCAAAGTAATCGGTATTGATGCAGAGCTAGTATTGCCAAAGGTATCTATGGACACATGTACCTTTTCCATGGGAAATTTGGTCCGCTTTCCTATCTGTTTTAATATAAAATGATTGGCTTGGTGTAGTGCCAAACTGTCATAATCATCAGGACTTTTTCCTTTGAGAGACAGGTATTCCTTAATCATTTTAGGAACTTCTGAAATCGTGAAATTAAACACATCCACATCGTTCATCAGTGCTATTCCTTTCCCATCAGGATTCCTGAAACCGGTAAATGGTTTGATAATTGCTCTGAACTTGTTACCATCTGTACAAGATACGCAGTCAATTTTAGATTCCTGATCAGTCTTTTCAAGCAGCGTGGCTGTTCCTGCGTCACCAAAAAGCATTTTGTAAGCATTACTTTCCTTGGTTTTGATCATTCTGGATTTCTCTTTTGCGGATGTATCCCCCGCAAGGAGCAATGCCCTGGTAATATTGGAGCTTGCCATCATGCTGGCAAGGATATTTATCCCGTATGTGTAACCAGAACAACCCAAGTTCACATCAAATGCCATGCATTCCTTTGGTAGCCCAAGTCTGTGATGCAATACACAAGCAGTAGCTGGGATGGCATAATCAGGAGATTGGGAAACAAATATCAGAGCCTGAACTGAATTTGGATCAATGTTTTTACTATTCATCAGGTGCTTTGCTGCCACATAAGCCAAGTCTGAAGTGGTCTGCAATGGTCCAGCATCATATCGCCCGATCACACCTGTCATGGCACTGAATTTTTCCAGCGTATCCCTGTTTTCTTCAGTGATCATACTTTCGATTGAAGTCCAGTTCGTAGGAACAGCGCCAGCAATTCCTGTAATTTTAATATGTTTGAATTCACTTAATATCATCTTTACCTCTTATTCATGATGATGTAGAGCCACCATCGACAATCAATTGAGTGCCAGTTATAAATCGTGAGGCTCCACTCAGTAAAAAGGAAACTGCGTTGGCCACATCTTCTGTTTCTCCAATTCCAAGATACTGCCTGTCTAGAATCTGATAATCACCAACTCCACTTTTTCTTGCGTAAGCTTCATACATCTCGGTATTGATCATACTCGGCAGGACAGTGTTAACCCTTATTTTTTTGGTGTGCAATTCTTTTGCAAAGCAGCGCATCGCTCCGTCCATAGCCGCTTTCGAGGCCGCATACGCAGTTTGAGCTGAATTACCTTTGATCGATGCTATGGAAGATACTCCTACTATGCTCAGTTCTTCATTAAAGCGTCCTTTCTTGGTAATGACCCTAACTAATTCAAAAAATGCGTAGAAATTGATCGACATAATTTCGTGTACCCTCTCATATGTGAACGTAGCAATCGCTCTATTGGACGCTACCCCGGCAGCATGAACAAGCCCGTCCAGCCTGCCATGCTCGGCACATATCTTAGAAATCAAAGGCTCTATTCTATCGGTTAGAGAAAGATCATCACAATAGAAATCTAAAACATTTGATCCAATTTCGTGAGCAACGGTCATTATCTTTTGTTCATTTCGTGCTACCAAGATTACCTCGGCTCCCAAATTAGCGCTGGTCTTGGCAATTTGTTTTCCTATTCCCGACGATGCTCCAGTTATTAGTATCTTTTTACCGGACAAATCCATAGGATTTATCATAGCTTACTCCTTATTTATTATACCTTACGGTCAATACTTTATTGCTTAGCTTGTCTTGGGTCGGCTACTTGCAAAGATTGTATCATCAATATAGAACTGCTCAGTTATTCTCTACTCCACCGTATACTTCTAAATCAGCTTGGGATTCTAATGCGCTCTGAACTGCGAAATCTTTCAGCAGAAAACCGTTCAAATGCCCTGGATATACCTGAGTGAGAGGAGGCAAAGTCTGAATCAAACTTTCCATTGAAAACTGATAATCCCTTTTACTGCCTCCAGGCAGTCGTGTAACAGCATTAAAACCATTGATCAAGGAGTCTCCAGAAAAAAGAAGCTGTTTATCAATTACTATGCATGCACTACCAGGCGAATGACCCGGTGTCGCTATCATCACAATTTCATGACCTTTCCAGTAAATATGCAATTCCTTAACAAAAGCAATATCTACCTCTGAAACAAATTCTGTGTCTACTTCCGCAAAATTTAATAGTCTGTCGTGAGGCATGAGTTCCGCTAAAAAATTGAAAAACTTAGAAAGGTTCTTGGACGGAGACTTTAGGGCTTCTGCACATGCTTGGGATGCTACGACTATAGCCCCTGATTTATCCTTGAAATCATTTAACCCAGCAATATGGTCATAATGCTCATGAGTAAGCAGAATATAATCAATCTTGATATTGGCAAGCGAATCTATGACAAGATCATCTGAGCAAGAAGGGTCTATGATGATCGCATTGAATTCATCTTGAACAACATACATGTTGGATGAAATCAATTTGGAAACAACTCGTCTGACATTCATATGACACCCTTAAAATGTTTTACTATTATATTCCGGCACCTTGAATCCAATCTCGGACTCTGGGATTGATAATAACCTGATATAAATAAGTGGGTCCGGATAGGATTGATTAAATACATGCAAATTGAGAATCTTAGTTCCAAATTGGTTGTTTAGGTAATGTTAATCTTAATTTGCACCATTTATCACGTGGACTCCGTGATGACAAATATGTTTGCTGCGAAGCCTCAATGAACGCTGTAGCCAGCATCTGTCACTAAATTACTACCTGTAATCCAGCGAGAAGCAGAGGAAAGCAAAAATATGCAGGAATAGGCAACATCCTCCGGAACACCAAGCCCCAAAGGGTGCTGCGAAATCAATTTCATGCGTGCTTCTTCACTCAGTTTATCCAAAAAGGCTTGTGACATTTTGGTAAGGCACACAGCCGGAGACACGCAGTTTGTCCTAATTTTTTTGGAGGCAAACTCCAAGGCCAGGGATCGAACTCCATTGATCAGGGCCGCCTTGCTGCTAGAATAGCCTATCTTGGCAGCTTCCGCTTTGATTCCTGCCACCGATGCTATGAATACCATGCTCCCACCGCTAGCCCTGATATATTTCTTTTTTGCGATCTGCCTAGCAAACTCAAACGCGGCAAATACATTTACCGCAAAAATATTCTCAAAATGGGCCGGAGTCATCAGTTTCACCGGTAACACCAGTTCTACGCCTGCTGAATGAACAAATCCGTCAATTGGGCCAAGCTTCATTACTGATTCCACCACCAAAGATTCGATGCTCTCGTAATCGCTGATATCTTGGGATATCATAAGATGCCCCTTACCCTCCAAGGCCTCGTATGTATCTGCCAGCCTAGTAGCATCTCTGCCAATCAGGGAGAGTTTCGCTCCCGCCCGGCTGCATTCAATCGCGCAAGCCCTACCAATACCAGATGAGGTTCCCGTAATGATGATGTTTTTTCCGCTGAGGTCAAATGGATTAAAATTATCTGCCATTGCTCTTTTACCTCCAAGAGATTACTGATATACACTTGCTCCAGATCCAAGATGGCGCTGCCAAGTGCCATAAGCCATTGCCTTTGCGTTTAAATCCTTCGACCGAGAAACATGACAGTTGCAATTATATAAACCGATATCACTAATTTATGCCAGCAGATGAAATCGGTATTGATGATCTGGGTTGCATAGTAACAGTGAAGAGTACTCCGGAACCTGGATAGCTTGAATCATATATGTGACTTGTAAGGGTTTGTTCCCGTAAATAATTATTGGGATAGGTCTGATTTGAATTAACCCCCATAAAAGGAATATATCCGTCCGCAAAAGTACTGTTCGAGCCTTTTAGATGTATATAAAATTTATTCCCAAAAAAGTTATTATGTGATATCGTTGGATTGCAATAAACTAGACTATATATACTGCCTCCACGGTTCATCTCTACATCCCGCAAATTATCATAAAAATTATTTTGGCGGATATAGGGAGATGCTCCGTTTGGCCCTATAGCTACGCTATTTCTGTCAAAGCAGTTATTATTGATGGCACCTTGCTTTAAGTAGGTTCTGATCCCGAGATATGAACCAAAAAAATATGAATTTTCTATGGTTGCATTACAATCATTCACCATGATGCATTCGTGATTTTTTACAAAGACTGATTTTGAAAGACTTAGGTTATAATAAGTTGACAAACCCTTATTTGTTGTATTTGTGAGCAGTATCCTATCAACAACGTTATTTGAAGACGTCATTGTTAGCCCCGAGGAAGAACAAGAGCGAATAATAGAATTACTGATGCTAAAAGCGGGAACACCAGTCTTTAAACCATTATTACCATAGCTTAGAATCAGGTTTTTTATCATAGTTGCATTTACTTGAGCTTCGAAACTTAGCAGGTCAAACTGCCCAAGATCAGATTTTATTTCCGTGGAATATATTCCGTGAGAGCTGGTCACTGTCCAAAAACCCGTGCCCGAACCATAGGAGAGGTTACCAGATATGCTGAGGCGCTTATTGTTGTCAATTAATAGTTTTGTATTGGGCTCTATGGTCGATGATCCAAGTATCAATACATCCTGAATAATAAGATAAGTATGATGCGATTTAAAGGTCATATCAGTTTGTATAGTAGGAGATAATTCTATGGCTGGATACAGCTCCAACGTAGCTGCTGATACATCGGCAAAAACCTGATCTCCTTGGTGGATCGCAACATTATAATAATATCTCAAGCCCCACCCTTCTTTCATGATTGCCACATTATAGGTGCCCGGAGTAATCTTGATGAAGCTGAAGTTCCCTTCTGAGTTTGTTGTTACAACGCCTATTGGATTCTGTAATCTGTGGTCAAATTCAGTTTCCTGGCTAATCTGCACACCGATCTGAGGATATTCGCTATTGATCCTGACTATAGTTGAGTCAAGCACAGCCAGGCCGTACAAGGCAACTGTTACTCCAGAAAAATCAGCGGGATCAAGAGATGGATCTCCTGTATCATTTACCAAGGTCACTCTTCCGGAAAGAGAGCCGGACTTTGGGGCAGTGCTTTTGTTACAGGAGCTGAGCAGTAAGCAGAGCAAGAGAACGATAATTAATGGAGAATGGAGAATGGAGAACTTAGTTAATTGAGAATTGATAATTGAGAATTGAGAATTATTAGTAGGTGATCTTCTCATTTTGTGTTTTCCTTAGATGTCTTAATTATTGCGGTTAGGATTCTAATTATTTCTTTAATGTCTTCCTTAAGGGGAGTAGATGGACTTATATATTCCGCTCCTATCAGGAGTCTAATCCAGTATTCAGTTTCTCTTGCTTCTTTCAAAGCTATTGATAGTTTATGAACAAAATCAGCTTTCGATTGGGCTTCTGTGGCTTCACTTACATTGGCGCCTATGGAAGTGCCCGATCTAAGTATCTGTTTCGAAAGAACATATTCTTTATGGTTAGAAGTCAACTCTCTATACAAAGAAATAATCTTCAGAGCAAAGCTGAAAGTCTTATCCGCTATTATGTTTTCTTTCGCCACCCAATTCTCCATTTTCAATTGTCAATTCTCAATTAATTTAATCCACAATCGACGCGAGACGCATCGAATCCAGCAGACCAATTCTCAACTTAGTGCAAATTCTCAATTTTCCATTCTCAATTCTCAATTAGCTTCAGCAGGTATTCTCCATACCCACTTTTTCTAATCGGCTCTGCCAGTTTACAGAGCTGATCCTTATTTATAAAGCCTTTGCGATAGGCGATTTCTTCGATGCAGCTGATTTTGAGGCCCTGACGGCTCTGGATAACTTCCACAAATTGGGAAGCTTGCATCAGTGAATCAAAGGTTCCGGTATCCAGCCAAGCAGTACCGCGACCAAAGACCATCACTTTGAGATTACCTTGCTCCAGATAGACCCGGTTTACATCGGTAATTTCATATTCTCCCCGGGCAGAGGGTTTGATCTCGTGCGCTATCTTGATCACGCTATTGTCATAATAATACAATCCCGGAACGGCATAATGGGATCTAGGTTGTTTGGGTTTTTCTTCAATGCTGATGGCCTTTAGAGCTTTATCAAACTCCACTACGCCATAACGCTGTGGATCATGCACAGGGTAGGCTGTAATGATAGCGCCATCCGGAGATGTGCAGCTCTGCAACCTATTTGCCAGATCAGCCCCATAAAAAATGTTATCACCTAAAATCAGACAAACATTATCGGTTCCGACAAAATCTGCACCAAGCACAAAGGCTTGGGCAAGGCCATTGGGTACTACTTGCGCCTTGTATTCAAAACGCATACCAAGCTGCGCGCCATCCCCCAGAAGCTTCTGAAAACCAGCCTGATCTTCCGGAGTGGTGATGATCAGCACTTCCCGGATGCCCGAAAGCATGAGAGTAGATAAAGGGTAATAGATCATCGGTTTGTCGTAAACCGGCATGAGCTGTTTGCTTACGGCTATTGTCAGGGGATGTAAACGGGTACCGGCTCCGCCGGCTAAGATAATGCCTTTCATAGTTTTTCCTTTAGTTTTATCTTACATTCAGAAACAGAAAACTACTCCCACAAATAAACACAAATAAAAGACCACAAATGTACACAAATAGCTTACGGTCAATTAAGGGAGAGGGTGACTTAGGTCTGAATTATTCGTTTCCATTGGAGTCTGCTGGAGCCAAAGTTTACAAGTAGGGCAAGGTTTAGCTTCATAGCGGATAGGTAGTTCAAGGCCTGGGCTGTGTGCTGAGGGGCAAGGTCTTTACAGACTTTGAGTTCCAGTATGATCTTATCATAGCACAGGAAGTCCGCATAGT
>JAQUJJ010000009.1 GCA_028681035.1 Candidatus Cloacimonadota bacterium
CGCTGCCCGGTTATGTATCTCCAGACTGTCCGGTTCGAACAGCTCTTGAGTTCAGCCACCCTTTCAATGGTGAGCCAGATTGCCTTAATCATCTCATTGCTCATTCTAAGTCTCGCTATATAGATTCCACTCTGATTAACCGTCGCTGTGACAAATCTGTCTGGTCTGCGTGTCACACCGAGCCTTTTCCTGTTTGTCACACCGACGCTCGGTGTGACATGCCTTAAAACCGTTCTCGTTATTAGCTTTAACTGCTGTGATTCCCGTTTGGGCTTCGGTGTGACACAGGTCACTGCGAGTTTTTTGTCACACTGTGACATTTTCTCTACCTTCTTGCCATGCTCGTAAGTAGTCGCTTTCATAAGCGCCTCCCTCATTTAGTTTATTGGTGCTACTGCACACAATAGCAATAACTTGGGAAGTCCTTTCTGCGAAAACGGGAACTTGGTTTTTTTTCTGAACACTGGCGGAAAAATCCGCCGCCAAATCACACTATGAATTTTTAGTCTTGACATAACGCCGTGGTTATTTAGCGTTGTGCACAGATACATAATGATACCCATACGGTTATTGTCAATGAGAAATTACGCCCTAAGGGGGATAGAATGAATATTATGACGATTGGCGATCGCATCCAAACCCTTATGAAATCAATGAACTTGAAGCAGTGGGAGTTTGCGGAAAAATTTGGTGTTTCAAAGAACTCAGTGATCAGATACAAGACCAATGAGCGTCTTCCTGACCCCGATTTTCTCCTCAAAATGGCAGACGAAAAGGTGAACATCAACTGGGTTTTGAAGGGTGAAGGTCCGATGATGATCCCGGGTCCCTGGGAGCAAGACACTGCCATCAGACGTAACCAGCGATATCAGATCGTGGGTGGTAGACAGCTATTAATTGATGAATTTGGAGATACTTACATTCGCTCCGCAGTTTTCCCGATCTTGGCGGAAATTTCCGCCGGACCCCCCATGGAAGCAGTCGATGATCGTGATTCACGTAAACAGATTGAAATACCAGATAGTTACATTCCCAGAGGTGCATCCAACTACATGGCCTTCTTAGTTAATGGCGATAGCATGGCTCCGCAGATCAAGAATGCGGATATAGTACTGATCTACAAGACGATAGACTGGGATACTGCCAATGGCAAGATCTGTGCTGTGCGGGTGGATGGAGGCATCACTCTTAAGCAGGTGAAGTTAGATCACAAAAGGGCTGCACTGGTACTCGACCCTCTCAATTCAGACTTTAATTCTCTTATATTGGACGGAGATCAGACCAGTGACGTTTTTCTGATCGGCACACTCGCTGTCCACCTGCAGCTTTGCTGAAATGCGATAAACTGTTGATATACAGGAATATCCGAAACCAGTCCAAAATCAGCGCATATTTGCAGAAACGGTGATCAAAAAAGTCCAAAAACGTCCAAACGTCGCTGTGACACAGTCTAAATCCAGTCCGCTATAACTCTCCACCAATCAAGGCCTTATCCCCTCATGTCACACCGACGCCCATTTGCAGTTTGGGGTGACTCTTTACATAAGTGCGGAAGTGCTGGCGTTCTGGTGTGCTAGAGTATTGGAGTGCTGGCGTTCTGGAGTGCTGGAGTGTGGATGTACTGGGATGCTGGGATGTCTGGAGTCGTTAACGGCATTAAATATAACAATAAGTACTCATTTTCAAAGCCGTTAAGGACTACAGCGCACTGCCGAAGTTACTGATGGTGTAGTCCACTTGCCTATAACAAGATACTGGTACTTGTACGACTATCTAAGGCAAATCGACTCCATACTTATCTGAGAGCTATTTGAACTTTGATAGCATGCTTTGTTTACCAAACTCAATTACCTACATCAAGCTTAGCATACACTTCATCTATCTCCCTCTGAATCTCTATTGTTTTGGCAAGGGCGGTTACTATGCGGCAATAGTGGATGGGATCTGCCAGGGTCTTGCCTTTGCGGTCTTTCAGGTATTTGTGTAGCACCTGATATCCGCCAATGTGATAGTTCCAAAGCTCTGCACTGATATTATCGAAGTATTTATCGGCATTTATCCGCACGGTGTTATCAAGGGCGTTATAGCTAACATTTTCCACCATATCGTTTGCGCCTTTGCCCTGATATTTGGAAAGGGGAGTATCTAATAGTGGACTATCCAGCAGATGCAGTTTGGCAAGCTTTTCTCCCAAATCTGCCAACTCTGCAAACAGAGCATAATCCTCTGTGAAGGGAATACGAGGGAAGTCCATCCTAAGATACTGGGCATAACGGCTGCGATAGCTGTTGCTGTAAAGAATGGCATACACATAATAGAATAGCTGCTCCGGCGTGAACTTATCCCCCCAAAGCTTGCTAAAGCTATCAAGAAACTTGGGGCTGATGTTGTAGGTGCGTTTAGCTTTGCCAAAGAAGTCTGCATTGAGATCTTCTTTAACTTCTACTTTATTCTCTTCTTGAATATCTTCTGGATAGAGATAAAGCGGGAATAGAGATTCTCCTCCCTTATTGTCAGAACGTATCACTCCGTCAGAAATCAATGATGCAGATATGAAGAAATAGTTTGTATTATACCCTTGTAGTTGTTGCCTTCTTGTTATCAATGCCACGTTCTCTTTAAGCATATGCTTCATGACATTATATCTTGTCCTTTCAATTAGCTTGCTTTTCTCTCCATTATAGTAGATATACTTAGTGTCAAAAGGTCTATACAGGATGCTTTGCACATAGTCCTCAGTTATACCATTAAGCTTTAGATCATTTTGAGCTTCTTTGTGCTTTTTCATTGCTGAAGTTGTTTTCTTAGCTTTCAGGATATTCTCAATAGTGGCTTCATCCCAATCAACAAATTGACTAAGCTTTATAAGCAGTGACGCCTTGTTGTCTCTTATAGCGATTTTATCTCTTGCGGTAACAATGCCAACGCTGTTTACAGGGAAGATATCCGGCAAACCGAGCCATTTAAGATAGTGTTCATTTCCTGTGGCTTCTGGATGGAATAGATAAAAGGGTGAAGTTGGGTTTACTACATGGTAGTTCTCTGCGTTAAACTCTGTCTGCTCCAGCCAGGTATATTTATCTTTGCGTAAGCCGAATAGCTCGTGATGATGTACCTTATGGGGTGGCAAACTCCGTTTTGCCACAGCCGAATCGGAGTTCGGCTGCCCGGTGCCAGTCTTTATCATTAGCACAATCGCCGTGCCTTGCTGAATATCAAACACGTTTTCGTCTTTGCTGCCATCCGCACACTTTTCTTTCTTTTTAGTATTGCCATGCAAATCCAACACATAAATCTGGTCAAAGGTATTCATCAGGCTTTGGCGCATCCCGCGGAAAGTGGGGTTATCCAGATAGCCGTGATTGGTAATCATCCCCACAATGCCCTTGCCGGCTTTGTGTATCTTCCATTGGGCAAAGCGCAGGAACTTCACATAATCGTCCTGTAGCCACTTTGGGTTTTTCTCGCCAAGTGGCTTAGCATCCACAGTGTAATAATCCTGTGCGCCGTCTAAAGCCGTCTTCATCAGCTTTTCTGTCCACTCGTTAGTATTCTCACTGGCTCCACTATAAGGCGGATTCCCCATTATCACCAATACAGGTTCTTGATGTTTAATCTTGTTGGCATGCTGGCATTCTTCGGTAATCTCGTGGGTGAAGATTGTATCCAATTGAGCAGGGATATCCGGTTCTAAGGTATTGGAGAGATACAGCTTAAACCGTTCCTCATCGCTCATGTCATAGCCAAGCTCTGCCAATAGATAGCCCATTTTTAGGTGTCCCACAGTGTAGGGTGCCATCATCAGCTCTATGGCATAGAAATGGGGCAGGATGTGATCTCGGATAAAGCTATGTGTTCCGCCCGTGCCATATTTGGCGGTATATTCATGCAAGGCGGTTTTAATCGCTTCGGCGGGGAAGGTAAGCGTGCCTGCGGCGGGGTCAAGCACAGTTACGGATTCATCTGCCAGCCCTTCGCTAAGCTCAAATTGGCTTTTTAGCAGGCTGTTTATACTGCGGACAATATAGCGTACCACGGGTTCGGGGGTGTAGTAAACTCCTCTGCTTTTGCGCAGACTGGGATCGTATTCACCCAAAAATGTTTCGTAGAAATGCACGATGGGGTCGCTACCTTTGCCATCCACATAGTATTTGTGCAATATCTGCTGAATATCGGTTACATAAAGGATTTCGGCAATATCATCGATTAGTACTTCCAAGGCTTTGGGCGGTTCTTCGTAGGAAATAAACTTAAAGATGCTTTTCAGCACGCCTAAAGTTTTGGGGATATATTTATGGATCAGCTCTCGGTTAAATTCCCCTTCGCTACGGGTGCGAGCGGCAAATATGCCATAGGTGAGGGTTTGGGCATATAAATCGGCAAATTGCTCCACCGTAAGGTTGTTTATCAGCAGCTTTTTGAAGCTGTCATAGAAATTCAGCAACACTTTTTTGCCCTGCTTTTCCTCTTCTATCAGCTCGTATTTGAGGATTTCGTCACGCAGGAAGCGGGTACGTTTGGCAAGTGCCTCCGCCAAGCTTATGGGGTCGGTTATGGCAGGCAGCGAGAAGCCAAAATAGCGGGAGAGCAATTCCTGAAAGAGGGCAGCGTTCTGCAAAGGAGGGGTTTTGCCCAAGTTTAAGGCATTGGCAGCACTTGCAATAGTAACACTGCTTACAAATGAACCGTGTTGATATAGGCGAAACTCGTAGAAATTGGTGAGGATAACATTGGGGAAAGTGGCAAAGTAACGTTTAAGCTGCTCACTTACAGCGATGGGATCAAGCTGATTGACATGCGGGGCTTTGGCTTCGATATACCCTGTAATATGGTTTTTGCCGTTCCATACTCTGAAATCCGGATTGCCTGCATCGGTGGCTTTGGGAAGGATTGTAACGGCAACTTTGCCGAGACTATTGCTGCCTGCATAGGCATACAGCAACCTTTCCAAACAGGGATAAAAGGTTTCCTCTCTTGCGTCTTCTCTGTTAATAGCTGCCTGCAATTCCTTCAAATAGTCCGTTAATATTTTTTCAATCATATCCAGCCTCTAAGCATACATATTTTATCTGTGTAGCAATGTGTAGGATTACAATTATTGGTCAACCTATTTTTCTTTTGCTGAAACATAATAAATCGGACGCAGAAAGAAGTGTTTTTACTCCCCTCTTGCTGAAATCTCAGGTGATCCCCATGTGATTCCCACGTGAACCCCAGGTGAAAGCGTGGGAATCAAGTGGGAAATACCTCGCTATAAGCAGGGATTGAAGCACGGGATGGGTGTTTTACTCTTTTATGCGTTTACTCTTTTTTAAAATGTTATGTCACTTAGCTGTTCAGCGGAAGCCCTTGCTGCCAAGATAGTCTATTGCCGGCTTCGTTTGTTTAGCGGTAAGTTAGTTAAGAGCAAGTTCTAAAGATAAAAGGCAAGCTGGCAGCTGTTTGACTTACAATAACGCTGCAATAAGTTTCAGTATAAATCATGATGAGCTGTAAATCAGCGTTATTGTGAGTTAAACGGAATACCGCCATGCTGGTTTATCTTTTAACTCATAAATCGGCGAAGTGAGAGCTCGTAGCGTTTTGATCCGAAGATATCGTCGCCGATTATATAAGTCAAAAGTCTCGCTATTTAGTAGACGGTTTTTCTCTTATACTCTTTGTTAAAATGTCTTATCTCAAAGCTTTAGTGCTGTAGCCCTTGCTGCCCATAGCTTTAGGTATTGTTAACATTCATTTGGCAACAACTAATCCAACTTAATGATAGCACGGCTATTCAGCACGGGATGGGCGAAAGTAATTATTAGGGATAGTTTATAGGCTATGTCATACTTTTTTACTGTGATTAGCTTGATATCCGCTTATACTATCACTAAAAAAAGCATATAAGGAGCTTAACATGTACAAAAGAAGTATTCGAAATGGCGTTTATGCCGTTGGCATTCAGGATTGGAGCCGTAGATTGTTCGATTCTCTGATTCCGCTTCCAGATGGTACAAGTTACAATTCATATTTAGTTCAGGGTTCGGAAAAAACTGCAATTATAGATACCGTTGATCCTGAATTTGTAGATAGTTTTCTGGAAAATCTTGCCGGGCTGAAAAAGCTGGATTACATAGTTACTCTACACTCGGAGCAGGATCACTCCGGCAGTATTCCCATGCTACTAGAACTCTTTCCGGACGCAGAAATAATCTGTTCTCCCAAAGCCAAAGACCTGTTGATAGAGCATCTGCTTTTGCCCCCTGAGAAGATAAAAACCGTGCAAGATGGCGAGATTATCTCTTTGGGAGATAAGACATTACGCTTTGTCCTTACCCCTTGGGTGCACTGGCCTGAGACGATGGTGGCATACCTGAAAGAAGACCGCATCCTCTTTAGCTGTGATTTCTTAGGCTCGCACTCTGCCAGTAGCGAACTATATGACAATGGCGATCCCGCCGTAATGGAATCGGCAAAGCGTTATTTTGCCGAAATAATGATGCCCTTTCGCTCTCAAATTCGCTCTAACTTAGTAAAAGTAAGAGAGCTGGATTTTGATCTCATCGCCCCCAGCCACGGACCCATCTGGAACCATCCAGAAAGCATTATGGCTGCTTATGAAGATTGGGTTTCGGACACAGTGCACAATAAGGTGGTTATCCCCTATATCTCCATGCACGGCAGCACCGCCAAGATGGTGGATCACTTCAGCAAAGAGCTGATTAAACGCGGCGTGAAGGTGGAATTATTCGATCTCGCGGTTACAGATATCGGCAAACTGGCGATGGCTTTAGTAGATGCTGCCACCATCGTGATTGGCAGCCCTACAGTGCATGTGGGTCCGCATCCCATCGTGGCAAACGCCGCAATTCTGGCAAATGCCATCAAGCCCAAAGCTCGCTTTGCCGCCGTAATCGGCTCCTATGGCTGGGCTACGAAAATGGTGGAGAACATCCTGCACATGGTTCCCAATCTGAAAGTGGAAGTGCTTGGCTCGGTGATTTGCAAAGGACAGGCGAAAGCTGCTGCACTGGAAGAACTCAGCAACTTGGCGGAACTAATAGCCCAAAAACACAAAACCATTTAAGAAACCTATGGCTTAATAGCTACGGAGCTCCGTTCTGGAGCTCCGTTTTTTGTGCGTGCAAAATCAGGTTTTGGAGTTCAAAGTACCTTTGCTATCTTTTTATCTACCCATATGTTAGCGGTACTTTGGACTTCAAGTGCATAGCTTTCGCTGTTTTAAACCATACCTTCGCTACCGAGAATGAAAGCGAGACTGGAGTTCATGTCGCCGATACCAATTATGATATGTTACCAACTTTTCAGGCGATATGGACTTTACCTGAAAGCAACTTGTGTCTGGAGTCCTTTGTGCCTATGCTAATTATATGTCCACCTACAACTTAAGGGAACGCTGGACTTCAGCTAAATCTCCTATGTCTTGGATATTTTAACAAAGAGTAAAGGAGTAAAAGAGTAAAAAAGATTGGGTTATGCTTTGCCTTTTATGGCATCCGTAGCTTTCATACGCGCAATTTTAGCTGCGGGCAACCAGCTTGAATAAACCGTTATAGCCATCATAATGATGAAGATAAAAAGCATGGCAAGCGGAGAGAAATAGCTCCTTATCGGCTCTATTACGCCAACTATATTCATATTGCTTACTTCCTGCGGAATTTGGATGCCCTTTAAGCCCAGATACAAGAATAGGGGCAAGCCCAGCACACCTGTTACGATAGTTCCAATTAGCATATACAGGCTACCTTCAATAGTAAATAGCTTTATTACCTGCTTTTTGGTCATACCAAGCGCAAGCAGAGTTCCAATCTCCTTCTTCCTCTTGAATATCGCCAGAGTTTGGGTATCGAATATAGCCACCATCGCCAAAAACATCATCAGTGCCAAAATAACATAACCACCAGATTTATCAGCATTGATCATGGCTTTGGTGCTTTCCATAGTTTCCTCTGTGCTAATGTATCTCCACTCTTTGCCTAAGTAAGTGCTTCGAGGCTCGTTTTTTAGTGCAATTATCGTTGTGGAGTTCTGTAGTGCCCTTAGCTCGTTAAGTTTAGCGAAATCCATCCAAACATGTGCAACATCAATGGCAGGAACGGGAGTTCTCATAATCTTGGCAATAACTACGTCATAAGCATTAAATACACCATTCACATCTTTCCAGCGAAGTGGAATAGTGTCCCCTTCGTTAATTTCAACACTCTTAGCCATTTGTTGCCCTATAACTACGGGGATTTCAAGCGAAGTATTATCCCTAATCTTTAGGTATTGGGTGGGAATCTTTAACAGCGACTGAGAATATGGTATTCCTTTGATTGTTACAGGGGTCATCCGCCCTTTGGGATAGAGCATACCTGTAGAAACAAGAATAGGGATAGCCTCTCCTTTATCTACCTGTGTTTGAATAACTTCAGGTATGGGTGCGTAACTTTTATCGATAGTAAAGCTATCATATTTATCGTAGTTCAGATGTTCGTAGTGCCCATTACCGTTTTCCCACGCAACTAACTGACGTCTGGCAGTGCGGCTCCATCCATCATAGACACTTTGGATTAGAACAATTCCCAGTAGCACAATAGATAGAATGCTAATGTTTATTACGCTATGCCAGCCATTGCCGAGGATTCTTTTTATTGCAAGTTTGGTGATCATGAATATATGTCCTTACTTTGTTACTGTTACTTTTATCTGTCTGCCAGGCAAGATGCCTGCCATTCCAGTACAGGCGAGACGCCTGTAACTCCGGAACGACAACAGCACTTCATCACTTCATTACTTCATCACTTCATCACTTTGTCACTTTGTTACTTTGTCACTTCATCACTTTGTCACTTTGTCACTTCATCACTTTGTCACCTTGTCACCTTGTTACTTCTTCAACACCGCTTTCGTAAAGATATAATCGGGGATACTAATATCAAAGGCGATGTCTTCAATAATCATAGTTGTGCCAGAACCGGATTTCAGTTCGTCCTTGTAAATCATCTGCATGGGATACCAACGGTTGCCTATTTTAGTAACCTTGCTTAGTTTCATGGTTTTAAGCAGCTTACCACTCTTGGCATAAAGCTCTTGATACAAAGGCACCATGCGTTCTTTATCTACATATAGCATTCGTTTCTGGTAGGCAAGTCCGGGCACTTTAGCTATTAAAGTAAGGTTATAGCAAGCTCTGCTATCGTAGGTTAGGTCTTTTCCCATAGTGGCATTGTAGGCATCAACCATTTCCACATCGTCCATGTAGTCTTCATAGGATAAGTCTGAACCCATAACAGATTGTTTCAGCATATTGCCAGAGATTTGTATTTCTCTATCGCTGGAAGGGTTGTAAAGCCAGAGGTTATCCTTTAGCTTCAGCATTTTGGTGCCCTTCTCTTTGGCTGGAGCAGTGTATTCCGAATAGGCGATGTCATTCCCTTTGGAATAGTTTATAGAAGTCATCGTGCGGGTGGCTCTTTTGGTCTGCACAATCATCTTAGAGGTGGACTTCGTAGTTTTGGAGATCATGTTTTTATCTATGTTTTTCAGTATCTCGTTAGCAGTGATGGCGTTCACTAAGCCTATGCTTAGCAGCAGAGAGAGGATGGTTAACCTAAGTTTCTTCATGTTTCAAGCTCCTTGAATAGTTGTGATGTTTTACGGCGGAAGATACCAATGCCCGCAAGCATAGCACCCAAGATAGTGGCGATAAGTCCGGGTATAGTTCCCAGTAACACGTTCTTTAGCCGTACTGTAGTGTAAATCATGTTTTCTATCATCATGGAAATATCTTTGGTGAACATGCCAAAATTAAAGCCATGGATATGGAAATAGATGATTACCAGAATACCTATTGTAGCCCCAATGACGGAACCAATAATGCCAATGGCAACCGATTCCATTATTAACCAATTGTACAGATGATGTTTACGTTCACCCAAGGCAAGACGCAAGCCAAACTCTCCATAACGACGGATACTGTTCATCAACCCTGCATTCCACAGCACGATGCTGATGATAAGGATAAACACAACGCTGATCATGCCCATCACCACACCCATATAGTTCAGTAGATTACCCAGGTCATTTTGATCTGTGAGTGCCAGCATCACGGGAGAAAACTCGTCATCAGTGTTATACTTGGCATTAAACTGCTGCTTGATATCTTGCACTTGTTTATCGTCGTACAAACCTCCAGGTAAGAAACCGAAGTACTCTGATGCACCACCTTCCATATCCAGGAAGTTCCTGATATCATCAATATCTGCTACTATGCCGCCCCTATCTATTGCCTGCACGCCAAAAGAAACGGTTCCGCTTATCACAAAGTTCCTAAAGCTCATCGCTCCGTAGATGCTTGAGCCAAGTAGCGTAACGGTATCGTTTATTTTTAGCTTAAGCTTATTAAACAGCTCATCGCTAAGTAATATCTCATCTGGTGCAGAGGGGAGCTTGCCTTTCAGCAAAGCTTCAGATAGATGAATATCTTCCACGGCAGTCTTATCTTTCATATCTATCGCCATCCCAAACACATCACCCTGCGCAGCAGTACTGCCTTCAGCATCTGGAACATCCATCAAAGCACCAAAATAGATTCTGGGTGTCCAGCGGATAGTGGGGAAATCCTTTTTCCACTGTTCCAGTTCTTGTTCTGTATCTATAAAGCCCAAGTCGTAGGGTTTCTGCGAAAGCTTTTCCGCATAAGCATTGGTTACAATCTTCATGTGCCCTGTTTCAAAGCGGGCGTTTTGACGAACCATAGATTCCACGTAGCCGCTGATGAACGCTATCAGAAACACCGACACCATTACTCCGGCACTTACGATCAATACCGGGAAAAAGCTGCGGGAACGGTCTCTTAGCAAGCCTTTTATTACGAATTTAAACACTTAGTCCTCCTTATACCTTGCCTAAAAGTGCATCTGTTGCCCTCATGCGGGCTATTTTGGATGCTGGCAACCAGCTTGCAAAAGCTGTAACGGCAAGCACAATAATGAAAGTAGAAACCAGCATTGTTGGCGAATAGTAACACATTATAGGTTCCATGGTACCTGCTACATTCATGCCAGACATGCTTTGAGGTATCTTATAGCCACTTAAGCCAAAATACAGGAACAACGGCATGCTAAAGACACTGGTATAAACCACACCCAATAGCATATACACACTACCTTCCAAAGTAAACAACCTTACTACCTGTTGTTTGGTCATCCCCAAGGCAATAAGTGTCCCGATCTCTTTCCTGCGTTTAAATATGGATAGCACCTGAGTATCAAAGATGGCAATCATTGCCAAGAACAGCAAGAGCACAAACATCACGTAACCAGCCACTCTTTTGGCATTGATCAACGCATCTGTGCCTTCCATAGATTTATCTATAGACAGGTATGTCCATGTATCACCAATGCTGGTATTAGCCATTTTGTCTTTTAAGATAAGCATGGTGGCATTGTTATTCACTGCTTTCATGGCATTAAGTTTATCAAAGTCTATCCACACCTGCGAGTTATCTATGGTAGGCACAGGTGAATCCATTATATGCGCTATTCTAATGTCCGCAGCGTTATACACTCCGAGCACATCTTTCCAGCGCATAGTAACAATCTCTCCTTCCTTTATATCGATACTTTTAGCCATGTTTTTGCCAACTATAGCCGGGATTTCACCCGAGGAATCACCCTTATCAATCAGATAACTTGTAGGTATATCCAGCACGGTTTGCGAGGCGGGGATACCCTTTATCGTAACTACCGTTAGCCTTCCTTGGGGGTATATCACTCCATTGGAGATTAGGATTGGCACGGCTTGGTTCTCTGCAACCATACTTTGTATATCAGCAGGTACAGGAGCGTAGCTTGTATCCTGTGTAAAACTATCATATTTATCGTAGCCACTATGTTCAAAGTGACCTGCACCGAATTCCCAATCTTGCATCTGCCTTCTGGCGGCTCTGCCCCAACCTTCATATATCCCCTGCAACCATACCATACCAGTAATTACGATGGAGAGGATTATGATGTTGATTAGGCTTCGCCAGCCGTTGCCGAAGATGCTTTTAAATGCCAGTTTGAAGATCATCTTTAGCCTTCTTACCGTCAATTAAGGTTATTACCCTGTTAAGGTATTTCACCACCTTCTGGTCGTGAGTAGAAAAGATAAAGGTTGTGCCGGTATCTTTGTTTATCTTTTTCATGGTATCCAGTATATGCAGAGAGTTTTCCGTATCCAGATTGGCAGTTGGCTCGTCGGCAAGCACCAGCTTAGGAGTTTTAACCATTGCTCTGGCTATGGAAACGCGCTGACCCTGTCCACCTGAAAGCTGATTCGGGCGAGATTTCATTTTATCCACCAAGCCAACCCATTCCAAAGCTTGCATCACCAGTTCCTTGCGCTTTGCTTTGCTCATTTTTAGCAAGAGAAGGGGCAGTTCCACGTTTTCATATACCGTGTAAACCGGCAGCAGGTTATAGGTCTGGAAGATAAAGCCAATCTTTTCGGCTCTTAAGGCAGCAGATTCTTTGGCACTAAGGGTATTTACCTGTTTGCCCAACACTTCAATATCGCCACCCGTTTGTTCATCCAGAGTGCCAATAATGTTTAGGAGCGTGGTTTTGCCAGAGCCGCTGGGACCAACAATGCCCATAAATTCCCCTGTGCTGATATCCAGATCAAGATCGCTTAATGCAAGGAAGCCACCTTCACCGGTGGGATATGTTTTACTAAGATTACGGATTTTTACTAAAGTCTCTGTCATTTTGTTACCTCTATTTTGTGTAGCTTATCAGGAATTGGATAGCTGTGGTATCCTTAAAACTATCCTTGTTATCAATTGCGTATGAAGCAGATAGCTCTAGAACCAAGCTATCATAACTGCGCCTAAATACACAGGACTGGGTGTAGTTTTCGGCTTCCCACTCCACTGAACTTAAATATATTACTGTATCTAACAGCCCCAAAGGGTAGTTTAACATCAGGGCAGACTGGGTATCTTCTATCTGTAGCTTATTCAGCGAATTAGAGCTATGGTTTATGCCTGTTTCCAGCACCGCGTATAGTCCACTGCCAATGTCAAAAGTATAATCCGTACCCAGCATAGATTGCAAAGCCCACTCTGGAGACATATCATTCTTGTTGCTGAGGGAGTTTTCCACCCATAAACCAGCAAAAGAATCTACCCGCATATCAAAGCCAACACGGTTTTCATAGATATCGTTATTGTCTATCTTGCCAGTTAGACGGCGGTGATTGGCAGAAATGGCAGCTTCCCCGCTTAAAAAAGGTAGCTGGTATCTACCTCCCAACTCGATGTCATCATCTTTGGTGGGAACTGTCTCATATCCTTTAAGCTTTCCGTCGGCAAGTATTGCCCAAGCCCATAAGGTGGAATTATTGGAGAAGTAGCTTTTTATCAGCGCAGCTTGCACTCCATCTGTGTTTTGCAACACGTCTATGGGATTAAGCTTATCAAACCACTTAAGGGGTCTTATGATGCTTGCAGAGCCTAAATTCAAACGCTGTAAGCCAATTCTTAAGTCAGTTTGCTTAGCTGAAAGGCGTATCCACGCCCTGTACAATTTGTCATCCATACTGTGTTCTTCAGGTTTGTCCTGCATCGTAGCCGAGTATTGAAAGTTATTCACCGCTTCTGCATCGATAGATAGCCAGTTGTTTCTTATCAAATCCATATGTAGGGTCAGCATCCAATTTGCAGCAAGCCTATCCGATCTGTATGGCTTATCCAGCACAGAAACATCGGATAAGGTAAAACGATTAGTCGCATCAGCCTCAAAGCCCCATCCTAGTACTGGAATTACCACTACTAACAATATAGTAAACATTGAGGATAACTTCATATTTCTTTCCTGGCTACCAAGCCCATGATCAGCAGTTCATTTACCTCAGCTATCATTTCTTCGGTACTGCCATAAATATCAAGCAGTTCATCTGTCTGATACAGGTTATTTAATGAAATTAGAAACTTAACCGTCTTCTTAACGTCCAATTTGGGATTAATGTTGCCCATTTTCTGCTCTTGCTCTAATAGATTACTAAGCTTTTGCCATATCAGCTTACCCAGTTCTTCCATATGCTGCATAGCAGAGGGAAACAGTATTATGCTTCGCAGCATTTCTTCTCCCATATTATGGCTGAACTCCTGTTTGGCTGTGGCAATTTTATCGAACTTATCCTTGATGCTCTGCTTACTATCCATGATTGTGTTTATATCTTTCATTATCTTATCCACCCAAGAGCTAATGATGAAGCTAATAAGCTCTTCCTTACTCTTATAATGGCGGTAAAATGTTACCTTACTCACCGTCGCTTCCCTACATATTTCTTCCACAGATACGCGCTTGAAACCATGCTTAAGGAAAAGCTGAAAAGCCGTGCCTAACAGCTTCTTTTGTTTGGGGTTCATGTTCGTAGTATTTATTGCTTTAATCTTGCTTAGCATTAACTTTCTCCCTGTGATGTTACGTTTATAGTGATATAATACGTAATTCGTTCATTTTGTCAAGAGGTTTCTTTTACATCTCTCCATATTGATAGGAATACAGCTTAAGCAGCACCTTGTGATCAGACCCGTAGGTGCGGTCTCCAAAACGCACCGCCCAAGAATAACTAAAACTGTTGAGGATATTTTTGGCTCAGAAATCGGCGGAATTTTTGACTTAGAAATCGGTGAGAAGTATCTTTGGCTAAAGACACTTGTAGTTCGTCTTCGCCGATTTCTGAGTTAAAATAATTTGGGTTACTTAACCTTGCCTAAGCTAATCCAGTTTAACTCACAATTACGCTGTGTTATAGCATGGTTGGCTGTTCACAAAGCATGCAGCAGCGTAATTGTAAGTCAAACTTCCAGCAGCGTAATTGAAAGTCAAACTTCCAGCAGCATTGTAGCCAATCTCCGGCTACACTTCTAAATATTTCAAGATAAAGCTAAAGATATCCGCAGTTTTCTCCAGTCCCTTGCTCATACTGCTGGCTCCGTGTGCAGACTGGAACTGGGTATATAACAGCAATGGCAAATCTGAACTTATCTTCTCCTGCAGAGTAGCGGCAAACTTGAAGGAATGCCCCGGAATCACGCGATCATCGTGATCAGCAGTAACCACCATCACCGCAGGATACTTATCCGCTGCTTTAACGTTGTGCAAAGGAGAATACTTAAGTATATTATGGAACTGTTCTTCCTCATCCGGGTTGCCATATTCCACCATCCAGCCCCAGCCGCAGGTAAACTTATGGTAACGCAGCATATCCAGCACACCCATAGCAGGAACGGCAACTTTGAACAAATCTGGTCTTTGCGTTAAACAGGCACCAACCAGTAAACCCCCGTTGGAACCGCCATTTATAGCAATCTTATCGGGATTAGTATAGCCTTCTTTTATCAGATATTCCGCTGCGGCAATAAAATCGTCGAACACGTTTTGTTTACTAAGCAGCATCCCCTGTTCGTGCCAGCTCTCGCCATACTCTCCCCCGCCTCGCAGGTTAACTATCACACAAATAAAGCCTTGTTCTATCAGTGCCACTTGGTTCAGACTAAACTCCGGCATCAGGGAAATGTTAAACCCACCATAGCCATATAGAAAGACAGGATTTGCCCCATTCTTCTGCATACCTTTTTTGTAGATTAGGCTCATGGGTACTTTGGTGCCGTCTTTGGAAGCAAAGAATATCTGCTCTGAGACGATATCTCCAAGTTCTGCTTTGATGCTATCGGTATGATAGTGCTGCAATTTGTTATTCGCCACATCATAATGATAGCTTTCGTAGGGGCGGACATAGGAAGAGAAGTAGAAATAGCCTTCGCTATCTTCCTTTTCCGCATAGGTGAATTGTGCAGTCCCCTGATATGGCATGCTTATGGGGTACAGGAACTTGCCAGCTAAATCCAATACTTCAATCCGGGACTGCACGTCTTCGGTAAAGATGGCAATAATCTTCTGACCCACAATGCTTGCGCTTTCAAGCAGGTATTCCCGCTGGGGGATAATCTCTTCCCAGTTTTCTTCTGCAGGGTTTTCCAGATTCACCTTTAGCAAGCGAAAGTTCTTGGCATCTTTGTTGGTAAACAGGTAGATAAAGCCTTCCTCGTAGGCATCCATGTGATGTGCATCGAAGCTAAAGCCTTTGTACAGAGCTTTGAATTGGGAGCCATCCTCTGAGAGCGATTTATAGAGGATATTATTGCCAGAAGTCCCCTCCGAAACATGGATAAACAGGTAGTTCAGATCGTCCGACACCGCAGCAGAGTTGAATCTTAGGGGATGCTCGGGATCTTCGTAGATAAGCGTGTCCTGATCTTTGCTTTCGCCAAGTTTATGGTAATAAATCTTCTGATTGGTGTTCTGATTGCGGGATTCGGTGTCGTCATCATAGCGGCTGTAAAAATAGCCATCTTTGTACCATGCCGCACCGGAGAACTTCATATTCAGCAGTTTGTCATCCAAAAAGGTTTTCGTTTCGGTATCCATTATCCAGAATTCACCTGCATCCGCTCCTGCTTTGGATATCTGATAGGTGAAATACCTGTTATCCTTCGATCTGCCTACCGCAGAGGCTGTCGTGGTGCCATCTGCGGAAAGGGCGTTGGGATCGAGAAACAGCTCTTCTGCCCCATCCAGGGTTCTTTTGCGGTAAGTTACCCATTGGTTTTGCAAGCCATCGTTTCTGCTGTAATAATACCAAGCCCCGCGTTTCGTGGGGTGGCTCATTTTGGCATAATTGTGCAATTCTTGCAAGCGAGTTAACATAGCTTTACGCTTGGGGTATTCGTTTAAAATAGCTTCCGTTACAGCTTGCTGCTCTTTCACCCAGGCAAGGGTTTCCGGGGAATTATCGTCTTCCAACCAACGATAGGGATCGGCTACTTTAGTGCCGAAGAACTCTTCAACTATCGGCTCTTTGCGGGTTTGGGGATACTTCATCTTGGCTCCTAACTTGAATATTACTTATTTGTATAAAGTAAGTAATGTGGGTTTACTGTCAAGCAGAACCTCGCCATTGACTAAAGAAAGCGGCAGATTTTTGACTTAGAAATCGGTGGAATTTTTTGACTTAGAAATCGGCGACAGTATTTTTAGTTAAAAACTCTCTTAGTTCGTATTCGCCGATTTCTGAGTTAAAATAATTAGGATTGCATAACCTTGCCTTGATTCCGTTTAACTCACAATTACGCTGTGCTATAGCATGGTTGGCTGCTCACAAACTCGTCGCAGCGTAATTGTAAGTCAAACTGCTCTTGCTTGCCTCCTTTATTTCTCGGATAACCATGCCGTAACTATCCCATGTCGCGATACGGGATAGTTAACGGATAGTCTATAGTTAGAGACGAGATTGCAGCAAGATGAATGTTAGAAAAAAAGGGTCTAAATATTTGGTAGCAGATGCCGATAAGTACCACGAAAATCAGCTATTTCTTGCGAAACTGAAGGATACAAATTAGCGCATACTTAAGAGTAATATGTTAATCTAAACATCAGCAGATATCTGCCCACATCTTAATCCTTTCAAAATCTGCCTTAACTGATATGGATAGGCTTTCTATATGCTTGCTAGCAAGGAGCAATATATGTGCTTTAATTGAAAGCGTTATCCACCAAAATAGTACTTGACGAAAAGAGCATGTTCAAAAATGATGCTAAATCATAGAAAAAAATGATTGATAAAGACAAGGAGAAATAATGGTCAAGCTGAGACTGAGACGGATGGGTGCCAATGATAAGCCTTTCTACCGCATCGTAGCCGTAGATTCCCGCATGAAACGTGATGGTAAATACATCGAATGTGTAGGTTGGTACGATCCCAAACCGAATCCATCCAAAATCAATATAGAAACAGAGCGAGCCATCTACTGGCTTGGCGTTGGCGCACAACCCTCGGATACAGTCCGTTCGTTACTGCGTAAAGCCGGCGTTTTGCAGATTTGGCACGAAAGCAAAGTAAAAGCACAAGCAACCGCTAAGGAAGCTTAAAACAAAATATCAAATTCTGAGGTGACACATGAAAGATCTTATTGAATTCATGGTTAAAGCTCTTGTGGACGATCCCGGTGAAGTGAACATCACCGAGATTAATGGCGAAAAAATCACCCTCTACGAGCTGCGTGTAGCAAAGACTGACATAGGCAAAGTAATCGGCAAACGCGGGAGAACTGCGGGTGCCATTCGCACTATCATTAATGCGGTTAGCACCAAACAAGGAAAGCGCGCCGAGCTCGAAATAATCGAGTAAAAGGATTGGATTATTCCAATTCTGTGCACGTAAACAAGCAAGGATCGGCAAACCGACAAATGAAAATACCCGGTCTTACCAGAATAGGTAAGCTGGGGGGACGGGATGCTGATGGCTTTCATCATGTGATGATCAAGCCAGATTACAGGAGTGTATTTTCCGGGCTTGAAGATGTGTATTTGATCTTTAACAGCGATAGAGTGTTTTACGTAACTATCAGTGAGAGAAAACAGTCTGACAAAAAGAACTGGGTTAAATTTCTTGAGGATGGAGTTGCCGAAGAGCAACCCAAACACAAAGATGTAATTCTGGCAATTGCGGACGAAGAGAACGAAACAGAAGCAGAAGAACTGGATGAACTGCTGGGGTTTAAGGTATTATTTGCTGAGGAAGTGCTCGGTGAAATTAAGGACTACTTCTTTAATGGAGCACAACAGGTTTTACAAATAAGCGATGCCTCTAAAACCGAGATACTTATCCCTTATGTGGATTATTACATACAGGCAGTTTTAACGGACTTACAGAGTATCATTCTACAGAATGCTGAAGACTTGATAGCCTTTTACCAAAACCAAACGAAAGGCGATAAAACTTGACCTTCGACGTGCTGAGTCTTTTCCCCGCTGCCTTTTCAGGTTTCTTAGATAGCAGCATTATTGCCCGTGCCATACGCAGCGAAACAGTACAGGTTAAAGTTACCGATTTTCGGAGCTTTAGCAAGGATAAACACCATAAGGTGGATGACTACCCTTATGGCGGTTTCCCTGGCATGGTGATACAGGCACAGCCAGTTTATGATGCTTTAAGCTCATTGCTGGAAGAAGGTTCTGCTCCGGTGATTTACTTCACTCCGCAAGGAAGAAAGCTGGATCAGCAAGTGTTGCAGCACTACAGTAAGTATGAGCGTGTGATACTGCTTTGTGGACATTACAAGGAAATTGACCAGCGGGTTCGTAACCTCTGTGTTTCGGATGAATTGTCGCTTGGCGATTATGTTCTAAGCGGTGGAGAGCTTGCCGCCATGGCTTTTATAGATGGCGTTAGCAGGCTATTGCCAGGAGTTTTGGGAGATATTGAAAGTGCTAATAGCGATTCGTTCAGCTCCCGTTTACTTGGCTTTCCCTGTTATACCCGCCCGGATGTTTTTATGGGACTTAGCGTCCCAGAAGTTTTGAGAAACGGAAACCATAAAGCAATATCCCAATGGGCAGTGGATGAAGCAACAGCTTTAACCAAAGCCCGCAGAACCGACCTTTTATCAGACTAACAAGAGTAAATTTTACAACGCAGGAAGTATGATGCCATAATTCTGCTATGGAAAGGATACGCAAGCAGTGGATGGAAACATTCACTCGGCTTTGTTAACCAGGCAGCCGCCTTAATATGAAGCTAGCAAAGGACGAACTGAAACACCAATTGATTCGCCCACTTGCCTTTTTATCGCCGGCTCATTTCTTCCGAGTATATATATGGGAGGAAACCCAAATGGATATTCTGCAACAAGTTGGCAGAGACCAAATCAGAACCGACTTTCCGGATTATCGCGTTGGCGATACCGTAAAAGTCCATTATAAAATAAAAGAAGGTAGCAAGGAACGCATTCAGGTGTTTCAAGGCATCGTGATTCAAAAACGTGGTGCTGGCGTTTCCAAATCCTTCACCGTACGTAAGGTTTCAAGCGGAGTCGGAGTGGAAAGGATATTCCCTCAAAGCTCACCAAATATCGATAAACTTGAGATCGTTCGCCATGGTCAGGTACGCAGAGCGAAACTATTCTATCTTCGTAGTGCCCAGGGTAAAGCGGGAAGAATTAAAGAACGCAGAAGATTCACTGCATAGTTACCGAATGCTCATCTTAGCCCCTTCTTATCTTTGGTAGGAAGGGGCTTTGTTATAGCATATCGACTGGAGCTACAAGCGTCTCGCTTGTACCGGAACGGCAGGCATCTCGCTTGTACCGGAACGGCAGGCATCTCGCTTGTACCGGAACGGCAGGCATCTTGCCTGACACATCGGACTGATATGCTTACACGAACAGTTAAGCATAAGATATTTAAGATAATACAAAATGAGGTTATTATGGATAAACGCTTGTTCTACAGTGCTCCCACAGATGCTGTGCACCTTGTTATTGAGCTGGAAGAGGATACTATCATCGGTGTTAACTTTTGCGCAAAACAGAATACAAGCAAACCTAATACTGATATGGAGAAGGAGCTTTACCGCCAGTTAGATGCATATTTCCAGGGTAAGTTAACCGAGTTTGATCTCCCTTTCTTCGCCACCGGAACTGTGTTTCAGCTTATGGTGTGGGAAGAGCTGCTGAAAATACCTTACGGCGAAACGATTACTTATGGCGAGCTTGCAGCCCGCATTGGCAAACCCAAAGCTGCCCGTGCTGTAGGTGGTGCGTTAAACAAAAACCCCGTTGCTATCCTACTACCTTGCCACAGAGTGCTTGGTTCTAAGGGTAAACTCACTGGCTTTGCAGGAGGAACAGACCTCAAGCAATATCTCCTCGAACTGGAAATGGCTCATAAACTATGATATTGGGAATTGGTACAGATATTATTGCTGTAAGCCGCATCAAGAAAGCCATAGAAGCTAACCCACGCTTTGTGGATAAGATATTCACACCTGCCGAGATTGCTTACTGTAGTGGAAAAGCGAGTCCTGCACAAAGCTACGCCGTTCGCTTTGCAGCCAAAGAAGCAGTGATGAAAGCACTTGGCACGGGATGGGACGGAATAGTAAACTGGCAAGATATCGAAGTAAGGTTGGATGACAAAGGCAGCCCCAAGCTTAAGTTTTATGGCGGCACACAGCAGTTAGTGAGCAGCAAAGGGATGCAAGCAGCTCATGTAAGCCTTTCACACGAGAAGGATTATGCCATAGCCTATGTAACTCTGGAAGGATAGTTAACCTGTAACAAGCAGATAGGATACGAGAATGATGATAGATGATGATTTAGTCTTTGGTGGCGATTTCTTTGATTTAGAAACCGAGTTAAGCCCCACTTCCGATAAGCTTTACCTTCGAGAAGGGGAATTGCGGGATGTGTCAATACTCTTTGGTGATATCAAAGGTTTTAGCAGCATCTCGAACCTCTTTGATGCCGAGACCATCCATAAGAAAATGGACGAGCTGATGAAGATATTCTCTCGCTGCATCAGCTTCTATGGAGGCTTTGTAGATAAATATATGGGCGACGGCATCATGGCTTTATTCGGAGCAAAGCAAGCCAGTGAACAGGATACAGAGCGAGCTATTATGGCAGCTCTTAAGATGCAGCAACAATTGAAATTATACAATAAAATGCTACGTAAACAAGCAGGTTTTGAAACGATTGAGCTTGGCTTGCGCATTGGCATAAACACAGGCATGGTTTCGGTTGGCAAGGTTGGCGCAGATAGAGATGGCGATTTCACCGTCTATGGTCCCGAAGTGAACTTGGCTTCTCGCATGGAATCTAACGCCCCTGTAAACCAAATTATGCTGCCCCGAGCTACTATGAAACAGGTAATCCGTAGCTTTGAGTTTGAGTCTGTTGGGGAAAAGAGTGTTAAGGGCTTTGATGAACCTATAGAGTGTTTTATTGTGCTTTCACCCAAGATGGAAGGTTCACTGCACCGCCGCAATCATACATCGCACTATGTTGGTAGAGCTGCTGAGCTTGCCAAACTGCAAGATGTATTGAATACTACTGAGTCTCACTTAAGTTCATTAGTGCATATCAGAGGCGATGCAGGTTTGGGCAAAACTCGCCTGGTTTACGAGTTTGAGCTTGCCAACCAAGACCATGCTATCTTCCTTCATGGAGCGTGCAGTGCGATAAGTCCTGCGCCTCTAAACTTGTTCAGTTCGGTTCTTGAGTCGTACTTCAAAATCCAGTTGAATGAAGTAACCGAAAACAAGCTTAAGAAGCTTAATGCTGCTTTCTTGCAGCTTGCCACAGATATAAATGAAGAGGCAAAGCAAGAACTGAATGACATACAGAATCTGATTGCGTTCCTGTTGGAGATAAAGCTGGATGACCCCCGCTTAAAACAAAGCGGCACAGACCTTTTAAATCACCTCTCTATGGCTATTGAGACATTTATCCGTATAGTCGCTCAAAAAGCAATGAGCCAAGGCAAGCCACTGGTAATGATATTGGATGATTTACACTGGCTGGACGAAGCATCTTCCCGAGTGCTAGAAAACCTATTACACAAGTTTTCTGGAGGCAATGGCAAACCTTTGGTTCTTTGGGTGTTGATGTCCCGCATGGAGTTCAAACTTCCTACTTATATGACCAAGCTCTGCGATACTTGCGAACTGATACTTAAACCCTTGGAGCAGCAAGATATCACAACATTGGTTAACAACTTTACCACAGGTCTTGAGTTACCGGAAGATACCATAAACAAAGTTATCATGCTTTCCGATGGTAACCCTTTCTTTTTGGAAGAGTGGTGCAACTACATCGAGAGCTTGCCCAAAGCTGAACTGTATGATTTCCCCGTGCCTGCAAACCTGCACTCACTTATTATTACCCGCTTGGATAGGCTGCCAGTTGCGCTAAGAATGCTGTTGCACAGGGCTTCCGTGATTGGTCAGGATTTCTTTGTGGAGATACTGCGTTTTATTGAGTCGCGCCTGCATGAGCCTATAGATATTGATTCCACCTTGAGCAGTCTGGAAGAGCAAAGCCTTATCTTTCGTATGCTTGGTTTTGATTACTCCACCTACTTTTTTAAGCATATAACCACTCGCGAAGTTGCCTATCAAACCTTGTTAGTGGAGAACCGCAAAGTGTTACATCAGCTTTGTGGAGAAGCAATTGAGCAGCTTTATCCAGAGCGACTGAATGAGTTTTACTTTGCTTTAGCTGAGCACTACACAAAGGCAGATGTAGCAGATAAGGCACTTAAGTATCTTGAGAAGGCAGCACTTGCCGCTGCCAATATTTACAACAATGCTCAGGCTTTGGAGCTTTACAACCAGATGCTTAGCTTCCCCAGCATAGAAGCAACTACGCAACTGGAGATAAGAATCAGAATCGCTGACATACAGTGGCTTACCGGCGAGTGGAAGCCAGTGGTTCCGGAAGTACAAAGCATTCTAACCTCTGCAGAGCAGCTTGATGCAAAGCACATTTGCTTTAATGCGCATCGCTTTCTTGGCATTGCCGCCTTTTATATGAAGGATTTGGATGCAGCCTATCAAGAGCTAAGCAAAGCCAAAGCGATAGCCAGTGAGCTTGCCGACCCCTTGCTCTCTTGTATTGCCTCCGGTAACCTAAGCAATTGGTATTTTCAAAAGCAGGATTTTGCTATGGCTAAGGCATTACAGCTAGAAAGCCTACGATTAGCGCAGGAGCTAAACGAAACCCAAAGGCAGGCTAAGAGTTTGAGTAACTTGGGCATGATAGCTATGGCTCAAGAAGGGTACATTGAAGCAGAGCAGTACTTTAATAATAGCCTTGCCATAGCAGAAACCAACCGTCTGATGAAAGAGAAGTCTATTGCTTTGGGTAACTTAGGCTATGTGAAGATGAAACAAAGTGACCACAGCTCCGCTCTACCCTATTTACAAGCCAAGCTTGATATTGCAGAGAAGATGAACGATTATCTGGAGACTATTAAGGCATTAGGTAATATAAGTGATGCCAACAAGGCTCTTGGCAATCTTAGCCTTGCGGTGCAAAACTTAGAACGCATTCACGTTCTGAAGCTCCAAAAGGGAGACGATGATGGAGCAGAGCGCACAGCACAAGCAATTAAGGAACTGCAAGAAGTGTAGTTCCGCTACCAGGAAAGGCTGCCACCTCCGTCTATATCTTCTTTGTTAAACGTGCGATGCCAGCGGATATACATCTCGTGAGTTACAAAATGGAAATCCCTTTTTAGTGCACCAGAAATCCAAGGCTTTTGCAGCTTGGCTGTTTGGGATTGAACAGCACTAACAATCAATGGGAATAACGTATTAAAGCCTTCCTCGGATGTGCCGATTTGTTCTGTTAAACACTGGGTGAATTTGCTGTAAGAAAGGCTACTATTCTGAACTATTTTCTCGGGTTGTGCGGAAGTAACAATTACTTGGTTAGAAGCAGCAGCAGCCATCTCTACAAAGGGCTTTGGCACTGCCTTTGTGCCTGAAACGCCCCATGCCTTAGATGCTTCCAAAACGATAATGGAGCTTTTGGCTTTCTTAAGCCTTTGAGCCAAAGAACTAACGCTATATGCTGTCTTGCTGAACTCTTGCTTAGAGCTGAGATTTGCTCCGTAAGGAACAATATAGTTCACATTATTAGCGTTTGTTCCATGCCCGCTAAAGTAGAAAACAACTTCGTCGTTTGCTGTAATTCTAACTGCAAAGCTATCTATTGCAGCAGTCATAATCCCAAGCTTCATGTTGTTGTATCTTTCCACCGAAAACTCAAGTTTTTGCAATACTGCTTGCATCGAATCTGCATCGGCAATAGCATTAGTCAGAACCATTCCATCGTATCTTGAATTGGCAATCACCAGTGCTTTGCGCTCTGCAAACGCCGATCCGACTAAGACTAACAGGATGCATATTATAATCAGCTTCTTCATCGTTCCTCCATCTTCCTTATTGCAGGCTAAGATGATTGATGGTGCTGATTTGTCAAACTATTTCTTGATGGTAAACACGAAGTAAGAAGGCACCGTTTTATCTCCAGTGTCAAAATAATAGGCACTATTCTAGTGCTAATGTGTTTGGATAGAGAGCTTTCACTGTCTTTGCTTGTGAGCAATAATTGTATTAGTGAGATGTATTTGAGAATCCGCTAGCTTCTGTTATTGCCGTTTCCGCACTTTGTGTCATCATGTCTATCGTCATTGTTACGAGTGGGAATTTATTGTTACTTTTGCCAACGTTACCTAAGCCCTCAATAACAACCTTTCCATTAGTTTCATTTGTACTTTTCAGCCTAAACTCGCCATCCTCGTTGATAAAGGAATAAACTCCACCATTCTTGGAGAAACCAAGTGATGCACCAACGGTTTCCATTTTTACATTCGCTGGGAGTTGATTGGCTCCACCCATCGAAGATGGTAGCATCCAAAACTGTAGCATCTTAGTGTTGATATCTTGCATGTTTACTGCAATGGCATTCTGATTGGCATTATAGGAGCCGGTATTAAACATTACTATACCGACAGCTACTGCCACGCCAACAACAATGACACCGATAACAAGCATTAATACTTGTTGAGTTCCCACCTCAATACTCCTTTTTTCTATTCTGCCTTATTAATATGCAATAACCGTGCCCAAATGTGTTAAACTTATTTCCATAATTAGGCAAACAACACAAGCCATAACAACAAGCATATAAAGAACTTAACTATTTCTCACAGTCACATTAATGATTTGATCATATTTTTGCCCTGTCCTAATATGACTACTTTTCTAACGATTGTGTTGTTTATTTAAGACAGCGCAGAAAAGCCAGTGCAGATAGCTTGCATGAATTGCCCTATCATTGCCCACTCATTGCCCTCCTCATGGACAATGGGTGGGCAATGATAGGGCAATTCAAGCAAGGAAGGACTGGGCAGGATAAGCCCTATAGTGTAAAATTACAGCATAAAAAGGTCTGGTTCTTTAGATGAAAGGGGTGTGTTTGGGAGTTCAAAGAGCCATCTCTATCCTCATATCATTCATTGTGTTATATGTTTTTCGGGTTTCAATAAACAAGGGTTCTAAGCTAAATTTGAATGCAGCCTTATCATCGCTACCGACAATGAAGATAGTATTATTTTATATTGCACTCTCCACCTTCGCCTGTTTGCTTTCCGTATCAGCGGGCTTATGGGCAGGACTTAGTATCCGCTGAACAAGAAAAAGTGCTTTTCTTAAGCTTATATAAATCAATAACTTATGGTTCTTTTTGCTACTATTGATATACTTTCTACTTGACAATTTATCCCCTTTCTAAGGAAGTGCGTCTTACCAATGTGATCCTATTGGGGCATTAGCTCAGCTGGGAGAGCGCTTGACTGGCAGTCAAGAGGTCAGCGGTTCGATCCCGCTATGCTCCACCAATATAGACCCCTTCACTATGCGTAACAACTAGTGAAGGGGATAATCTTTTAAGCATATAAAAACGAGGTAGTCCCCATGAAAGCTGCTACACAGGAGCTTATATCCAGCATTAGTGCCCAGGCAAAGCTTGCCCGCCAAGCAATACTTACGATGACGTCTCTTTCTAGTTCCGGACATCCGGGCGGATCGATGTCCAGTATAGACATTTTACTTAGCTTATATCACGTGATAAACCACGATCCCACCAATCCCCGCAAAGCAGATCGAGATAGAGTTATCGTTAGTAACGGGCATATCTCTCCGGCTGTTTACAGCACTCTGGGACTGATGGGTTACTTTGATTTAGGTAAAGCTATTTCTCAATTCAGATTGGCAGGCTCTATCTTTGAAGGGCATATCGAGCGTGAAGTTCCGGGCGTGGAATGGAGTACTGGAAACCTCGGTCAAGGCTTATCCGCTGCCACTGGCATGGCGCTAGCTTCCAGAATAAACAAAATACCCTACAACGTTTATGTGCTTATGGGCGATGGCGAACAGCAGAAAGGACAACTTGGCGAAGCACGCCGTTTTGCAGCTAAGTTTAACCTCGCTAATATTACCGCTATCATAGATTACAATCAGTTGCAGATTAGCGGCTCTATCCATGATGTTATGCCCCAAAATATCCGCAAGAACTGGGAAGCAGACGGCTGGCAAGTTATTGAGACGAACGGACACGATATACATCATATACTATCTTCTCTTGAAGATGCCCAAAACTTCGAGGTGCCCACCATGATACTGGCTCATACAGTAATGGGTAAGGGCGTGGACTTTATGGAGAATAAAGCAAAGTATCATGGCTCAACACTGGACGAAAAGCAACTGGAAGAGGCACTCAAGCAACTTGACGGATCTAATGAGCTTAAGAAATACCGCAAGCTGAGGGCAGAATTCAAGCCTGAAAATGGACATCATAGCTTTCCCTTGGAACCTGATTTCACTTGTGGCAAGCCGGTGCTTTATGATAGCGAAAACGATTGCCGCAGTGCTTGGGGAAAGGCTGTTGCAGATTTGGCAAAGATAAATGGCAATGCCAAAACTCCATTAGTGGTGGTAGATTGCGACCTTGCTGTCAGTGTGAAAACCGAAGAGTTTGCCGAGGTTGCACCTGATAACTTTATCCAAAGCGGTATAATGGAGCAGCATGCAGCCGTGATGAGCGGAGCATTATCCACTTGTGGTATTCAAACCTTCTGGAGTGATTTTGGCGTGTTTGGTATTGGCGAAGTGTACAATGCTCAGCGTCTTAATGATATTAACCACACGCACTTGAAAACTGTGCTTACCCACGTTGGCTTAGATGTTGGCGAAGATGGCAAGACCCATCAATGTATAGATTACATCTCTCTGGCTCGCAACCTGTTTGGATTCAAAGTCCTCTGCCCAGCGGACGCAAATCACACCGATAGAATTATCCGCTGGCTTGCCAATAAACCGGGTAACTATCTGGTAACCATGGGGCGTTCCAAGCTTCCCATCATTAGAAATGTGGATAGAACTCCTTTCTATGCTGTGGATTACAACTTCCATTATGGCAATGCAGACCTGGTGCGGGATGGTAATCATGGCAGTTTATGGGTTGCCGGCACACCGGCACCAAGAGCTTTGAAAGCCGTCGATAGCCTGCGAGAAGAAGGTATATTTATCGAGCTGGTGTATGTGTCTGCTCCCCTGCATCCTGATTTGAAACTGCTTAGGGCTGCTGCACAAAAAGGAATAATCTTCAGTGTGGAAGATCATAATGTGAATGGCGGCTTGGGCAGTATTATTGCCGATAACCTAATCAGCCTAAACTTAAACCCCAAACTTGTTAAAATTGGCGTGAAAGACTATGCTATGTCTGGTGCTGTCGATGATGTTTATAAATGGGCGGGGCTTGATACCGTGTCTATAATCAAGAAAATAAAAGAAAACCTGTAGAATACTAGTAGGGTTGCCTTAACACAAATCAATTGACAGCTTTTGAGCACATAACAAACTGTCAATGTGCCCTTTGGGAGGTAATATGATGAGGCTTGGCGTTGCGTTGATACTCTTATCCCTATTATCAGTGGCTTATGCGGTGGATTGGCTTGTGGATGTGCCTGAGCTTGGTTATCCATTGTACAATAGCCAAAATAGTGAGCATTCAGGCTATTGTTATTATGTGAACGACACTCCCCGCCCTGGCAAGCAATCCAGCACTGTTGAAGACCGTTTGAGTAAAAACAAGAAGAACCATTACTACGACCCTCCTTTAAGCAGATACCTTAATGTTATGTCTGCAAATGAATACCTTGTTAATGAACAGCCGAATACCGATGCAAATTATTCCCAGTTCGTAACCCAGAACTCCATTGGGCTAAAGATACCTTATGCAGGCGTGGAGGCTTTTTTTAAGCAGATTCGATATGCCTATAATCTTGGTAATCACGGGGAAGTTAAAAGTTACACGGTTTCCCAACATGGATTCGGAGCCGGCATGCCTAATGCAGATTTGTTCAGGGCATTTGCATATCTAGTTCAGAACGATTATAGTGGCTTGTATCCGACCGATAATAAGAACTCTCAATACTCCGGTATCAAAGCACAATTGGCAAAGCGTTTCCGCCATGGTAAGCAGTTCACTGAAATTGGGGTGGAATACGAAGGCTACAATATCCCCAAGGATTACTACCAAGAATCCATCGGTTTTATCTCATCTTACTTTACAGATTCTTCACTGGACTGGACTCCTAAGACTCGTATAAACGGCTATCTTATCGCTTCCAATATTGGCGATCGCTATATGGAACCCAATAACTTCAAAGGATTAGGTTCTGCCAGCAGCCCCATGTTACTGGTTAGAAAAACTGGTTATGCCTTCATCGCACGTGGAATTTATGAAGAAAGAGAGGAATCCTTTCGTTCGACACGTGATACTGATGTAAGCGTTTGCTTACCTCTTAACATCAGCGAATACGTAGGATTGGATTTGGGCTATCGTTTCAACCGACACGAGGACATAGTAGATAACCCTAGCTCGTCTAACCAGCAACATACCACGTTTGTTACCAAACGCAATGATTTTAGCGGGGGATTACGTTTTGCTGTGTTTAACTATGATGAGTTCCGGCTTATCGGTGGAGCGAAATACACTCGCCATAAGTTTAGCAACACGGAGAATATCGATTTCAGTGCCAATTTAATCATTACCATCAGCCACCATCTTGCGCTTATAGGCGAGTTTCAGCACAACAATCTCTGGCGTCCGGCTGTAGGTGCTTTCCGTTTTGACCCCTTAGGTTTCTATTACGGTTCTTCCCTTACTGTAAGATTGTAGTTGACTGTATAGCGCAACCTTTTAATCTTGGCTCCATAAGAAAATAACATCGTGGAGAATAGACAAGATGAAAGTATTAAAAGTCTATCCTGAAAAGTGCATCGCATGCCATAGTTGCGAGAGTGCTTGCTCACTCCTTTACTTCAAAGAAGACAATGCAGAGAAATCCTGCATCGTAATCTCAGAAGGCTCTACCCCCCCCGTGATGAATGTTTGCAACCAGTGCCAAACCTGCGTTGCAGCATGCCCCACTCAAGCTTTAACGGTTAACAGCCAAGGCGTTGTTATGCTTAACAAGAGCCTCTGCATCGGCTGCCTGATGTGTGTAGCTGTATGCCCCACCAATTCCATGCGCACCGTTTTGGGCATACACAATCCTTTTAAATGTATTGCTTGTGGAGTATGCACCAAATCCTGCCCCACGGATGCCATCAAAATAGTTAACGAATGAACTGGAGAAGAACATGAACCGCAAGTTATTAGCCGAATTCAAATATGACCTCGCCCCCATTGTTAGGGGTTACAATCGCAGAACTCTTTACTTAAACCTTAGCAACAAAGAGATAAAATCCAAGCCAGTTTCCGACATGATGATTGATAAGTTCGTGGGCGGAAAAGGCTTCGACCTTTATCTGATGTGGCAAGGCGTTAAAGACGACACCAAATGGAACAGCCCAGAAAACGAAATCTGCATAGCATTCGGTCCCCTTTGTGGCAACACCAGCTATCCAGGTAGCGGCAAATCCATTGTAACCACTATTTCCCCACTAACAGGAATCCCTGTGGATTGCAACGTGGGTGGGCACTTTGGTCCTTATGCCAAGTTTGCCGGTTGGGATGCTATCGAGCTTCAAGGGAAAGCAGACGAAGAGGTTATTGTTTACATTGATGGCGATGCAGGCACTGTACAAATCTTCACCGCACCGGATGAAATAATCAACAGCCACATCCTTGCAGAAGAGCTAATTAAAGAATTCGCAGACAGCCCTGATAAGCACCAGTTCGTTTCTGTGGTTTCCACAGGTTCTGCTGCTGACCATGTAAACATCACCTGCCTAAATTTCTCTTTTTGGGATAAGCACCGCAAGGTTGCCCGCTTAAAACAAGCCGGTCGTGGCGGAACAGGCACGGTGTTCCGTGATAAGCGGATTAAAGCTTTGGTGGTGAAGTATTCCGGCTTAAAAGTGGATACTAACAACCCTGCTGATTTGCCTACCTTACAGAAGACCGGTTTGAAACTTCATAAAGAGATTGCCGCTGGTGACGATAGCCAGTGCCGTATGCATCAAGTTGGTACAGCTCACCTTATGGAAATAATGAACGATTATGATTTACTTCCCATTCGCAACTTCAAATATGGGCAGATGCCCGAAGCAATTAACATCCATTCCCGCGAGTTTACCGCTCTCTTCACCCAAGGTATGGCAGACGGCTGTTGGTATGGCTGTTCGCTATCCTGCTGCAAGGCAGTGGATAACTTTAAGCCTCGCACAGGACCATATAAAGGTCAGCCCGTAGTTGTAGATGGTCCCGAATACGAAACCGCCGCAGGTTGTGGCAGCAACATTGGTGTGTTCGTGCCCAAGGATATCGTGGAGATAAACTTTTACTGCGACACTTATGGTGTCGATACCATTTCCTTTGGCACCAGCACCGCTTTCGTGATGGAATGTTACGAAAATGGCATACTGGACAAAGCGAAAACCGGTGGCTTGGAGCTTACCTGGGGTAATGCCGATGCGGCTTTGGAGCTTTTACACCAAATGGCTCGTGGCGAAGGCTTTGGCTTAACCGTGGGCAAAGGCGTCCGCGCCATGAAAGCCATCTTTGCTAAAGAATACGGCGCAGACCCAAATTTCTTACAAGATATCGGCATGGAAGCCAAGGGCTTGGAATACTCTCAATATATGAGCAAGGAGTCTTTAGCACAGCAAGGCGGATACACGCTTGCTCTTAAGGGTCCCCAGCATGACGAAGCCTGGCTTATTTTTATGGACATGGTGAACAATCACATCCCCACTTTCAAGGATAAAGCCGAAGCCTTGCACTATTTCCCCATGTTCCGTACCTGGTTCGGCTTACAAGGCTTGTGCAAGCTACCATGGAACGATATTGAACCTGCCAATAATGCCGAAACCGACGAACCTGCTAAAGTGCCAGAACACGTGCAGAACTACGTGGATATTTACAAAGCTATCACTGGCAAACCGATGGATAAAAAGCTGTTGATAGAGCAATCCGAACGGGTTTATAACTTCCAGAAGGTTTTCTGCATGCGCATGGGCAAAGGCAGACGCATAGACGATGTGCCACCATACCGCGCAGTTGGTCCTGTTACCGAGGAAGAATACCTTTCACGTATAGAACGCTACGACACGCTGCTTAAGGATAAGATAGGTATTGACCCCATCGGAAAAAGCACGGAAGAAAAGATGAAGATAACTCGAGATTTCCGTGAAGATCAGTACCAGCAGCTAATTGATGCCGTGTATCTTCGTAAAGGCTGGACGCCTGCCGGAGTGCCAACTATTGAACACTTGCAGAAGATAGGCATGGATCTGCCTGAAGTGCTGGAAGTAGTTAAAAGATACCTATAACCCTATGATATACGCTAACTGATTCAAATACTATTCTGTTAGCTTTGATATTACTAAGGAACACCTAGTACTTAAGGTGTTCCTTTTTTATTGTCCTTAGGTTTTATGCCTGCTTGAATTGCCCACTCATTGCCCACTCATTGTCCATGTGGAGGGCATTGGGTGGGCAATGACTGGACAATTCAAGCAAGGAAGAAACCAGCTTAGCTTTGCAAGGCAGCAAACAAAGCTCTGATATCTTTCAGTTTTGTTACCTTAGGGTTAGCCTTTATTTTGCTGTATCCCGAAACATAGATTCTTTCGTAGCCTAGCTTGATAGATTCTTTGATGCGGTTTTCAAGCTGGGAAACGGGACGCACTTCCCCATTTAGCCCCACTTCGCCGATAAACACAGAGCCTTCGGGCAATGGTTTGTCCTTTAGGCTGGATATTAGGGCTGCCAAAATGGCAAGGTCTAAGCTGGGATCGCTGCTGCGGATGCCTCCCGCCAAATTGATAAAAACATCACTGCTACGCAAGAAAAGGGCAAGGTTTTTTTCCAATATTGCCAGCAGCATGGCAAGTTTCTTTTGTTCCAAACCCACAACCACGCGCTGCGGCGTACCGTAATTAGAACCTGTGGCAAGGGATTGAACTTCCACGATGAAACTGCGGCTTCCTTCCATAATAGACCCCAAAGAAGTGCCAATCTGGCTATGTTCGTGGCTCAAGAATATGTTGTTGGGGTTGCTAACCTGCACCAAACCTTGCGAGGTCATCTCGAAAAGCCCTATCTCATTTGTAGAGCCGAAGCGGTTTTTAACGGCGCGTAATATCTTGTATTGGTTACGCAGCTCCCCTTCAAAATATAGCACCGTGTCCACCATGTGCTCCAATATCTTTGGACCTGCAACAAAGCCCTCTTTGGTAACATGCCCCACGATAAATAATGGAATCCCTAGCGTTTTAGCACAGCGGAGCAACCTGTTTGCGCTTTCTCTTATCTGGGTTATGCTACCGGGTAAAGAATCCAATGCGGTAATGCTGATGGATTGGATGGAATCAATAATCACCATGTCCGGCTTGGTGTCGGTTATCGCATCAACTATCTGCGCAGTGTCATTGGTGCAAAGCAGATAGATGTTTTTACTGTTTACGCCCAGTCTTTTACTGCGTAAGCGGATTTGTTCCTGGCTTTCTTCACCGGAGCAATAAAGAGTTTTCTTATCTTGTTTGCCCATCCACTCCGAAAGCTGAAGCATTAGTGTGGACTTTCCAACTCCTGGCTCTCCCCCAATAAGACTGACCATTCCGGAAACAATTCCTCCTCCAATAACCAAGTCAAACTCGCTTATCTGAGTAGTTATACGGGATACCTCGTCATATTTCAGGTCAACAATTCTTTCGGGTTTGACTAAAATGGATGCTTCTTTGTTCTTGCCGATTTTTCCGGTAACCTTGGTGGATTCCTTCAAGGTGCTCCAACTGCCGCATGAAGGGCATTTGCCGCTCCACTTGGAAGTTTCGTAACCGCAATCGGAACAAAAGAATATCGTTGCCATAATTGCTCCTCTGTTGCTTTTTTTCCACATTACTCAAGGGCATTATTATGGCAAGAAATTTGTTTAAATTTTTACGAAGCGTTTCTACAAGTACATTTACTTGCTCTCTAAATCCATTATCTGCAGTTTGTCTTATTATTATGGTGAGAAAAAAAGGTTTTGCTCTCTGGTATATTTGCGTTATTATATGGCAAAAGGTGGATATCATGAAAGCGAATATAGTTGTGTTTACTACTCCAACCTGCTCATGGTGCAGAAAAGTGAAGGAGTACTTAAAACAGCAAGGGCAAAATTTTAAAGAGATAGATGTGTCTAAGGATGCTGCTGCACAGGGGGATATGATCCGTAAATCAGGTCAGCAAGGTGTTCCGCAGCTTTGGATTAACAACGTCACGGTCGTAGGCTTCGATCGAGTTAAAATCGATCGATTATTAGGTTTAATTAAATAATAACCAGACAAGGAGAATAACATGTCAGATTACTCAGTGAAATTTCATGATCTCATTACCCGCCTTCAGGTGGTTTTGAGCGAAATCGATTACGCCCAAAAAGCATGCCTACAAGCAGGCAGAATGGAATGTATGCTGCTGAACTACCTTTATCAAACCAAGGCACCCGCAAACATGAACGAACTTGCCAAGGTTTTAAACGTATCTCACAGCCGTGTTACCAGAATCATGGATAATCTCGTAGCCAAACAAATGGTTACCCGTCAACCTTCTGAGGACGACCGCCGATGCTGGTTTGCCCTGATCTCCGAAAAAGGCATCAAAATCGCCGAAAACAGCTTGCAGACTGTTGTTGACCAACAGAAACGCATTCTAAAGAAAATCCCCGAAAAGGATATTGACGTTCTGTTCAAACACCTCAAGGTTTACGTGGAAAGATACGAAGAAATACTGAAAGAAACCTACGTGGCACTCTAATGTCACACAACGTCGTAACCAAATGGACAGGTGGCATGATGTTCGATGCAGATATCGGCGGACACCATGTATTAATGGATGCCGATGAAGAATGGGGAGGAAATGATAAAGGCGCACGCCCTAAGCCTTTGCTCCTTGCATCCTTAGCTGGTTGTTCAGGTATGGATGTCGTTTCTGTGTTAACTAAGATGCAAATAAAAGACTATACATTTGAGATTGATATTGATGGCGAAACAACAGCCGAGCCTCCCATAAGCTATCATACAATAACTATAAAGTTTCTCTTTAGCGGTGATAACCTGCCTCAAGATAAGATAAAGAAAGCTGTATATCTATCCACAGAACGCTATTGTGGAGTGAATGCTATGTTGAAAAATGCCGCTAATATAATTGTTAAAATCTTCATCAATAACATGGAGGTGTCGTGATGAAATGGATTCTTATGATAATCCTAATTGCCTCGGTTGCTATCCTTGGATGCAGCCCTAGTGGAAAAGCTGAACAAACGCCTGAACCAAACGATGCTGAGGATATGGGCTTTGATGAAGCTATGGGTTCAGACATTGATACCAGTGAATGGATTACCAACTACGAAGCAGCACTTAAAACAGCCAAGAAAACAAATAGACCAGTGCTTGTTAACTTCACCGGTTCAGACTGGTGCAGTTGGTGTATAAAGTTAGTTAAAGAGGTTTTCTCTCAGGATGAATTCCTTGATTATGCTAAGGAAAACCTGGTGCTCTTGAAACTTGATTTTCCCAAGAGCCTCCCTCAAACTGCCGAAGAGAAAGCTGCAAACGCTAAACTCGCCCAACAATATGGCATTCAAGGCTACCCAACTATATTGCTGATTAGCCCAGAAGGTAAAGAAATCGCCAGAACAGGTTATCAACCAGGTGGAGCAAGTGCTTATGTGAAACATTTACAAAGCCTCCTTGCTGCTGAAAAGTAGTTCTGGATATAAACGTAACAGCCTGCTCTTTAAGGGAGTAGGCTGTTTTTTCATGCAGCTAGTGTCTTGTCAAACTTGGGGTGGCAAAATTGAGGTGGCAAAATTGAGGTGGCAAACTTGGGGTGGCAAACTCCGATTTGCCACAGCATAAAGAGGATGTTTCTATGACAGCTCTGCTGTCACTGCCAATTCGGAGATTGGCAGCCCAAGAAAATTGGCAGCCCAAGGAGATTGGTAGCCCCAAGAGATTGGCAGCCCAAGGAGATTGGTAGCCCCAAGAGATTGGCAGCCCAAGGAGATTGGCAGCCCAAGGAGATTGGTAGTCCCAAGGAGATTGGCAGCCCCAAGAGATTGGCAGCCGCCTCGGCTGTCAATCCCACACGAGGCGTGTGGGATTACGTTTATGGCATCTCAATCTAAATTACGTATAATATACAACACTTTAACTTAGGGAAGTTAACTATGAATAAACGTCTGATTCTCATTATTACATTATGCAGCATGCTGCTTGGTCTGCTGGCAAAACCTGTTCCTTTGGCACCTGCTTATCCCGATACCCTGCATCACTTGGATACGGAGCTTATTGATAACTGGGCTTGGATGAAAGACAGAGAGAACCCGAAACTATACAAGCAACTTAAGGCAGAAGATAAATATACTTCTGCCATGTTAAAGCCCTCCCGCAAGCTATCTCAAGAGATAATGAAGGAATTTGTAAGCAGTATTCCCGGTAACGTTACCAGCTACCCCTACGAGCAGGATGGCTATCTGTATTACAGCAAAGACAATAAAAGCAAATCCTACTCTATTCACTACCGAAAAAAGAACAGTCCCTCTGCGCCGGAAGAGCTGTTAATGGACGAAAACACCCTTGCCAAGGGGAAGGACTTTTTCTCTTTGGGCATATTCTCCATCAGCCCGGATGCCAAAACCCTTGCTTACAGCGCAGATTATCTTGGCAACGAGGTTTACCAGCTTTATCTAAAGGATATCAGCAGCGGCAAGACACGTACTATGGGCTTTAAGGGTATCTCGGATTTTGTGTGGCAAAGCGACAATAGCACAGCCCTTATCACTATGCAAAACATACGCTTACAGGTGGATTCCTGTTTTCGGCTGGATACCTCCACGCTTAAGACAGACCTGTTATACAAAGAAAGCAACCCAGCTTATGATCTTGGGCTGTATTTCACCTGTGATAAACGCTATATCATCCTCTCCTCATCCAGCAAAGATACTTGTGAGAACAGCTATTTAGCGCGTAATGACACTATCTCTTTACCTAAGCTAATCTTTCCCCGCAAGCCGGGGCATCAATACTATCCTGATATTCTTGGCAACAAGCTATACCTGCACACCAACCTTTGGAATCCCGATTTTGCCTTTGCCGTAACCACGCTTGATAAGCCGGAAACAGCCAACTGGCAGCAGCTTATCCCGCCTGCAGATGGTGTTTCGCTAAGCAGCGTGATAATCTTCAAGGATTACTTAGTGGCAATCCGCAGGATAGATGGCTTCGAGCGCATCCAAATATTCTGCCAGAAGAAAGCTTTACTGCTGGACAAGATAAGCCCGCCCAGTCCCTCGGATTTATCATTTTGGTTCAATCCAGATCCGAGCGGCGACGGCTTTACTTACAGTGTGGAAAACGAGCTTACCCCCTACAGTATCTACCGTTATACCTTTAGTGATGGTAAAACTGAGCTGCTGCATCAAAGCCCTGTTCCTGGTTCTTTCAAAGCTGATAATTACGTAGCGCGCCTTTTATACGTCCAAGCCGCCGATGGCACAAAGATACCCCTGCATATTGTTTACCGCAAGGGATTGGATATCTCCAAGCCCCAAGCATTATGGCTTTCCGGTTATGGAGCTTATGGCGATACCAACGATCCCTATTTTTCCACATTGCTACTGTCTTTATTGGATAGAGATGTGATTTTTGCCGTTGCCCACATCCGTGGAGGTGGCGAATACGGTCAGAATTGGTACGATGCAGGACGGCTGAACCATAAGCAGAACAGCTTTACAGATTTCGTTTCCTGTCTGGATTATATCATTGCCAGTGGCTTGAGCGAACCCTCCAGGATTGTTGTGGAAGGCGGTAGTGCCGGTGGTTTGTTGATGGGTGCTGTTACCAATCTCGCGCCCAGCAAGATGCGTCTCGTGATAGCCGATGTTCCGTTTGTGGATTTGCTTTCCACGATGCTGGACGACTCTTTACCGCTTACCCTGCAGGAATATGAAGAATGGGGCAATCCTAACGAGCTGAATGCCTTTAACTACATGAAGCAATATAGTCCCTATGATAACGTTAAGCTCGTTGTTTACCCCAATATGCTTATCAGCGCAGCTTGGTTTGATACCAGAGTGGGCTATTGGGAGGCACTAAAATGGACGCAAAAGCTTCGGACAAACAACCTTGGCACAAACCCCATTATCTTCCGCATGCTGTATCATGAAGGGCACACCGGCAGTAACGACCGCTTTAAAAGCCTGAAAACCTATGCTGATACTTATGCTTATGCGCTTTCCTTGATCCGCTGAACCAAAGATATGGACGAGGGTTTCCATGCCTGCGGCATTCCGAACCCGTCACTATCATGTATCGCCCTGACGAGCTAACGTGAATGAATATGCCCATATTGATATTATGTGTCGCCCTATGGGGCTAATCTCCGAGTTACGAGGGTTTCCGCGCCTTCGGCACTTCAAACCCGTCGCTATCGGATGTCGCCCTAAGGGGCTAAAATGGTGATAAGCGTTGCCACGGTGTTTTACTATAACGAACTATGGATTCTATATTCGTTGCGATGGTGTTTTACTATAACGAGCTATGGATTCTATATTCGTTGCGATGGTGTTTTACTATAACGGACTATGGATTCTATATTCGTTACGATGGCATTTCAGCCTAAGAAGCTGTTATGTAGGTACCTATTGCAGTTCGTTATCATCATTTCTGCCTTGCATTGCTGCCTTTGGCAAAAATAAATCGCAAATCTGTCCCAAAATCTCAGATTTGTCCCCCTTACATTATAGAAGCTTGTTTTGTTCTTTGATGTGTGTATAGAGTGTTAATGTGTTATAGCGCTAGCGTGCTGAAGTGCAGGTCGTATCGGTGCTTTCGGTGTTCTCGGTGGTGAGAGTTAGGGTGCTGGAGAGTCGAGAGGCATTGAGGTCGAAGGGGCGAGATGTAGGTTGTAGATCAGGATTCCAATCCTGCTGATGGTGGAAGAGTGAAACAGATGGATAGTTTGAGTTGCATAGATAGAGATTAAGGACTCTCTTTGCTCTTTTACTCTTTGTTAAACAATACTTAGCAAGACTGGCGGTGTCGATTCGGATGTAGATTAGTATATCTCCTCTTTCCTGTTTTTTAAGCTAAAATACTCTGCTGTTCTCTGTTTTTCTCTGCTTTGCTCTGTGTTAAAAAAAGAAATCTATTACCTTAGCTGCATTACGTGTTTAGCAGAATCGGCGTCCTGCTCTACAACTAACTCTCTTTGCTCCTTTCCTCTTTGTTAAACGTAATCTCTGCTGTTCCCTGCTTCAAAAACTAATGAGATACAAGGCATCGTGGCGAAACTGCTTGACATGGATTAAGGGTTTAAAAGACAATGCCGATATGGATAATAAGTCCACTATATTGTACAATGAAAAAGGAGTTACACATGAAATACTTTCGCAAGTTAGTGGGAGATAAATGTTACTTGTCCCCCATCTCTTTGGATGACGTGGAGAGATATACCGAATGGGTTAACGATATGGAAATAGGGCAATTTATGCTATTCACCTCCTCTGTTCTGGATATGGATAGGGAGAAACACATGCTACAAAAGTTAATGGAAAATGACGTAATATTCGGGATTATCGAAAAAGATACCAATAAAGTAATTGGCAACTGCGGCTTACACCAGATTAGCAAGGTGCACCGTCATGCCACTTTTGGCATCTTCATAGGGGAAAAGACCTTCTGGAACCAAGGCATCGGCAGCGAAGCAGCAACTTTGATTCTGGATTTTGCTTTCAATATCCTCAACCTGAACAGCATCAGCATGGACGTGTTTTCTTACAATAAGCGTGCCATCCGCAGTTCCGAAAAGGTCGGTTTTAAATATGCAGGTAAACGTCGTAACTTCATGTTTATGGCAGGCGAATATCACGATGTGTTAATATACGACATCCTTGCCAGCGAATTTACCAGCCCCTATGTGAAGGAAATATATAACAGAAGCATAAGCGATGAAGCCGGACGTAGCAAAATAACGATTGTATAGATGTTTCGCAAGATAAAGGGACAGGACCACACTATAGACCTGCTGCGTAAAGCTATAGAAAACAAGCGCATCGCACAGGCTTACCTATTCCACGGTTCGGATGGAGTGGGCAAATTTATGACCGCTCTCTATTTTGGGATGGCAGTAAATTGTTATGGGCTGGAGGATTTACGCCCCTGTGGTGTTTGTGAATCATGTCACAAGTTCTTATCCTTAGAGCATCCTGATTTTGTGTATTTATTCCCTACACCAAATTTTGAGATGACATCAGAAGGCGAGATAAAGAAGCCGGAGAAACTTAAGCAATATCAAGCTTTTTTGCAGAACAAAATCCATAGCCCTTGGGCTGATTTCTTCTTTAAGGAAAGCACAGAGATTCGCCGCGACAACGTTGCTATGCTGATAAAGCGTTTGGAGCTTTCCATACATGAGGCTAGATTCCGCATAGTAATAATTGAAGATGCAGACCAGATGAATACTGCCACTGCTAATGCCTTCCTGAAGACCTTAGAAGAGCCGCCTGCCAATACAGTCATTATACTAATAACCGAACGCCTTCAGATGCTGCTACCTACTATCTTATCACGCACTCAGCCGCTTTACTTCAAGCCTCTATCCAGAGGTGTGATCGAAAGCATTTTGGCAGACCAGTTTGATACTCCAGCCTCTGTAGCCAGAACTGCTGCCCGCATTAGTGCAGGTAACTTGAAAACGGCTATTCGTATTGCTTCAGAAACCACGTCTGTTTCTCGAGATTGGGCTTTTGAGATTGTGGATTTAGCTGCTAAGCAAAATGACCTTGGCTTTTATACTCTTCTAGATAAAAACCGAGAACTTCGCAGCAAAGACATGATTGAAGATGTTTTGAAGTACATGCGCATCATTGCGGGTGATCTTGCCCTGCTCTCTGTTGCAGATAGCGCAGACATATCTAATATAGACAAAGTGGATTTCTTTATAGAGATATGCAACACTCACCAAAGCATTGAAGATAGAGCACACGATTACTTGCTAAGCTTGGAAGATTTGAGCCGAAAGATTGATGGAAACGTGAATCTCAATCTAGTGCTGATAAACTTGTATTATAGAACAAAACGCTTCCTTACTGCTTAGATATGAGCCAAACTAAGCTCGCTAAAAACATCAGCATCATGTCCATTGCCATATTCTTTAGCAGAATACTGGGCTTGGTGCGAGATCAGGTGATGGCATACTTTTTTGGCACCAGCTTTTTAAACGATGCCTTCAATGTTGGCTACAACATCCCCAACCTGTTACGCCGGCTGTTTGGAGAGGGTGCTTTATCTACAGCATTTGTCCCTATTTACAACGAGATAGGCATTAAGAAAGGAAAGCAACAGCAGATAGATTTTGCCATTAACCTGCTTAGCATCTTAACCCTATTCTTGGCACTGCTTACCCTTATCGGAGTAGTGTTTGCCCCGCTTATCGTAAAGTTACTGTATCCCGGCTTAAATCCCGCAACGGTAGTGGTTGCAATCAAGCTTACCCGTATAATCTTCCCCTATCTCTTCTTTATCGGTCTTTCTTCCACCTTCATTGCGGTGCTGAACTCGCATGATTATTTCTTTATGACCGGGCTTTCCTCTGCCCTATTGAATATCGGCATGGTTCTCACGGTTGTTATTCCCCATTATGTGTATGGCTTCACTGGCGAAGAGCTTATCATTTGGGCTGGATGGGGTGTAGTTCTGGGCGGCTTTTTACAGACAGTAGTGAATCTACCCTACCTGAAGAAAGTAGGTTATCGCTGGAAAGTATATTTACACTTCGGCTCAGACGCTTTGTCTCAGATGTGGCGTCGTTTTATCCCTTCGATGATTGGTATTGGCGTTAGGGAGATAAACTTGATTGCAGACAGCTTGATGGCTTCTTTTTTGCCCATCGGCTCTATCACGGCATTGGGCTTTGGCAACCGCCTGATGCAGCTTCCTTTAGGTATATTTGCCATCTCGGCAGGTACAGCAGTATTGCCTATGTACTCCAGACACGTTACCAATAAAGAGTTTGGCGAGTTATCGGAAGGCATGAGGTTTACCGCACTTAGCCTTGCCTACCTGATGCTGCCGATTACTACTCTGATTATTGCCTTGGGGAACGACTTTGTTAGCATCCTGTTTCAAAGTGGTGCATTCGATTCGAAAGCAGCTCTGATGACCTCGCAGGCACTCATCTTATACTCTCTGGGGCTTATCTTTTACTCTTTGAACCAAACGGTTACCCCCTTGTTTTATGCAAACAAGGACACCCGCACCCCGGTTAAGATTGCTGCCGTAATGGTTGCCATCAATATCAGCTTTAACTTTATCCTGATGCAATTCATCCAGCACCGTGGCTTAGCATTATCCACTTCCATAACAGCAATGTTGAACTACCTAGTTCTGGTTTATATGATTAAGCGTAAACTGCCTGATATAAGCTTCAAGGGTATGCTGCCCAACCTGATTAAAACCTTGTTAATCTGCGTGGCACTCTTTGGCTTAATCTTGCTTGCCAAGGAGCTTATACCTGTAAGTGGCAGAATCCATCTGCTAATACGCGCTGGGCTTATATCGGCTGTTTCTTTTATGCTTTTCTATGCCTTAGGATTGTTGTTGAAGCTAGAATACCTGGCATCTGCGGGAAAAAAGCTATGCGCTCGCCTACTAAAGAAATAGAAAGCAAGCTGAACTTCCTGCCAGAGCAGCCAGGAGTATATCTCTGGAAGAATAAAACAGGAGAGATTATCTATGTGGGCAAAGCCCTTAACCTGAAGAACCGCATAAAGAGCTATATCAGCCCAACACCAAAAGACCCCAAGACAGAGCAACTGGTAAAGCATATCGCAGATTTGGATTACATTATAACCAATAGCGAAGCTGATGCCTTCTTACTGGAAGCCAGCTTAATTAAGCAACACCGTCCCAAGTATAACATCATGATGAAGGACGATAAACGCTATCCTTTTGTTAAGGTAACCATTGCCGAAGCCTTTCCCCGCATCTTTGTTAGCCGTGAGCCGATTAAAGATGGCTCAAAGTATTTTGGACCTTACACAGATGTTCGTGCCTTGCGAAGGACTCTGCGCAGCTTCGAATGGATTTTCCCTATCCGCACCTGTAACCGTAATATCCCCAAGATAAAATACAAACAGCCCTGCATCAACTACCAGCTTGGTAAATGCCCTGCTCCATGCGTTGGCTATATTAGCCAGAGCGATTACGCTTTGATCGTGAATCGGCTCTTACGCTTTTTTGGGGGAAGATATCAGGAAATACTGGAGGAGTTTCGCACCGAAATGCAGTTTGCGTCCACGATGCTGCGCTACGAAGATGCAGCTAAACTTCGCGACCGTATTATTGCTATCGAACGCATTCAGAAACGGCAATCTGTAATCTATAATGATGAGCGTAATATTGATATTGTCGGTTTCTATCAGGAAGATCGCTTTGCTATCTGCCTTATCCTAAAGATGAAAGAAGGCACTATTGTAAACCAAGAGAACTATCCCTTAACCAATCTTGAGCACGAAAACAGGGAAAACATCTTGGCTTCCTTCCTCCAGTTATACTATGCAGAGAGGGAAGACCTTCCAGAAGAGATATTACTGCCTTTTGAACCTAGCGATTACGCTAAGCTAAACGAATGGCTGGGAAACAGGCTGTTGCTTCCCCAACGCGGAGAACGAACAAAGCTAATCGTCATGGCAAAGCGCAATGCCTTCCATCTGGTGGAAGAAAGCAAGCTGGCTCACTTGCGTAAGGCTAACCGCACCATATTCCCCATTCAGGAGCTTAAAGATGCGCTTGGCATGCACAGTTTACCCCGCAAGATGGTATGTATGGATATCTCTACTATTCAGGGCACAGACACGGTGTCTTCGGCTGTCTATTTCGAGAATGGCAAAGCAAAGAAGAAGTTTTACCGCCACTTCATTATTCGCAGTATCGACACCCAAAACGATTTCGCTGCCATGCAGGAAACCTTAAGCCGTTTCTTGCTGGAAGTGGATAAAGAACCTGCCATGAAGCCTGATCTTATTATCATCGATGGTGGCAAGGGGCAGCTTTCTTCCAGTGTGGAAGCTCTTGCAGCATCTGCTCATCCCGATATTCATATTATATCTTTAGCAAAGCGTGCGGAAGAAGTGTTTACACCTTTGTCAAACGAGTCTATTATCCTGCCACGTTCATCTTCAGCACTGCGTTTACTGGTTACGATAAGAGATGAAGCACACCGCTTTGCTATTAACTTCCACCGTAAACGCCGCTCCAAGCGCACTCTCGAAAGTGAGCTGGAATCCATTCCAGGTATTGGTGAACAGAGCATGTTTCTTCTTTTAAAGGAGCTTGGCAGTGTGGAAGCTATTAGCCAGGCAAGCATTGAAACCCTCTGCGAAATTAAGGGCATTGGGACTATTACCGCCGAACAAATCTACAATCATTTCCACTTAGGAGAATAAAACTATGCAATACCGCACTATGCCTAAATCCACCGATCGCATCTCTGCCTTAAGTTTTGGCTGTATGAGATTTCCCACTACAGCGGAAGGCAAAATAGACGAAGAGCAAAGCTTTGCCATGCTTCACCATGCCTTTGACAATGGTGTAAACTATTTTGACACCGCCTGGCCTTATCATGGTGGTGAGAGTGAGCCATTCCTAGGGCGTTTCCTACAGCAAATCGACCGTAGCAAGGTTCTGGTAGCCACCAAGCTTCCTTGTTGGCTGATAAAAACACGTGAAGATATGGATGTTTACTTAGATAAACAGCTAGAACGTCTGCAAACGAGTTACATAGATTACTATTTGCTTCATGCTTTGAACAGAAATACTTGGGATGATTTGCTTAAGCTTGGCGTTATCGAATTCCTTGAAGCAGCTAAACGCTCCGCGAAGATTAGGCATATAGGCTTCTCTTTCCATGATACTTCTCATATCTTCAATAAAATAGTAATGGCGTATGAATGGGATTTCTGTCAGATTATGTTAAACTACCTTGATACCCACTATCAGGCAGGAATCACTGGCTATAAGCTGGCGATGTCCAGAGGAATGGGAGTTATTGCCATGGAGCCTTTGCGGGGCGGAAAGCTGGTTAGCCCCATCCCCGATGAAGTTACCACACTATGGGATAAAAGTAAAACAACACAAAGCCCCCAGGAGCGCGCTATGCGTTGGGTTTGGAACCTTGAAGGATGCACAACTCTACTTAGCGGAATGAGCAAGATAGAGCAAGTGAAGGAAAACCTTTCCTTAGCAAATGTATGCAAAGCTAACTCGCTAGACAACAAAGATATCAACCTATACAAAAGGATAAGGCGCGAATATCTTAAGCGTATCCCTATTCTATGCTCTAATTGCCGTTACTGCTTGCCTTGTCCCGCAAAAGTGGCGATACCCTCTATCTTTGGAATCTATAACGAAGCAGTTATGTTTGCAGATAAAGAGAGGCACGCAAGAGAGTACAAATTCTTAGTCCAAGAAGAGAGCAGAGCGGATAAATGCACCAAATGCGGTGTCTGCCTTTCTAAGTGCCCTCATCATATTGATATCCCCGCTGAGATGGAGAAGATTGCCGCATATTTTACCGATGTAACCCACAGCGACAAGGGCTGATTACCTGCACGAATCTCCCTATCATTGCCTACCCATTGCCCTTATTATGGGCAATGGGTGGGCATTGATAGGGCAATGCCCGCAAGCAAGGCAAGCAAAAAGGCTCATCAACTAAGATGAGCCTTTTTAATATTAGCTAAGTTATTTTATTTCAGGATAAGCACTTTGGCGTTTCCGCTATCTGTGCCTTGCTGCCAACGGATAAGGTATATCCCACCAGCAACACTATTTCCCTTAGCATCTCTGCCATCCCAGCTAATCTCAGCAGCTTTACCATCATTGGCTACAAGCTGACGAACTAACTGTCCCTTAAGGTTGTAAACATTGAATGATGCAGGTGCATTGGATACACTGTTAAATTTCAGTGCTGTGGAAGTGGCGAAAGGATTGGGATATATTTCCAACGCAGGAGCTGGAGTTGCTAATTCATCTTCGTTGCTAGTATGCCCCGATAACCTGAAGGTACAACCTGAGGCGGCAGTAATCGGAGTTGTGTTAAACATGAAACTGTTAATGCCCACCTGCGCGATAGAAAGATTACTGGTGTTGCCAATAGCTTTAAATTTCAATTTAAGCAGGACACCATCTTCGGTTAACGGATCTGGAGATGTGCAAGTTACAGTTATGTTTCCGGGAGAGTTCTCTACGGCTACAGGAGTAGAGCCGGCAGAGAGTGTGCCAATCGTTTCCAGCCCAACAAACTCTAACTTGGCGGGGATGTATGTAATATTGAATTGATACTGTGTTACGTTCCATGAAGGAAGCAAATATGTGGTGCGTAAATCAGTTGTACCAACGGTGTCATAAGCAAGATTCATAACGTTTGTCATGGTGATAACACTCTGTGCTAAGCTGGCAACAGGTGCAGCAACAGGTACAAATACGTATTCTGTTTGAGCAAGTGAGCTTGTGTTAAACTTCATGTCAGCCATGTCAAACAGATACTCACCAACATCATGAGGAGTAAAATTGAAGTTCATCAATGTACCAGGTCCAAGAAGATCCGTTGTTCCATCCCAGCTAACGTTTAAGTATCCAGGCTCAGTCTCGGTAACAGTAACTGTGCCATTAGCAGCAATTGTACCTGCGATGGAGTTGCCATCATAGCTCAGGTTGTAACTATCATAAGTTAATTGGAACTCAAAATGGTTTACATCCCATGATCCAAGGATAGGAGGAGCTTTAACACCAATTGTAAGAGTAGTTCCGACTGTGGCTCCTTGCGGATAATTAAATTGCAATTTAGCGTTGCTAAGACTGTAGTTAGCAGGAATTGTGTTGATTACAGCACCTTGACTGTCATTGAAGTCCAAATTGCTGTTGCTTATCGCAGTAAGCAAGAAATTGCCATTGTTTGAACCGCCCCAACCAAAATTCATGTGGAACATATTGGCAGCATCATAACCGTCCATTACCCAAGCATGCCCGCCACTAGTTCCATGTCCACCGTAATACATTGGTGAGCCTTCGTCAAGCTGAGCTTTCATCATAATAAGCCAGTTAGCTTCTGTATAACTAGGTTTATATCTGAATAAAGCATTCGGATAACTAAAATATGCTATCATTGCATCTGCAGCATCTGGGCTTTGAGCACCCGAGCCGCTAAGATCATAATTCATGTCAACAGCTACACCAGCATGTCTAAGCAGGGTAGCAATAGGTATATTAGAACTTGATATGCTATTGGGCATCTGTTCCCACAAGTATGTTGTTGCACCAAAATTAGCAAACTGATATCCATATGATGGATCTTCACCCTGTGGTGATGCATCTGTATATCCATGATCGCCAACACCAGTAGTAGGATGACTCCAGTACTTCATAACCTGACCCATTGCTGTGGCAACACAACCAGCATAAACATGCCCACCTGGGCCACCTGCAGCTACTGGACACAGCTCATTATATGGCCATCCCTGATCCCATGTTGTTGCTAACAGTGGGTTAACAGCTCTCTGGTTTCTTGTATCAAAACTGTAGTTTGGCGAAAACAATTCGCTCCACTTAGCTTGATTCTCAGGCAGCATAATATCGTTGTCCCTAATGTATTGTATCTGCTGGGCATATTTACTAATCCACCAAGCGTATTCTGGTGAAATAGTTTGTGGTTTGGGACGTATTTCCGTAGAATAGCCCAATACCGGAACAGAATTATCATCTGCAGAAACAACTACAAACTGTCCTTCATTTGTGTAAACAACGTACAATAGGGGTAATGTACTCTCTTCAGCTCTATATTGCAAAGCTGCGGGGGAAAAAGTCCCATTTGAATAGCATTCTATTTCATTTATCGCGGGGGTAGTTCTTAAGGGGGCAGGGCCATCTCGCAACCATGTTTGGGCAACAATAATTGCCTGCTCAGGTTGTACAAAGGCACCTATAAGTGGTAAACATAAGAATAGCATTGCTATACTTAGCACTGCTATCTTGCTAATAATCTGGTGTGTATTCTGACGCATCATTCCTCCAGTTTCTTTTCTTCTATTATAGTATAATACAAAAACCGTTCCAACCTACATAGAATCGCTCTGAATCTGAAATAAAATGGAATAAATATGCTCCCACTAGTTATGTATTCGCAGGAACTGCGTCCTACGTAGCGGTTTATTCGTAGGATCGGAGTCCTACGCTACGGTAAAAAAAAGAGTCGTTGGCGATGGCGGCGACCTACTCTTCCACACAGTTGCCCATGCAGTACCATCGGCGCAGACGAGCTTAACTACTGTGTTCGGGATGGGAACAGGTGTTGCCTCGCTGCTATA
>JAQUJJ010000317.1 GCA_028681035.1 Candidatus Cloacimonadota bacterium
TGGCTTTATTGTAAGTAAAGAGCTTTTTGCTCGCCATCCTGATGAGCAAGAAGGCAAACTATCCAAGCTGAAATCCAAGATAGTCTCGGAGACATATCTTACCTTAAAAGCAAATGCCATAGACCTTGGCAAGTATGTTTTGCTAAGCCCGGAAGAACAGCAATCCGGCGGAGCTTCCAAAGCCTCCATATTATCCGATACCATGGAGGCTTTAATCTGCGCCATCTATTTGGATAGTGGCATTGCAGCCGCAGGCAGATTTATAAAACACCATATTTTAATTGATTACGAAGCCACTGTAACCAGAGAAGAACTAGTAAATTACAAAAGCATTCTTCAGGAATACATGCAGGGCAAAAACCAAGAACCTCCCCGCTATGTAACCATTGCCGAGGAAGGGCCAGAGCACCATAAAACCTTCCTTGTGGAAGTGCGGCTTGGCACTAAACTACTGGGAACAGGAAAGGGCAGCACAAAAAAGACCGCTCACCAGGAAGCGGCAAGACTTGCCTGCCAGAAAATGGGCGTTTAACCATTGATATTCGGAGTTACAGGCATCTTGCCTGTGATGGAGCTTCAGGCATCTTGCCTGCTTAATTATTACGTAGGCGGGACGCCTACTATTCCAGTGCATGCGGGACGCATGCAACTCCTGCCTAGACGCATGCAATTCCTGTAAAGCTGCTAGAAACTTTTGCCAAGATTCATGAAATAGTTTAGTATTTAAGTAATAGACTTGAGGGAAATTACATATTTTCCGCTTCTTCCTTGCTGCTATTGCCCTATCATTGCCCACTCATTGCCCTCCACATGGACAATGGGTGGGCAATGATAGGGAGATTCATGCAGGTAACCTGCAATGATGAAAAAATGCCGAACCTTGTTATCCAGCTAAATCCACGGAGTTTTTATGCCTAAACGTTTGCTTATCTATCCTGTGTTTATCCCCATGCTGGGCTGTCCCCACAGGTGCATATATTGTGACCAGCGCAAGATTACTGGTGCGCAAACTTTGGACGTTCAGCAGCAATTGGCAAAAGTAGCGCAATTTGTAGCTAACCATCCTGATAAAAATAAAGAAGTCGCCTTTTACGGAGGGAGTTTTACCGCCTTGCCAGAAGATTATTGGGCAGAGCTGTTATCCAAGTTTAGCAGCGTAATAGACGCTAAAACAAGCTTTCGCATCTCCACCCATCCCCTATATATAAGCGACGAAATCCTGCTTTCCTGTTATCAGCAGGGCATCCGTTGCATAGAGCTTGGCGTGCAGGATTTTAATGATACTGTGCTTAGCGCAAGCCAGCGAGGTTACACTGGCGCACAGGCTTTGGAAGCGGCAAAGTTGGTTAAAAACCATGGTTTTACCCTTGGGATTCAGCTTATGCCGGGCTTGCCAAATAGCTCTGCGGAAACGATTAAGGAAAACCACCAGATGTTGCGCCTGATAAAGCCAGAATACCTGCGGATTTATCCCTTAGTAGTTATCAGAGGAACTGTACTTGCAGACTTGTATGAAAGGGGTTTGTATTCTCCTTTGGAGCTTGAGGAAGCCATCCAGATTAGTGCTGATTATGCAGAATTAGCAGTTTCAGAGGGCATAACAATAATTAAGCATGGCTTGCCCTCAAATCTGGATAAGAATGACGTTCTTGGTGGAGCATATCACCCCTCCTATGGTGAATTCGTGCTTGCTGAGCTTACAATTAGAAATGTTATCCGAGACCTCCAAAATGGAAAAGAAATAAAACTCGACAAAAAACAGAGGTCGTTGTTAATGGGGCACAGTGCTAAATATCGGGATTTGTTGCAGAAACGGCTTGGAATTTGCAGTATAGATATTGAGGCTGATAGTTTGTTACGTTAGTGTGTTGTTTATGTTTGTGTAGGTTTGTGTGCCTATTCGATTATAATTAAGTGTGAGACCTATGACCCAACCGCATAAAAGGATGTGCTTATGAAGTATTATGGTATTCTCTTGATTGCCATCTTGATTCTACTCGGTGGCTGCGATGTAAAATCGCCTGTTTTGCCCAAGTGGGATGTGGATTTGGCTATTCCCCTTATCAACGAAAAGTACTATGTGTCCGATTTGGTGGATAGTGTAAACATCTTAATGGACGAGGACGACGTTCTATACCTAACTACCACGGGAGATGTTTCTACTCCAGAATTTGGCTTGATTCCCTTCACGCCGCCCCCAAGTTCTATAGTATCAAACCAAGCAATATACCATGTTCCCAATCTCCCTAATGTGTCTATGCCCTTTGTGGATCAAAGCGGGAAAGTACAGTTTTCTTATGCTGAAATCGCCACTGGTGCTTTCCAAACCAAGTTCGCTGCCACCGCTGCCGGTTCATCTGTTTTACTGCACTTTGATAATATTTTCCATGCAGATGGCAGCAATTACGAAATAACCGCTGAGAACTCTCCTAATTGGGTGGTTTGGGATTTATCTGGTTGCCACATTGGAGCCTCTGGATCGGACACAATAATCACCGAGCTAACGATTAGCGTAACCTCAAACTCCACTGCTCCACCCGGAACTAAAACCGGTGAGCTGAGTATATTAGCCAATACCCCGCTGCAATTTCAGGAGTTTGCTGGAAAACTGATCAATACTACTATGGAGCTTCAAGAATCCCTATCCAGTATAGTTATTGAGTACCCGCAAGGCTTGAATGACGCCGTAACTTTAGAATCGGCAAGCATAAAAATGACTCTTACAAGTGGTATCGGTTTCGGTGCTGATTTTAGCGGACAGTTTTACGCATATAATGACAATGGCACTACTGCAACAGTGCCCATTAAAGATAACCAGGGTAACAACTTCCACATCATTCCCGGTGCAAACACGCTGGATGTTAGTGAAAGCATTTCCGACCTTCTAAGCATTATGCCAACTCATATTGAGGTAAGAAACGGTATATTCAATATTGATTCCGGAACAGAGGTTGGCAGTGTACGCGCTGGTGATGCAATAAATCTTGAATATGTGGTTAAGGCACCTTTCACTTTCACTCTGCATAATAATCCTATA
>JAQUJJ010000106.1 GCA_028681035.1 Candidatus Cloacimonadota bacterium
ACCAATCCAATTGTGGGATCACAAAATATGAGGGCTGCACCCTATCCACCCAAGCGGGAATCAGTTCATCGCTAAATGAGCCATCTGCTTGTTTGATCAAAGGATAGTAGCTAATCTCACCCGTGCAAGCCTGGATAGTGGCCAGGCCCAGGGACTCCGGAGCCCGCACTCCAATAGTGTGGTCAAAAACCGTAATCGTCCAATAGGGATCACCATCATCGTCCAATTCAAAGGTGTCTCCCGCCATGGCTATTCCGGTATAGCCGTTCAGATACAGATGCCTTTTTAAGTTCTTATTAAAGAAAGCATTGCGCTGATAACGGATCTTCAGGGGCTCTCCTCTTAATTGCCGGACAAAAGTGATGTCCTGAGAATTTGTGGCAGAAACCATGATGTAGCCAGGAGTGCCGGCCTCACGATTTGACAGCCATTTAAAAAAGCCAGAGTGCAGAAGGGGAACTACCCAATACAATTTACCTTTTACCATTTGAATGGTAGGATCACCCAGATTCACCCGGCTGCCCAAAGCGAAATCTTCGCCCAGTTTCTTTTCTGCCAAAGAGCGGGCAAAGGCTTCATCAATGATGGGCACTTGAGCCATATTTACGGGAGCTACCAAATCCGAGAATTCTGTGCTCTGGATGTCTCCGATCAGCTTTCTGTAGCTTTTGGCATGAAACAGTCCGCTGGAAAAGAAAGGTGCCAAAACCAGGATTATCAGGAAGGCGATATAGATGTACCTTAGTGCCTTGCGGGCTTTGACTATACCCCATAGCGGCAATAAGACAAAAGCCAGAGCGGGAACCCAGCCTAAAAACCGCAGATTGAGTATCGGTAGTTGAAAATACAATAAATATGCCAGCAAAATCAAGCTGAGCAAGATAGCCCACCCTGTTTTCAACCTGAACTTACTGAAGTTAATGGTTTTGGGAACACCGCTAGTCTTTGTTGCTTGATTCATGAAAACTCCTTCAAAGCATTTTCGACATAAGATATTGGCTCTCTTAATCTGTCAATCATTATCTGATCGATTCTGGCTCTTAGGAGCGGAGACTGATCAACGCTGAGATCAGCAATCGCATAACGAAAAAACCAGCGAGGGTTCTTCCCCGCTGGTTTTTGCTTTATAAATAAGTTTCTGGCGCTATTGCAATTTCACTATTTTGGCGGTGGCAGTGCTGCTTCCTTGAGTAGCGCGCAGGAAATAGATCCCGCTGCTACAGGCTTTTCCACCCCTGTCCCGGCCATCCCAAGAAAGATTTGAGCCAGGCAGGCCGCTCAGCTCATTGATCAATTGACCACGCTGGTTATAAATCCCAACCCATAGCGGGGCCAATGATTTACTTTCGGCAATAATACTCAGTTCACCAGCAAAGGGAACCGGATAGGCCTTTATACGCAAATCGGGGATAAGCCCTTGCACCAGATCGGAATTTGCGGTGTAGGTTTCCCAGGCAAAATCGATTCGATTTACATTGATACTGACATTTCCTCCCGGGCAATTCTGCGAGAGAATAGAATCTATATTGCCATTGGCATCATAGTAATAGAGTTTACGCTTATGAGTTTCCCAGACAGCGCCGGAAGGATGCTGCCCTACTATGCTGGTTTTGCGGATTTGCTCATCGTACGAGTAAAGCGATCTTCTACGCTCTATCCAAGTTTCGTTATACCATTCGGACACAGTCTCCTGCTGCACTTTTCCGGGAAATTGATTGGATCTAACTAAAAGCAGCATGGGTAAATACTGAGAAATAAAGTTTATGTAATCGCTGCCAGTAGAAGTATCCTGAGGATGATACGTGGTCTCGGTCTTGGATTCTTGTACCCAATTTACAGAATCTACAGATGTGTATTCATACTCCTGGGTTATCCTGCCTTGCGAGTCGTACTGGAAACTGCTGCGAGTATAGGGGCAGCAATCCTCATATTCCTCCGCATAAGCATCCCAATCATAGATCTCAAAAGTGCTTCCCGCTCCGTAAACAATATGCCTGCGGTGATGTGGCGCCAGATTTCCTAAGTCATCATAGTATGCACCATATAAAAAGAGCCGGACCAGACGGTTTTGGGAATCATATTCTGCAGTGCACTTAAGACCCAATTCCAAAACATTGTTTGGAGAGAAATATAAGTCGATGGATTCTGCCATCCCCGCAGGGTTGTAGAAATAGACCACCTTCATCCCAGTAGCAGGTGAATAAATGCCGAAGGAATCGCAATAATTGACAGTTATGGAATCAATCCGGGTAGGATCACTCTGGCTGTAGTGCATATTTCCCCGTTCCGTGGGCAAGAAACTTTGGTCTTCTTGATAGTGGCTATATGTCTCACTTTGCAGACGGTAAGCCGTGGAAAAGGGCAGCACTGTCCCCAGATGCTTGAACCCCAAGCTTTGAAAAACTCCGGCTGTAAGCAGCATCGGGAGCAATAGTAGGGGCAACAAATATAAGGCTTTCTTCATTGTTTACCTCCATGAAAAAGAGCTAAGAGGATAGTATCTCGATACCCATATCCTTGTCAATATTTATTTCAACCAGGCATTCCTTCATTTTTTTAGCAGAACCTGATTTTAATTGTTTCTTCAGCCTTCCCATTCCGTGAATTGCCGTAGTCTTCCTGTATAGCTTGTGGTGGAGATGCCGTGGAGATAAGAGGATTTATTCCTGCTATATGCACGGCAACTCTACGACAACAGATGGGATAGGGTAGGCTGGGCAGGTGGTAAAAAAATGTTTCCAGGCATCCGTAAAACAATGAGTTGGGATTTACTCCAACCCTTGAGTGCTTTTACAAGATATGCACAATCCAATTTGTGACTAAACCAATATCAGCACTTCTCATGACTAAGCGGGGATTTGTTCAATCTATCCTTCCTGATTCTCCAATCGGGAAGGTACTTATCCATCAGTACTTTGAAGTGGTCATTATGGTACTTCTCCAGCAAATGCATCAGCTCATGGACGATGATATATTCCAGGCAATCTTCGGACTTCTTGGCCAGTTCCAGATTGATCCAGATACGTTTTGCCCGGATATTACAGGTACCCCACCTGGTTTTCATTTGTTTTACGGCCCACTCATCGATCTGCACTCCGATGATTTCCTGCCATTTTAGTATCAGTGGCTCGATCCGAACTTTCAACCTGGCTCTGTACCATTCCTGCAGCATTTGCTGGCGGTGTGCGAGGGCTGTGCCGGGCTTTTCATAGAGGTCTATGTAACTATCGCCCCGCAGCTCGATTTTGTTGATCCTGGAATCTGGGATCACTTTTAGCAGGTAGCGCTTCCCAGCCAGATAGTGGCTTTCGCCGCTGAGGTATTCCAACGGGGACAGGCGTTCGGTCTGCTCAAACTCTGCAATGTGTTTCTTGATCCAGCCCAGTTTTGAGACAATATGCCGACGAATGGTCTCATCATCCAGCTGTCTGGGCACAGCCAGCCTGATCCTGCCTGTGGGTGGAGATACCGACAGATGCAGGTTCTTGATGTCCTTGCGCACTAAGTCTATGGTGTAGTCGCCTACCGTAATCTGCTGCATACTTCTATATTCCTCTGGCAGGTTTCAAAAGTTGGTGTACATTCCAACTCTAGTTTAAATGATAGATTGAGAACATTTTGAGTCCTCGCTTCTTATAATCTTTCTGTGGTCAAACGACCCCTTGCATTACTTTTAATCTTCGCAGATGCGGTCAAGCTCTTTTTTGCAGGCTCAGCCACTCTGATGCCAACCGTCAAAAGAAAGATTAGCTATTTGAAAGAAAAACGCAAAAGAGGGGATTTCTCCCCTCTTGCGAATGTAAGTTTTGTTCAGACTAATTTCCAGCCGTAACCTTATAGAACCTTGGTGTATCTAGATCGGTCAAAGTGATCAGGACTTTGCCGTCGCCAAGCTCATTATCGAATGCTTTCTCCAGCAAGGTAAAGGAAGCATCCGGCGTGGAGGAAGTATAGACGTTGTAATAAATGGCATCGCTTACCTGATCCCAGCGGAGCTTCATTTCACCGAGGTTGAAATAAATGGTCAGATTTTCCGGTGCGGGAAGATCTGTGGCGCCATTCCCGATGGTGATGTATCTGCCATTAATTTCAGCTGTCCTGGGCTGCCATACGCCCTGAATATTGGGGTCAACGGTCTTATTCACAGCGGAAACCGAGCCTGGCAAAACTCCGTTGTAAAACCAATACGCAGAACCGATCTCCGAAACCAGCTGGAAGATGCTGGCGCTGATCGTGCCAGTATTCAGGATATATTGATCAATTGCACCATCGATCCAGACCCGGTTATTTTGGATAGTGCCATAATTGCTCAGGTCTTTGCGGATGCTGAGATAGAGATGGCCACCTGAAGGATGGTTTTTGATCGTGCCATAGTTAACCAGATTCCCATTAAGAAACAAGGGATAACTGCTGACGCTATAATTTTGGATAATACCGTGGTTTACTACGTCGTCAAAGTTGCAATTATGGGCGATTACGGCAGTGCCCTGGAAGATTATATCTTCAGCAGTGAGATCAGCAAGATAGGCTCCATTAGACATATCCAGAGTGCTGAAGCCAGCGGTATCGAGAATGGCATTGGCAAGTTTGCCTCCGGATAGCTTGATACCATAGGTACTCCTGCCATTGTACAGCATCAGGGTGTTACCATTAAAATTGATATCAGAGCCGGAAAAACTCAGGTCTGACATCACCTGAAAGTCCCCTGTGGATGTAGATTGGATAGTATTGCAGCTAATCGCTTCTGCAGATGGATCCTGCCAGAGTACGCGCTGCTCAGTATTGGAGAATTTTAAGATACGGTTTTGGAGAGTTCCATAGTCATAGAGATCACCCGCTAAAGTTAGATAAAAATGACCTCCACTGGCATGGTTTTTTATGATGCCACGGTTCTCCAAACGCGTGTTGATGGTCATGGTGTAGCTGCTGGAATGATAATTTTGGACTGTAGCGTTATTAATCACGCTGTCAAAACTGGTATCAGCAGCGACCATAACTATACCATTGAAAATGATATCTCCAGCATTGAGATTATTAAGATAGGCCCCATCAGACATATCCAGAGTGCTAAAACCATCGGTATCCAAAGTGGCATTGTAGAGCCTGCCTCCGGATAAGGAAAGACCGAAGGAATTCTCACCATCGTACATCATCAGGGTGTTGTTATGCAAATCGATATTAGAGCCGGAAAATCTCAGGTCTGATAAGAGCTGAAGATTACCCGTGGACAGAGATTGGATAGTATTGCAGCTAATCGCTTCTGCAGAAGGATCCTGCCAGAGTACACGCTGCACCGTATTTGTGAGATATAAGATTCTATTGCTCATAGTTCCATAATCGTAGAGATCACCCGATAAAGTCAGATAAAAATGACCTCCACTGGTATGGTTGCGAATGGTGCCACGGTTTTCCAAACGCGTATGGATAGTCAGGTTGTAGTTGCTGGCGAAAGAGTTTTGTAGTGTAGCGTAATTTATTAAACTGTCAAAGCTGCAATTATCAGCGACCAGTACAAGGCCTTGGAGGATAATGTCTTCGGCATTGAGGCTTTGAATATAGACACCATCGGACAAATGCAGAGTACTAAAACCATTGGTATCGAGAATGCCATTTCTGAGCTTACCTCCAGAATGGGAGAGACCATAGCTACTCTCGCCATTGTACATTACCAGGGTGTTGCCATTCAGGTCGATATCGGATCCGGAAAAGCGCAAGTCTGAGTGCAGTTGCAGGTCACCCGTAGCTTGGGATTGGACAAGTCCGGCACTGATCGGGTCTGCAGATGGATACTGCCAGAGTACGCGCTGTACCGTATTGGAGAAACGTAAGGTACTGTTACGGATAGTTCCATAGTCGTAGAAATCACCCAAGAGGTTCAGATAGAGAAAACCCCCACTGGTATGGTTGCGAATGGTGCCATGGTTTTCCAAGCGTGTGTTGATGGTCATGGTGTACGAGCTGTAAGAATAATTAAAGATCTCACCATTATTAATAACGGAATCAAAAATTACTCCGCTGGCCACCATGATGTCGCCAGCCAGAACTATCTCATCTCCGCTGACGTCTTGCAGAAGACAATTATTTGATAAAGTCAAAGTAGCACCGTCCCCGCCCTGGATGTTTGCGTTTTTGAGGGAACCACCAAACAGACTAAGGTTGCTGGTCGCAGAATTGCTATTCAGCACCAGAGGGGCGTTACTCAGATTCATACTTGTATTGCTCAGGTTCAAATCTGTAAGCAGGATCAAAGCACTGGCGGAATTCCCGTCTGTAAAGAAAGTTGGCGAGAAAGTGCCAGTACTGGAGACATGCTGATCTGTAGCGCCTATTAATTCAAGTGAGTATGGGGTAAATGTACCCAAATTGACAATGTCTCCCCCACTATGCAGGTAAAAGAGTCCACCGGAGAGGTTGGACTTGATTATGCCGGCGTTATCTACATCGCCGTAAACGTTAAGATGAAAGCTGCTGGATGAGAGGTTCTGCAAGATTCCAGTGCTGCTATTTGTGAGATCAAGGCAGGAAGCTGTGGTGTTTACCAGAACTGTGCCGTTTATTATGACGTTGTCGTTCGCTGTAGGAACTACCGCTCCAATCCAGGTGCCTGGAGCGTTCCAATTTCCGCCGGCAGTAGTTGAGGTAATGTCGGCAGACAAAAACATAAAACAAACAAAAGTAAGGGTAGCGATAATAATGCATCTTTTCATGATGAACCTCATTCATATTTTAAGGATAAGCTAATGCTTTAACAGGATGTGGCAAGAAAATATTTTCGTTTACAGCAAACCCAGGTAGCTCGGTCCTTTAGGTAAAAGCGCTGCTTTAAAGCTCTGAAAATGCATTTGAATTGAGGTGTAGTAGTTTTAGTATCTTAAGATTTACAGCTAAAAAGCATCCTGGCAATAGAGGTCTTGGGACTTTTACAGGAAGACGTTGTATAGCACCCTGATCAAAAGCAGGATGAGGGCCAGGATGAAGACCTTGCGGATAATCTTGTTTCCCCGGAGCACCACCATCTTTGAGCCCAAGAGGTTGCCGGCAATCCCGCAGACTGCAGCAGGGATGGCGATGGGATACCAGATCTGGCCATGGACGGCAAAAGTGACCACAGCGGCCATATTGGAAGCGAGATTTACCACCTTGGAATTGCCATTGGCACGCACAAAATCATAATGCAAAAGTACTGAATAAATCAGAATCAGAAAAGTGCCCGTGCCGGGGCCAAAGAATCCATCATAAAAGCCAATGATCAAGCCGGCCAATGCTCCCAGGCTGAGCCGGAAGCCCAATTTCAAGAGATGCGCTGTATCACTGAAACCTAAATTCTTGCGCAGAAGAACGACTACCGTGATCAACGGGATCAAGATGATCAGCAGATAATTCAGAAATTCCCCAGAGATCCTAAGAGCAGTACCTGCGCCTAACCAAGAGCCTGCCAAAGCCATTACAGCCCCGATTAGAGCCACCGGCACATCGATCATTTTGGCATGGAAAAATCTGGCAGTGGAGAAAATAGTCCCACTGCAGGAGGAGAACTTATTCGTGCCCAAAGCCATGTGAGGAGGAATGCCAGCACTCCAATAGGCCGGCAAAGAAATCAGGCCGCCACCTCCAGCGATGGCATCGATGAATCCAGCTAAAAAGATGAAGGGCAGGATGATGGCATAATCAACAACACTAAGTGAAATCAGCATTTACAATTCCGCCTTAAATTCGAGCTTGAGATTGTGACTGCTTTTCGCTTCCGGATATTTGTTGAAGCGATATTCCAGGCTAAAGCTGCTGAAGGCATTCAGACGATAGATGGTAGAGAGCGTAGCATCCGAGACAAAACCCGCACGTTTTTGGGGCAGGAAGAGCAGATAGGAGCTGCCCTCCCGGAAGTTATAGCCCAGGCTAAGGCGCGCTGATACCCGGTATTTCTGCATGAAGACGCTGCGCAATTGTGGGGCAAGACGCAGGCTTTTCAAGCTGTATTTATCTTCTGCACCTTGCATGTTGCCTTCTTCCTGGCTGAAGCTAAGCTCTAACAAAGCTGTGCTTTGAGGGCTGAGCAGCTTTTCAAAATTGCTGGCAATGCGTTGTTCCAAGATCTCCGAGGCATAACGGCTTTCCCGGCTCAGTGAATTCTCCAGGGTGATCCTGGTATTCATGCTCAGATAGTCCCTGAAGTCGATCTGTGCAGACTGTCGATTTTCAAAATTGCGTTCGGAGGTTTGATAGCGATTGTCCAGGCTGCGGCTGAGGTCCAGCGAAAAAGAGCTGATAATCCTGCTCTTATAAAGGTCCAGCCAGACATTTTGCAGATAGCCCTGCCGTGAAAAGATGCTTTTGTCGCCATAGCTGTAATCCGGCAAAAAGAGATAGCTCCGCCAATCGTCCATGCTGTCGCTTTGTTCGGTGGCTGTGATGGACAGATCGCTATGGATCTTCTTCCACAAGGGGTCTTTCAAGTAATGCCCTGGTTTCAGATAAAGACTGGCCATGGCCGAAATTTCTGTGGAAAGCCGACCCTTGGGAGAGGTAATATATTCATAGAGATACTCTCCACCTTCCACCAGGACTCCTGTGCTGTCGAACACACCAGTGCTTGACCCCACCCAAACCAGGTCTCGGATGCGGGGGAAGAATTCCGTTTGATTGAGCTCGTAATTGTTATAAAGATTGACGGCACCGCTTAGCAGATCGTGTCCGCTACGCAGGGTAAAAAGATCGTACGAGCTTTTGGGGTTGCTCTCGGAGACTGGATTCCTGAGCTCGCGATGGCTAAAATCCAGATCAAAACGATGCTGCACAAAATTGCTATTGTGCTTGATGGAATATGTATCCGAGGAATTTACTTCCTGCCAGGCTGGCCGCTTTACGCTGCTTTGATCCCGGACAAACAGCAGCGTGGTATTCTGGCGTTTGGATTGGATGCTAAAGCTCGGCTGCCATTTGAGATAGCGTGTGCTAAGCGCTGCAGGATCATCGTCTTCCATGGATGAATACAGACCGGCCAGCTTCAGGCCAAAGATCTGGTAAGCCCAGGCCAGTTCGGCATTGTGATACATCAACAGGCTATTGATTTTGCCGCTCTGATCCGAGATCGTGCTGCTGAGTTTTAGCGCCGGAACGACCAGCTTGTAGCTCATACTTTCGGAAGAGAAGCGCAGAGCTTTTTGCTGATAATTGTGATCTAAATCCCGATAGCGCAAGAGCAAACGCGGTTTCCAATACTCATGTAAGTAGCCCAGGGATAGGTCGATATTGCTCATGGCCAGAGAATCTGCCTTAGGCAAGGCCGCAAAATCTTGCTCTACCACATACTCAGTGCCAAAGCGGTAGAGATCGGCAAAGCGGTATTGGGCGTCCAGCTTGGCCACAAAAGGCTGGCCTTGGGACTCATGCGCAAGCCAATAGGAAAGGATAGCAGAGGAATTGTCCTGATCATCCTGCGAGGAAAGCGTGTTTTTGTCGTTATGAGAATACATGGAGTCAAATCCGCTTTTCCAGGCTTCACCCTCCCAGAGCAGACCCAGTTCGATATTACTGCGATTCGCCGGGGCGACCAGCTTCTTGACCGGCAACCAGGATCCATTTTGCGGGGCCACCCAGCGATAGCGTCCTCGGGAAAACTCTTCATAATCCCCATTTCCGGGGCCCATATAGCTGAACACCACGTTGTAAACTGCGCTGGAATCCCCTGGGGCATATTCATAATAAACCAAACCCTGCTGGTCTATCAGCTGGATATAATCACCCGTGCCGGTCTTTATCACGCCATCACTCAAGGCAGAATTGTCTCCAGCCACAGCCAGGCTATCCAGATCGGCTGCACTAAAGCTGTACAGCAGGGGATTGTCCTTGCTATCGCTTTGATGCACCAGGTGGTGATGAATGCTGAACTGGTCGCTGATCTGCACTTTTGAGCTGGAAAAGTAATTGGACTGGCGATAGTTCTCATCTGAATACTGAAACCAGGCATTCACTGTATTGCTCGAGCTCACCAGCCGGCGAAACATCACCGAGCCTTCCGCATAATCCACATAATAATCTATGCCCCTATCCAAAAGATCACCATCCAGATAGATGGTTTCAGTGCCGGCCACGATGATGAAGCTGCGCTGAGAGTCATTTGCCACCAGGTAATACGGCCCCTGCTTGCCATCAATGATCTGGATCTGCATCATGGCAGATTTTCCGCCCCCAGCACTAAAGGCAGCCTGAAAGCGATGCTTGCCGTCGTACAAAGCGGAAACCCCTTCGATCTTGGTGTGATACCGGAGGTGGCGGCTATCCTCAAAGCTCAGTTCAAGGTCTCCCATGCCCAGTTCCCAACGCTTACCATAGACGCGGATAAAGACCTGATCCAAGCTTGAAAGCTCTTTGGAATCTCCTTCGGGGCTGAGCTTGCTCTGGCTATCTGAAAGCTGGGCGGTGATGAAGACCTCATGAGAGAGTTCACCATCCAGATTCACATACAAGGATTGCAAAAGATCGGTTTCACCACTTTCGGAAAAGCTGAGAGCAAAGGTTTTACTGCCGCTGATCTCCAGCTTTGAACTGTCTGCGAACCACTGGGATTTCGGTCTGGTGCGAGTGACCAAGATACTATCAGACATATCCACTTTTTCATAGAGCTGTGTCCTCTTGGTATATTGATCTGGTATTATCAAGTAACTGACGCTGAGGATGGGGCTTTGGGGCATGATCTTCAGCAGCAGGATCCCGCTCCGGCAATCCAGTTCGTAATCGAGCCCGGAAATTAGCTCCAGGCTATCGCTGAAAACCTTCTCGGAGGAAACTATGATGTTTTTGCGGGAGAGTTGGTATTGAAATTGATTCGCCTGTAAAATGACGGTCTCATCGATGACAAAATCTGAGGCAGAAAGAGCAGCTCCCCAAACAATGATGATGAATAGCAGCCAGTATCTCTGCCACATCAGACCGGATGGATTACGTAAGTAACTACTCCCCAAATGATGAAATCCGCATCTTCGGTGATCTTGAGGGGTTTGAATTCATCGTTTTCAGGCACCAGCCAGTATTCGCCATTTTTGATGAGCAGACGTTTGAGCATAAATTCACCATCCACAATGGCGATCACCACTTTGTTGGAGCTGGGCTCTATGGCACGATCTACTATGGCCAGATCTCCCGGATAAATACCAGCACCCACCATGGAATAGCCCTCGACTTCCATGAAGTAAGTATGCTTTTTGTGCAAAATCAGCTTTTCATTCAGGTCCAGCTCTTTTTCGGTATAATCCGTAGCGGGTGAGGGAAACCCTGCCGGAACTCTGGTGCTGAAAAGCGGACGTGCCACCTTCTCACCAATCACGGCTTTGTAGATTGCCTTTATCGAACCATCGGTTTTAAAGTGTTTCATCTTCAAAAAACATAGCGGACAGATATCACTCCATCCGCCACATAGTATAAGGTATTTATCTTATTTGATTGCTTTAAGGATGTTTTGAGCTTGGGCGCCATAGGTAGAATCATTTACCAAAAGACTCAAATCTGTCTTCGCGGCATTCATGTTTTTCAGTTGATAGTAGGCCACGCCACGCAGCATTCTGGCTGCTGAGTTATTGGCTTCTTCCTGCAAGACCTTTGTGCTGTAGGTGACTACTTTATTCCAGTTTTTAGCGGTGTTATAATGTCCTGCCAAAGTGAGAGACAGGCGAGGATTCGGCACTAAGTTCACAGATTTTTCCAGGTTTTCCACCATCTTAGCGGTGTTTCCCAATTGAGAGTAGTTTTGCCCTATCTGAGCGTAAACCACAGCCTTGATACTGTCTTCGGGATTGGTATCGGCCAGTTTCTTCAAATAGACATTGGCATTTTCCCATTTGCTGTTGGCACGATAGAAATTGCCCATGCGGGTGAACATGTCGGCATCGGGACGCAATTTTTCGGCCTTCATATAGGCAGCTTCTGCTTTTTCGTAATTATTAGCTTCAGCATAGCCCTCGGCAAGCATGATATAGGCTGCAGCATCCTGCGCTACCTCGGCATAATCTTCCAAAACCTTAAAAGCGCGGGCATCATCCTTTACAAAGTCTTTCAAGACAAAAAACTTGGCATTCAGGATGTCTTCATCATTGGGTTTCAGCCGCAAAATATCGTCATAATATGTAAGCGCTCTTTCATATTCGCCAGCATCTCTGGCAGTGATGGCAAGGTTGTTGTATGTGCCCAATACATTTTGGTTTAATTCGTCCTGTGAAATACGCACTGGTTTATGATTTTTGTAAATCTTCAGGGCAGCTTCATAGTGGTTAATAGCTTCATTATGCATACCAATACTGCTGCTTTCATGGGCCATATCGACATGACTTTTAGCCACGTTGAGCTGCATGTTTTCCATGTTGTAAGCCACAGAATCACTCTCCGCAGCCATCGGAGCGGCTTCTTCAAATAGCGTGTTAGCATCAGTAAAAGCGACGATCGCTTGTTCCAGCATTCCCCTATCATAATAATCGGCACCTTCTGCGGCAGCCTCGCGGGCCAAAGCCAGCGGGTCACGAACAGGTTCCGGCTCTACTTCAATTTTCTTATTTGAAGAGCAAGCACTCAAAGCTATCAGCACCACAAGGGCGACAAGGGTAAATAATCTGAATTTCATCATTAAATCCTCCAGTTTTTTTTTATCTAGTCACACACTGCCATCATTGCTATTTCTGTCAACTTAAAAAAGGAGAGCTATCATCTACCCCATTTTTTGATCCTGCTGTTAGCTGACTTTATTCAGCCCCAAATCTGCATTTTCACCCATTTTGACTGGAGGGAGCAGCAAATCAGGACTGAGATTATCCTT
>JAQUJJ010000318.1 GCA_028681035.1 Candidatus Cloacimonadota bacterium
AATCAGTCAATTCGAACCGTCCGAAAAACCATTGCCGCATAACTTTTTAAATCGCAACCGTGTGATTGCAGGACTAAGCAGTATTGTAATAGTGGTGCAAGCCAACGAGCGCAGTTGTGCACTGGTTACCGCACGTTACGCCATGGAAGAGGGTAGGGAAGTGTTAGCGATCCCAGGTGCCATTACTGATCAACTTCACCGTGGCACCAATCGTTTAATTCAACAAGGAGCCTATTTAACACTAGGGATAAAGGACATCTTAGAATTACTCCCCGCTGAAGTTAGTCGTACTAGACAAAATGTTGAGGACAGGACACAGCAAATCCCAGCCGACTACACTCACGAACAACTCCAAATAATGAAACTTCTCCAGGAGCAAGAGCAGTGGCACTATGATGCCCTAGCCGAAACACTGGCCGAAATGTCAGGCTTTTCGACCGCGATCCTAGAACTAGAGCTAGCCGGCCATCTAAAACGCCTCCCCGGCAACTATGTTCAAGCCAGCCTAAAGTTGTGAAAGAACCGAAAGAATGTTATGGATCAAATAGTTAGAGCTGCTAGTAGCATGCAGTGTTTGAGGCTCCCCGGCACTAGCCTGAGGCGCAAACATTTGCTACGCTCCTGGGATGCAGTCGCCATGCAGCAGGCCCAACCTGCCTCAGGCAGACAAAAAAGGTTTTATAGCATATTTGAATATCACGTGGTGGGTGTAGCTCAGTTGGTAGAGCACCGGATTGTGGTTCCGGTTGTCGCGGGTTCAAGCCCCGTCTCCCACCCCACCTTCGGATTGACATTTCAGGGAATCGTTGGAAATTTCCTGAAATGTCATTTACTTCAGCCTCTTACTTAAATGCCTGTTCAAGGAGTGCATTAATTTTTAGCACAACTTCTTGGAACTCATATGGCACAGTCTCGCTGAAATCTTCCTCCAGAACTCCGATAAATCGCCTCCAGCTCCTGCTTAAGATCTCTATAGCTTGCTCGTCATAGTCAAGCTCAAGAGTTATAGCAGTTTTTCTATGTTCAAACACTGAGCGAACTATCGAACGACACGCTATCAGATCAAACTCTGGAAGTCCTGAAATGAGAAGAATATCGTAAAAATCCTTCATACGGCTGTTGGTTCCTCCACGATAAACAACAGCTTCGAGCTTCTCTGCAAAGATATAGGAAAGCGGATAAGCTTGTAGAGAGATCTCTGATTCGAAAAGTGGCTTGTTGTTCAGCGCCAGCAATTCAATCGATCTGCTCTCCGCACTGACTTTATCGCCAATTCCAATATCGATTCTTATAGCTGTTCTTGTTTGACCAAGATACGCTATCGCTGAAACTTCATAGCCAGGATATTCCATATGCGGATGGTTCATTTCATTAACTGTTACTTCAGTAAAGATAAATCCATCGTCGCTCTGCGTGCCAAGGATCTCTTCGATTAGTTTCCTAACTGATTCAATTGATGCAATAGCTGGTTTCAGCGAAAAATCGAGATCTGCCGTTTCTCGACCAAGCCTCAAATACTTTGAAAGCAGAAAGCCGCCTTTGAATATCAAATGGTCTAGTTTATCAGATCGTGAAAGACGAACTAGAAACCGCTCGAGCACCAGCGTTTTCCAAAGATCATTAAAAACTCGATTCTGAGTCTTAGCTATGGCTTTGATTTTATCTTTCAGTGAGCGTTCAAGATCTTTACTCATGTAGTAAGCGCCTCCACGTACTTTTCAATCGGCACCTTCAGCTTTAGGGAATATTTTCTAAGTTTTACAAGGTTAGCCTTACCGTATTTTCCAGATAGATAAATCTTAAGAGCTTTAATTGCTGTTTCTGGAGCAAGAAAGCGAAAAGCATCAACAATGGTTCTCTCCTTATCAAAAATGTCGATTGCTGCGCCTCCCAGTCTTATTCTTTTACTTCCTATTTTCGTATCTCTCATTCGAACTATTTTTACTCGTGGTCGTCTTGGTGCAAACTGCTTATGAGGTATGGCAATCCAATGCCGCCTCGGTATCTCGTCAGTAAGTTCATAGATAGCCAGTGCCGAGATAAGGCACACCTTTCCGTTTGGAATACTCTCTATTGTGGCGATAAGATCTTCCCACTCAAAAGGAACTTCCTTACGTTCTGTTCCTTGATATACGCCGTGATTTAGGCGTTCGATTTCACCTTTATTGACATAGTATGAAAGCAGACTAGCGCTGACCCCAAGAGCCCTGGCTTCTGCTGCTGTAAAGCTGGGCTTGTGTAGTAGCCGCTTTATTTTTGTGAGGGAGGATGGTTTCATAGCTAAATTTTAACATTTCTACCCAGTGGCGTACAGTGGGTAGATATATTAAAATATGATGCGATAATAGCTTAAAAATAGGCACTTTTACAATTTCAGGAGCTTTCCAAATTGCCCCGAAATTGGGTGCAAAAAGGATGAAGGGTTTTATAAAACCCAATAAAAACGAGGCTTTCAGAGGGCTCAGATACTACACCCCACCTTCGGATTGACATTTCAGGGAATCGTTGGAAATTTCCTGAAATGTCATTTACTTCAACCTCTTACTTAAATACCTGTTCAAGGAGTGCATTAATTTTTAGCACAACTTCTTGGAACTCATATGGCACAGTCTCGCTGAAATCTTCCTCCAGAACTCCGATAAATCGCCTCCAGCTCCTGCTTAAGATCTCTATAGCTTGCTCGTCATAGTCAAGCTCAAGAGTGATAGCAGTTTTTCTATGTTCCAACACTGAGCGAACGTAAGCGGTCATAATCCGTTGCTATTGAGTAAGCGCTGTTAAATCGGCGTACTTTTAAAATTCCCCGAAAGGCACTAGAAGCAATCGCCAAGCCTTAAACTAAGAGAAAGGAGGGTTTGGTTATGAGTAAAGCATACGATGGGTCGACAAAACGCAAGGTAATGTCAGAGCTATCACGAAGCGGCCTGGGCATCTCTGTCTTTAGCAAGCGTTGTGGGATAGCAGAATCAACACTTTGGAAGTAGCGTAAGGCTACTGAAAGAGCCGAAGGCAGTAGCTTTATCGAGTTAGGTGGTAGTGTCGAATTTGATTTT
>JAQUJJ010000319.1 GCA_028681035.1 Candidatus Cloacimonadota bacterium
TTCGGCATTGATAGCCGCATCAGATGGCTTGCGGATATTGCCGTTCTCATCCTCAGGAGCTTTAGCAAGTAGGTTGCGTCTGGCTACATCAGAAAACTGCTTACGGAAGCGAGCATCGGGGTCAGGGATCTGAAGCGATTCGAGAGCTTTGTTAACCACATTGAGGTTGCCGGTAAACAGGGGAGAAGCAAGGGCAGCATCTACAGCCTGCTGCACCATGGCCTTTACGTCTGCAACGGTTGGCTTGGCACCAAAGCTGAAAGCAACATTTTGTCTTAATTCGTTGGTGCCGGTGGGGACACTATTATATATAGTGTCGGTTGGGTTGGACTGCTGAGTTACTGCTTCGGGGTTGGCGGGCAAATCTCTTTCGTTGTGCATATAGCACCTCCATGTGTGTCGCTGGGGCTGCCAGCGCTGCTGCAATAAAGGCACTAAAACATACTTCCGAATAAATAAAAAAACGCCTACTCGTGGGAGTAGACGTCAGTTTATTGGTATCCTGTTTGCTAATTTATAATACAGGTCTCTTCGGTCCGGTCTTTTTCTTCCTGGGGTCAACCTCACTTAACCAACGGTGCAGAGTCGTGTCAGAATCGAACAGCTTACCGTCTCCGAAGTTCTGTATGGCATGATGCTCCCGTATATCCATAATCGTCATGTCAGGCTTTGCATGCCACAAGGTCTTTGCAACACCCTGACAGACTTTCTTCGCAATATTATTCTGCTCGCGCTCAGTCATCTGTTTTTCTTTTTCTTCAATGCCAATGAACACTTTAAACTCATATGGCATTTCATACCCTTTACTATTCAGCCACTCAAGGAATTCTTTCGGTTTAATGTCTGAATCATCAACATTAAGCATGCCACTAATAAAATAATCAAAATCAGCATCGCGATCAGGTTCAACGCTTCTTTTTCTGAAAAGATGAATCGCATCCTCACTTCCGATAGTGTTGACTAGTTTACTTTTAAAAGACGCCCGAATATCATTAAAGACTTCGTGCTGCTCCCAGGATCTTTGAAACATGTGGTGGTTCACAATAAATGAGACGGCTATTGAACATGACCAAGTATCTTTTGTAAGCCAGTATTCAAAATAAGAAAGCTCCACGTTTAACTCCTCCAGTACAGAGATCAGCAATATAAATATCGCCATTCAAACCATCTACGGACTACCTCTCCGTAGATACCTCAACAAAATTGTACAGTTACACAGACCTGATTCCATATATGCTAACTATTGCTGCTACTTTTACCATTTCAGATCATACACGACAACCAGGATTATGATTATAATATCCCGGATTGAGATAGAAGTGATTGGCTTCATCAATCGCTTCTGTCGAGACCGGACCAGCGCAGCTGGAGACAACCTTGCAACTGCCACTATATTCACTTACTGATAGATCATCTCTTCGAAACCTGCCTTTACACTGCTACAACCATCAACAATGTAAACCACCACAAGCCCTCAAGAACTTTTTCTAGGGGTCGGAAGTACAACATCCGTCATGACACTATTAAATATTCACTACTACAGCCAGCAACCTATTGCGCTACAAATACAGGTGGCTCAATCCCATAGTCGAGCTTCATTAATGCTTCCAGGAGCACCTTAGGCTGGTAACGCTTGCCGTACCTACCCATAGTCATAGATCCACTCGTAGAATGCCCCACAAGCTCTGCAATCACGGCCTCTGGTACTCCAACCTGCTTAAGCGAGTTCGTGACCGTATGGCGAAAGCTGTGAAACACCTTACCCTCATCTTTACTGACATGCTCTCGGTTGAACCTGCGATACCAGCTACCTATCGCATTTCCGTATCCGTCCTCTTTACGCCAAGACAGATTCACCCATAGCCTCTGGTCTCCACGAGCCCTAACTTTATCCACGTATTCGAGAACCCCACATGTGAGCAGGACTTTATGAATCGGCACAACTCTCTTGCTTGATGCAGACTTAACCTTCTTATCCTTCTCATCATTTATATTGAAGCACCACACACCATCTAATTGCTGAACATCCTCAACATATAACTGACATATCTCATCCAAGCGCATACCTGAATACATAGCAATCAAAGGAATCCAGAACCTTTCTGGTCTCCCCTGCTCTCTCGGCAGATTGTCCACGATAACTTCCAAGTCCTCAGGAGAGTATACCTTTCGCAGTTCATCAGTCCTACGTTTGTCAGATAGCATCATCCCCTGAGCATAGTTGACCGTGACAAAACCTTCCGTGACAGCATAACTCATTAACGCATTCAATCTCATGATGTGCTTATTGACTGAATTGATACTCATAGGCACGACATCAGGCATGTTCAATATCACCTGGACAGTTTTGCCTGGATAGATTTTGTACATGTTGGCAGGTAGCTTCATCAGCTTTGCTCTGAAGTCCAGCACTGTCTGCTTTGTTATCTCCTTCAATTCCATGCTACCGACAACATCCACTACCAGCCGAAGACAGCCAATGACCTCCAACCTGGTTTTGTATGTCCAGCTCGACTCTTTCTCCGCTACATACTGCTTAACGACATCTGACAGCAGCTTGCCTCTTACCACATCAGCCTTTTGTCTGCTTGGCACTATTCCCTCTACTACCTGCCTGACAATATCAGCTGTTAACATACCTGTCCGCAGCAATGTAAAGCCTCTGTGGACATTATATTCCATAGAGACTAGCATGGTCTTTGCTTCACTCAGGTCAGTGGTCTTAAGAGATTTCTTGATGAAGGTACAACAGAAGTGTTTTCTTAGGTCTACAGGTACTTTAGCCTGATAATAGTAGTGGTTATTGTATCTGATGAGGTGGGTAGGTAATGACAAAGCCCCTAGCTCCTTGGTATACTAAAAAGTATACTAAAAGTTACTAGAGGCTCTGATTATCTAACTATATTAGTTAGTTAAGTCTTATGGCGGAAGAGGTGAGATTCGAACTCACGGAGCTGTTACACTCGGCGGTTTTCAAGACCGCTGCCTTAAACCACTCGGCCACCCTTCCGTTGTCATGCATCCCGATCTTATATCATAACTTTTTCT
>JAQUJJ010000320.1 GCA_028681035.1 Candidatus Cloacimonadota bacterium
AGTCAGCATCTGCGGCCTCCTCTAAGATGTCATCTATGATTTCCTCATCAAGCTCTTCCAGTTCTTCCTCAAAGTCTGGGATCTCGATACTCCGCACATCAAGCTTTCCGGTAACTACATCGGAGATGAGTCGGGTTTGGAGTTCTCGAATAGATGCAATACTTGAGGTCAAACAGCCGATTTGATCGTCAATGGTATCTAATCTCATACTAACAAATTCTGTTATTCGATTCTGAATGCTTAACTCCGGAACAACAATCCTTAACCCTTTAGTTCTTTCTTGATTGATAATAGGAAGAGTGGTATAATTACCCGTTGCTACTATATAATCACGACAACACCTAAGCAATAGAGCCAGATATTCAGGTTGTACGGCTCTATTAACTAAGATCGCATTTATCTGTTGATTACATGATGCAGATTGCTTAGTCACGCAAGTTTTCCCGATAGTTGCACCAATCCCAATCATCATAACAGTACCTTCTGGAAACCTAACGATCTCTTCAGCAGCTTTCTGTGTGAGTCTTCTTGCGGAATCCCCTAGATATAGATCATCGGAAAAGTCCCCAGGTGTGTACCAAGGCATACCAAATTCTTCATAATGACTCTCGGAAACGTTCCGGGGCGTACCTCCAGTTTTGACTTTTTTCGCACATTGCCCCAGTGCTAGAACGCTCCACTCATCAGGTAGCATTCCTAGCCAATCAACACCACTGTCTTTGTATATGGGATAGGGCTTTCCGGTACGGACATCAATCTTGCCTGTCACCGCATCATTGATGATAACTTGCTTCAGTTCTTTCAGCAGCTCTATCTGCCTCTTCTTGATGCGGATATACTTGTTGATCAGATGGTTTTTGTAGTCGAGGTAGCGGACGATCTGCTGCTGCACAATTACGGGTGGAAGATACAGAGGGATACTTTTCATCCGATCAATGTTCAAGTCCCATTGATCAGTTCTAACTCCATCAGATGCCTGACCGAAAAATGCTACGTAGGTTTTAGATCTTAGGACCTTATGAAGAAATCCCGTGTCTACATTATGGACATCGAATACATAATAAGCTGGACTGACAATGCCCTCATGTTGTGAAATTCCATATGACCCTTGCCATGCTTTCATCTTATTCATAGCAAACTGTCCCGATTTAACAACCTTATAATTAGTCAGGTCCTCTGGTATATAGTTGTGGTTGTCATCTCCATACGTTTTATCTCTACAAATAACCCCTTTCTCACGAGTTACAGATAAAAGGGGAAGATCAGCTCTGTTTTTCTCCGAGTTCCGACTCAGCACATGGCGAAGTTTGATAGTCGCCCAATGAGCAGGTACATCGCCAATGAACTTGAATCCACTATACTTTAAACTGTACTTCATAACATATCTATCAAAATCTCTTTCAACAGCCCATCTCCTTCTTTCTCTAGAGCTTCGATATCTGCCACGATCTCTTTGATACTGCGCATGGGAGTGGGTTTATAGAAGTGTTTGGTGAAGCTGATCTCATATCCGATCTTGGTCTTGCTATAGTCAATCCAGGCTTCTGGCGCATAGGGTTGCACTTCAGTTTTGAAGAAAGCCTCAATCCCTCCCTCGTGGAGTAGCGGTACTTGCTCCGTGTCCCTCAGTTCGGAATCAGGCTCATACTCCACTATTTTGGTTTTGCCTATGATCTGCTGCTCAAAGAGTCCTTTTAGTGGTTCGGTTTTTGCGTGAGCGCTATGAATCTTTTTGATGAGGGGCTGCCCATCGGGAATGATCTTGCCTGCGTCTTTCAGAGCTTTGATCTCAGCGGCCTTGTATGCTGTCTCCGGATCAATACCTCTTGCTCTTAAGGGACGCTCCACTGTGATCTTATAATAGCCAAAGGTTTCATTGGGAAAGATCTTGGATTCCTCGGTCTCTTCAAAGCGGGTAAAGACTTCCACGATCTTTTGGATATGCTGTTCACTGAGCTCGCGGTTGCGTTTTCCCAGGTTGCGCCTTAGCGGTTCAAACCATTTACTGGCATCAATCAATTGGATTTTACCTTTACGGCGTTCTTCTTTGCGGTTGGATAGAATCCAGATATAGGTGCTGATGCCTGTATTGTAAAAGATGTTATCGGGCAGTTGCACTATGGCTTCAAGCCAATCGTTTTCGATAATCCAGCGGCGGATATTGCTTTCTCCGCTGCCCGCATCTCCGGTAAAGAGAGCGCTGCCATTGTGTACGTGGGCAATTCTGCTGCCCAGGGCGGTACTTTGCTTCATCTTGGAGAGCATATTCACCAGAAACAACATCTGTCCATCGCTGGTGCGAGTGATCATCTTGTATTCGGGGTCTCCTGCGTGGTTCACGATAAAGCGATAATCGGCAAACTCCTTTTTACCGCCCATGAGCTCAAGATCTTTCTTCCAATCCGAGCCATAGGGAGGATTGGAAAGCATAAAATCAAAGCTATGAGAAGGGAAAACGTCTTTAGAAAGGGTTGAGCCATAAGCAATATTATTGGCCTCAATGCCCTCTCCCTTAATGATAAGGTCTGCCTTTGCAATAGCATAGGTTTCTGCGCTAGCCTCTTGCCCAAAGAGGTGGATAGCAAGCTTCTTATCGTTTGCTTTAGCTAATTTTTGCAGTCGTTCCTCTGCGACAGTTAACATTCCTCCGGTTCCGCAGGCTCCGTCATATACAAGGTATGTGCCCGATTCTATTTTATCTGCAATGGGTACAAAGATTAGCTCTGCCATCAGATTTACAACATCCCTTGGAGTAAAATACTCACCAGCAGAGGCATTGTTATCTTCGTTGAATCTTCGGATAAGCTCTTCAAAGATAGTTCCCATTGAGTGATTATCCAAAGCTGGATGTATTTCTTTCCCTGAAGCGTCGAGTACCGGGATCGGTGCCAGGTTTATATCATTATCCATGAATTTCTCAATCAATGGTCCCAATGAATCTCTGTCGCATAGTGTGGGAATCATGTCTCTAAACTTGAATCTCTTGATGATGTCCTGCACGTTTGAAGAGAATCCGTCCAGGTAATTTTCAAAATTTGCT
>JAQUJJ010000321.1 GCA_028681035.1 Candidatus Cloacimonadota bacterium
AGGTAGTACTGGTGACGCTTTTAATTATTCTGGGGCTGAATGGATTACGACCGTCGAGAAAAATGGAGGTCAATGGGGGAGCAATGGTTGGGAAAGTACTAATTCGACACACTCGGCGTCTTTATTGGTGCACTTGAATCGAAATGTACTAACGAATAATCTTGCGATCAGCATAGATGCTACTGAAGACAACGGAGATCTGCGGTTAGATTTGTTGGATAATGGAGGAAATATATTAGCTGCAGATATATCGGGGAATCTTCTGCTTGGGGAAAAATTGGTCCAGATTCCCCTGAATGAATATCCTTTGGGACATACGATTCGTTTAAGGCATGTGAATGGAGTTGTAACAATTCACAGTACTTCCCTCAGTATTGATGAAGATTTGGATGGCTTAGATGTGGGGCAAGAAGCGATGCTTGGAACTTCGGACCACGATGCTGATACAGATGAGGATGGGTTTGCAGATCTGTATGAATATCAAATGGGACACAATCCGCTTTCAAGTGCAAATCATCCTCTAGTGGAATTAAGCATCATGATTCCGGAAAAAATAATTGTTGAAAGAGGCAATAGCATTCATCCAGATGTGACAGGTTGGGCTCGGGCCTACCAAAACAATGGAGGGGCACTTTCTATTGGATGGAGTGATGAAGAATTTAAACGAACTGATCTCAATTTGGTTAATTACTTTGAATTTAATGAAGAGAGTGGGGTTGATTTTGCATCGAGCAATGGAGCTGTGGGTGCAGAATGTGTGGGTGATGTCAAATCGGGAGAAAGAGGTCGCTATGGGAGGGCTTGGAGTTTTGATGGAAGGGGTGGATATTTACAATTAGCTGAAACATCCTCTTTAAGCGAACTGACCAATCATTTTACGGTATCAGTGTGGGTGTATCCGCGTCAGTTATTTGGGATTCAAAGGTTTTTTTCAAGTGGAGATGTTACTCCAACGGGAGATGCTGCTTCTGGGTGGGGGATTGGTTTGAATGCAGATAAGTTGCGTTTTACGGCCTATAAGGTTAAGGACTACGATCTTACAACATCTTTAACGGGGCCGATACTATCTGAACAGTGGCAACATGTAGCTCTTACATTTGCTGATGGGATAGTTAATTTTTACGTTAATGGAGTTTTTGCCGGTTGTGTTGAGGGAGAGAAGAATGCAAAATCGGGTTCACTAGACTGGCGGATAGGGCAAGGTTTACCTAGGGAGGCCTTTGTTGGAGAATTAGATGATCTGGCCGTATGGAAGCGGGTTTTTAGTGAAGAAGAAATTGCAGGAATATATGCGAGTGGGCCGACGGGGTATCAGCTAGGGATTTCAACGAAGCCGTATGAGGTATTGGATAGAGTTTGGATTGCTACGGGAGTAAATGGAAATATAAGAGAAGGTGTTCAACAAGTGATTGTTGTGGATACTATTTCCCCCGTTATTAACGAAGTACCAGAGGATGTTTTGGGTGAGGTCTCTGCTTCAGATGGTCCAAATGATACAGGGTGGACTATTGTTTCTGATTTGGATGAAGCCATGCAGGTATTCTATAGAGATAGGTCACATTTAAGCCGAGCCAATTTAAAAGCACTTTTTGCTCTGGATGAGTGGGAGGTTGGCGTTGATTCTTTGAATGATGATTCACCAAAGAAACTCATTGCGGCTCCGTTGAGTTTACAAGGTAGAGAACCTGGTAAGTTTGGTTATGCGGCTCGTTTTAATGGCGTACAAGACTATGCAAACCTGGGTAATGATGTCTCAATTGATGGAGTCGGAGGTTTTACTCTTTCAGCTTGGATTAAGACAACAGGAACGAATGGCTGGGTATTGAGCCAGAGGGACAAAAAAGACGATGGGTATAAGGGAGGATACTATTTTGGCATTCGAGATGGTTGCCCATATTTCCAACTGCATTCTTGGTTTTATGGAGAAACGGTGGAGATTCAATCCGAAGAATTAGCCAACGATGGACAGTGGCATCATATTGTTGCCGTCCGAGACTCAACACGAAAGCTCATTCGTTTGTATTCAGATGGAGAATTGGTTGCGGAGGGTGCTGATTTTGTTTATGGGATGAATGGAAATACAAGCACATATATGGGTGCTAATAGGCGTGATGATAAAGACTTTTTTTGCGGCTGGATAGATGATGTGGCTATCTTAGATCAGCCGCTTAACGATGAGGAGGTAGCGCTAATCTATGAGAGAGGTGAAGAGGGGTGGTGTCTGGGTAGCTTAGCTCGTTTCATCCAAAGAACATGGACGGCGCAAGATCAATGCGGAAATTGTAGTACCGCCCTACAACGATTGCTTTTTTTATACGAAGGTGAACCTGAGCTTACGGCAGAGTTAGAGTTACATCCTGCCCCTTCACAATGGCTTATTCCTGAAAAGCTGGGAATGCCTCTGGTGAATGACGAGCAAGACGAAAATCTGATACTGAGTAGTGCTGATAGCCATGATGCCTTTTTAGATGGGCTGTTATTTAGGTTTAATCTGAATGAAAGCAACGAGGTATCTACGATACATGCAGATTTGACAGAGATGCAGGTTGAAGGTTCTCTTCATGGAGGTGTGGAATTGGAAACTATTGGAGTTGAAGGAGGTGCTGCATTGTTCAATGGCATAGACGGATACATTTCTTTAGGGAATGTCCCCGCTTTAAATAATCTATGCAGTAATTTTACTGTTTCTGCATGGGTTAATTTGGAAGAACAAGGCGATGTTCAACGTATTCTTTCAAGCGGGCATGGCGATGGTTGGGGGGTAGCGGTTAGGGGAGGCAATCTTCGTTTTACTACTTATAATATCAAGGATTATGAAGTCAGTGCGGGGTTCTCCATTCGTCATTGGCATCATGTTGTAGCGGTGATGAATGATGATTATTCTGTTGCTCTCTATCTCGATGGAAATTTGGCTGGAGTTATAGATGGAGAATCTGCGGCAACACCTTGTACAACAGGATGGTACTTAGGAACAAATAAAAATATGCTTTATGATGGTGAATATTTGAATGGCAGATTGGATGAAGTTACGGTTTGGG
>JAQUJJ010000322.1 GCA_028681035.1 Candidatus Cloacimonadota bacterium
CTCCGTTAAAGTCTCCATAAGCAATACCCTGATGCTCAAAACTCATCAGATTGGGGAGATAATCCGGACTGTTCAGAGTATATTCACTTGTGTTAGCAATGTTTAATCCTCCCAAGCGCAATTTATTGTTATCCCGCCAAGAATCTCCTTCACTATACACAAAATCGTCATAACCGTCTCCATTAAAATCACCTGCTCCATAACCACCGGAATAGCTCCATTCGTCAAGCCCCCATGTCCGTAGCAGCACCCTGTTATCCAGATTAAGAGGATTGCCACCGTAATATAGATAACGATAGGTGAGTAATCCATCACTTGTATTCAAACCATAACCAACGATGTAATCGTCAAAACCATCATTATTGACATCGCCAACTCCTGCAATAGTTGGGATACTAGTTGTATAAGGTTGCACAGTAATGATCTCATAAGAACCACCCAGCATAATGGCTAAATCTGGCCAGTAGTGATTTACCCAATGATATATCCCTAAATCATCAAAGCCATCGCCATTAATGTCACCAAGACGCCATCTGGGATTAATATCAGGTCTTCCGTCAAAAGCGGTTGTCCTTAGTGAATCATCTGGAACCAAATCAGCATTAGTTCCACCATAGAATATTCTTAATGCAAGGGAATCATTAACCATATAAGCATATCGTTCCGAGGTCATCAGATCATCAAAGCCATCTCCATTGACGTCACCGACATTCATCATTAATTCATTATTGATTTGACCAGCAAATGACCCTTCCCTTACCAAATCAGCTTCAGCATCCATATTGCTTCCACCCAGAAATAACTGGATGCTTGCCCAATGATCTGGTCCACTATTATGGGTGAAAAGCACCAGATCGTCATAGCCATCGGCATTGAAATCGATAGCATCCATCTTTTCCCCGTACCATGATTCTGCAAATTCACCAACAAAAGTCTGCATTAATGGCATGTTGTTTTGCGAATACAGGTTAACGGATACGAACGCCAACAGAAACAATGCTAACATTGCGTTTTTCATTTGTTCCTCCTAATTTATAAGTTTTGCCTTCGATAAAATACACATGCAGCAGCTTGCATATTTCTCACTTGACTTTCCTTTTGTTTAGTAACAACTGTGTGTTGCTCGCTTTGTTTTATCATAGCATTCTACTTCTTTGTTAAACAAATATCTCTGTTATTCTCTGTTTTTCTCTGCTTCTCTCTGTGTTAAAAAAAAGAATTCTGCTTTAACAGTTACTCTTCAGCAGGATTGGAATCCTGCTCTACAATGAAAGTTACTCTTCAGCAGGATTGGAATCCTGCTCTACAATGAAGCTTGCTATTAGCTTTGCTTCATGCCATTATGCGCAGCTAAACCATTCCTTTTAAACTCACAAGTGCAGTTGAAATCTGTTGGAATATTAAGTCAAGTTATAAATGCTGAATATTACGCTACTTGATATTTTGTTCCTTAAGCATGAATTCGGAGCTTTGGAAAAATAAATCGCAATTCTGTCCCAAAATCTCAGATTTGTCCCCCTTACATGATAGAAGCTTGTTTTGTTCTTTGATGTGTGTATAGAGTGTTTATGTGTTTTAGTGCTGGTGTGCTGGAGTGCTGGAGTGTCGAGTAGTCATGAGGTAGAGGGTTAGGCATTGTTTGTCGTCTCGGTGCTTTCGGTGTTCTCGGTGGTGTGTATTGAGGTTCTGGTAGGTCGCGAGGTCTAGAGGTCGAGATGTAGGCTGTAGAGCAGCATTCCAATGCTGCGTAAGTGTAAAAGTGAAAGAAAGCTGCTAAAGTTCAGGGTTAAGGACAATAAGTCGAGAGGGCGAGAGGTCGAGATGTATGATGTAGAGCAGGGTTCCAATCCTGCTGAGGGTGGAAGGGTGGAAAAGTGATACATGGGCGAAAGTTGCTTTGGTTAAGCCCTGATTATAGTCTCATTCCTTCTATTTTAAAAACCTCTGTGTCTGTCTGTTTTTCTCTGTGTTAAAAGAGAACTAAGCCTTTTTTCACTGTTGTTACATAGAGTATAGGACATTGGGTCTCCTCACAACAACACAGCAGTATATGTTTTAATGGCTGTCGCTGAGGTTAATTTTGCGGGATTTGAAACCATAGCCCAGCACATCGTAAACGTCTGTTAGAATCATAAACGCATCTGGATCAATCTCTTTCACAATATCGGTAAGGAGCGGAACCTGACGTCTGTTCAGAACGCAAAACAACACATTCGTATCTCTTTGGTTAAACCCGCGTGTTCCCTTTAGGTAAGTTACTCCACGATCCAGCCTTTCGTAGATTTCATTACGGATTTCATCCACATCATCGGAGATAACATAAACACCTTTGATATAAGGTAAGCCTTCGCTGGCGAGATCGGTAATTTTGGTGGTGATAAAGAGGTTCAAATATCCCCAAATGAGTAGTTTTAAATCGCCCAAAGCTAAGGCTACCAAAAGGATAATGCCTGTTTCAACAATATAATACCCCGTACCTATCGAGATGTTAGCTTTTTGCTTGATTAGGGCAACGGGGATATCGGTGCCACCGGTTGACCCCCTAAATTTAAAGATCATGCCCAATCCCACACCCAGCATCACGCTACCGGCAACAGCACTGAGAAATAGATCCTCTGGACCCAGCATGGCGTAGATAGTGCGTCCTTTAACTATGTGCGTATAAGGTGCTAAATCTGCAATGAACCCCAGCCTATACAGCATGGGAAAGCTAAGTATATCTGTCATAAACCCACTGATTAACATGCCATAGAGGCTTTTAGTACCGAAGGATTTACCGATAAAGATGAAACTAATAACGAATAGTGGGATATTGATGGCAATCATGGTTAAGCCATTGGGAATGGCAAACCAGTGGTTTATTATCTGCGATAAGCCACCCACGCCACCTGGTGCCATGTTGTATGGCAAGAGAAACCAAGAATAACCTATGGCAAAAAAGATGGAGGCAAAGATGATTCCCGTAAAATTGGTAATCTCTCGCTTTATACGTTGTTTTCTACTAAGCTTCTTCATTGCTTATACTCCTTTAAATA
>JAQUJJ010000323.1 GCA_028681035.1 Candidatus Cloacimonadota bacterium
TTAGATATGTATATATAGCAATATGTTGCCAATTTGGGTTACTACATTTTCAAGCAACCACAGGATGCCAATCCGCTCATATTAAGCATCTACAAGATTAGCATGAAAAATTTCGGGGGGATGCGTGCTATTTGGGTACTGGCATCCCCCCAAAAATTAATGGCTACACGGATGAGACGGATTGGGCGGATTTGCACGGATTAATTCTTGCAAATGTGTAATATACTCACAGTTGATTAGCTATTTCATCGATTATAGTTTGGATTCCTGATTCTAATATCCGTGTTAATCTGTTTAACTCGCAAAATCCGTGTTCCTATTCAATCAATATTACTCATAATATTGCTTTTTTTAAAAAATGGGGGGATGCCTGCTATTTGGGTAGCAGGGATATCAGGGGTATTCAGCAGTCAAAGAGCAGGCTTTTTCAATTTTCTTCTGTTTTCCCATATTTCGCCCTGCTTTACAATGTTTATCATAAGTTTATCATCCCTATATCATCCGTATATAATATAGGGATGATATAGGGATGATATATGGATGATATATGGATAATACACATCGTAAAGCAAGGGATTACTAATGTTTTTTCTTGCTCTTTCCTGATTTTGTACAACGTATCAAGCATAATTTCAAATAGTGTCACCGTTTTTTCAAATCGGGGCTTCCTGAGAGAGTGAGTATCACCGTTTTTTCAAATGGAGTATCACGCTTTTTTCAAATGGTTTGTTTCATCGTTTTTTCAAACGGTTTCTCTAATCAATACCAGACAGATAAGTTAGATGCTGATAGCTTCAAATCTGATCAGATGACCGATTTTGGGGGTGAGTTTCACCGTTTTTTCAAATGGATTTTGCTAACCTATTGAGCACTATCGCCATAGCTGTTTTGATCCTTCAATCTGGTATCTTCGAGTATTATGCGATTTCTTATGCTATTGTGCAGAAAGGACTTGACCACGGTTGCCACTGGTTCTGTGTAGAACCTATCAGTTAACAGTCGGGTAACCGAGAAGGAGATCAAGATGACCAAGCAAAAGAAAGGCATGACACAGCTCGAGGAGATGGTGAAATCAGGCAGCCAGATCGTATTGATGAGAGATGATGGTTCGGAGCAGCCAATTGAAGAGATAATTGAAACGCAAGCTACTAAACAAGATGATCCATACGCTAATGAGTTCCACTACAAGAGCTGGTGGAATCAGTTCCGGGGACCCTGGCTGCAGTCGGAGAAGATGACCGTGGAAGAGATCAAGATCAAAGCCGACGATGCATGGGAATGCAGCGATTATAAGGATATGATCAACCTCATGGCTGAGTTGATCTGCAGGCTCGAAAAGAAGTAAGCGGAAGCTGATCTATCACACCAAACCCGGCGATGCCGGGTTTCTCTCTTGGGCATCATTTAGCTATGGCAAGGAGCTTATAGAAAGGATCAGTGGCGGTATAGACTTGGCTGATCCCGATCATGATTGTCACTAGGTTCCCTTCAATCTTGGCATCAGCTATGTAGAGGAAGGCATCGCACTGGTTGGTTAGGATGATGTGCGGAATCTCCTGATACTCTTTATCCAGCACATGGGTAATCACCTTATCATCGCTCAGCTTTGCCGGGCTAGCCTGGCTGTTATCTCCCACTCCCTTATCCTGATCCTGAGTCTCGTATTGTAGCTTGGAGAGTGAAAAGAGTCCATTTTGCAGGTGTTCTGTGCCAATGGCTTCATTGGCGATCTTACTTCCGGTTACCACTCCATCCAGGATGTGATTACCGTAGATACAGTCGTTCTGCAGACCCCGGGCATCGAGCTTTCCAATGGTGCAAGTCTTGCCACCGAAGGCTCCATTGGGGTTGCCTCGGTTGTCCCAGATCTCATAGAAACCGCAATCGGCTTCAGTTTCGATCAGGCATTCATAATAACCTGAGTTCTCGGTTTCGATGAGACGTAATCCACTCTGCCAGTCGGCTCCAGGTCTGAGTAAGCGAGCATCCACTCCCGACTGAGGCTTCCTTGCTCCCTCTTCCATTATATAGTAGCTGATTCCGTATTTGAACATTTATGCTCCTCTGTATTTATGCTTTTATGGCTTTATGGCTTTCTGTATTTATGGCTAACTCGAGGTGATATTATCGCTATCGTCTTCAATGATGATGATGCCGAAGTCGATGTAGCCAGGTGATCCGATGTATCTGGACTCGAGTGAGAATTTGACCTTCTCAGGATACTCATGCAGATCATCAGGACACTTGGGGAACTGTGATACCGTGACCGGGAACTGGCTCCTTACTTCATTATAGGCGGTGTATTCCAGATAGAGACGACCTGAGGAGGTAATGAAGTTCATCAGAGTATAGTACTCATCAGGATTGAGGGTTGCCTGCAGATCGAAGCTATCCTCCCGGTACTCGTCTCTCTGATGCAGGATGGTAGGATCAAAGGCATTCTTCTTCTCAATGCGGTACTTACGTCGGGGAGAGTATTCCACCTGTCCAGTGGTGCAGTTAAAGTAGAATACCCCGTTAGAGGTCTGCCGGATTAGTCTCCAGCCCCTTATAACAGCCATGCTTTCACCTTGTATTCATCATTTATGTAGTCTCGCTCCAGTTCGGTAATGGCATAGACCTTGGTCTGGATGCGTATCTTGGACTGGAGTGAGAGGTTGTATTTGGCAAGCTGGTCGATGGTCGTTTCTATGCTCCACTTCGAGTCATAGAAGTCGATTAGATAGTCTTTGATCAGCCCTTGCAGTTGTGTGGTATCGCCTGCCAGGACATCGATGGTCTTGATATCGGGTTTTTCCTGATTGCCTCGCTTGACCACAAATGATACCACATCTTCATCTGCGATGTCTATTATGGAAGTGGCATAGGCATCCTTGTTCTTGAGAATGATATGTCCGGATGCATTGGTGAAGATGGTGGCATTATAGAGCATCAGCATCGCTTGCAGGGCTTTGAGGTTATCGGTCTGCTCTTCCTGAGCAGTCTCGTAAGCATCTCCGGGTTGTAGTTTGGAAGGCATCAGATTGCCATGAA
>JAQUJJ010000324.1 GCA_028681035.1 Candidatus Cloacimonadota bacterium
GTATTGCTGCTGTTGCGCACCCGGATATTGGTCAAGGTAGGTGTGCTGCTAATAGTTGCACTTTCTGTGCCGATCAGGATTCCAATGGAGCAATTGTCCACTTCCAGGTTATTTACCACAGCAGGGCTCTTCAGAGTAACTCCTGTGGTGGCTTCACCTAATGTGCGCTGGGTATTGCTGGCATTGCGTACACGGATATTACTCAAGGTAGGTGTTGCGCGGTTTGGGCTCTGCCCATCCACCACAATGCCACCCCGGTAGTTTAAGATCTCTGCACCTGCTATCTGGCAGGAGCTTTCAAAAAGCCTGATAGCCTCTCCATCTGCGATAATAGTAGTATCCGAAACCGCTATAGTTAGATTGGTAAAGACCGGGCTTTGGGTGCTAATATCCACAGGAAGCAGCGCATCAATGATCTCGCAGTCCGTTAAAATGCTTGGATTTCTGAGGCCGGATCCGCTAAATTTGAGACCGCCCCATTTTCCACCTGCTGCCTGGGATTGGAATCTCACTCCATTGGCCGAAATCGCTCCCAATATTTGCAGAGGTTCCTCACTAAAGAGGTTTACCACCACTTCATCCTGGATCTCAACTGAGCCATCGATCACTACATCGCCGAAAAGATTGTAGGGAGATCCTGCAGGTGTCCAAATGGGCTGTACATCACCAACCGTTACAGCAGTTCCGCTGAGGTTGATCAGGCCAGGCATGAAAACGTGCGTGTCTTCAGATGGAACCTGGCTATTGCCCAGGGTCAGACGTACGTCGTAAGTCCCCGCTCCCAAATATTGATACTGGGGGTTCTGCAGTGTAGAAGTATCTCCATTGCCAAATTCCCATAGCCAATGATCAGGATTACCCACCGTCGCATCAGTGAAGACTACAGTTTGTCCGGCAAACTCATAGGCAGCCCCTACCGCAAGCGCGGGAGCAAAATGCTCTATCACGTGCATCGTGAAGTTTGCAGAGGAGATCAGACGTAAGACGTTATCGTTCACAGCGATATGAAAGGAGGCTGAAGTAGCGACTTGTGAAAGCGATGAAAAATCAACCTTAAATTGTCCCTGGATATCGGCTGTATTAATGGGATTGTACACAAAGTTGATATCCCCTTGAGAATCCAGGGCTGTGATCACAAGTGATAGCTCTGAATGAGGATTATCAGGATCGCTGATATAGGGCGCAAAATCTACCGTATAGACCGAGTTACGGATGAAATAGAGATCGCTCGGGATACTCAGAACAGGGGCATCATTCATATCATTAACCGTTACCAAGACGTTATGTGTCACACTTTCCCCAAAGGGGTCTGTGGCTTTGATGCTGATCGTTTCTACGCCATACCAGTCTGGAGCGGGGGTAATCGTCAGGAATATATTTTCGGTAACCGTAGCAGTCAAGTGCTGGCTTCCCTGGCAAGAAATGGCAAGGGTATCTCCATCTGCATCATTGAAGATATCATAGACGTATTCTGGCCCCCAGGTCGTATCTTCCCACATATTGATCGTATTGAGAGGGTCTGCAATCTGAGGAGCGGAGTTTGTCCCGTTTATGTAATTCGTGATGAGTTTCGAGGCTGTTGCTCCGGTATTTGTGCCAATCACCAGACGGACACTATAGGCGCCCGGGGCGGTGTAAGTATAGCTGGGGTTTTGCACAAAGGCATCAAAGACCCCATCGTTGTTAAAGTCCCATTTCCAGGAGTTGATCGTGGACCAGGGTTGAGTAGAATCGCCGTGACTATCATCGCTAAAGCTCACCATAAATGGAGGATGTCCACTTGTAAAATCGGCATGGAAATCTGCCGCCAAAGGCTGAGGGGGGTTGCTCACATTGACGTTTACAGTTAAATAGGGACTATCAACCCAGACATCATTGCTGCTTATTAAGTATCCGTAATTATAACGACCAGCGTCCAGCTCTGAGGCATCGGCCTCCACGCTCACAAACAGGCTATCGCCTATATTCACCTCACCTTCCATCACGCTAAAACTAATAAAGAAAGGCATTCCATAATCATCTATTTCAAAATATAGCTCTTCATCACCAAAGTTTTTAATGTAAAAGCCACCAGTATTTGATTCGCCTGCCACCACATTTATCGTTATATTGTCGGGAGACAATTCTATACGTGCCCCTGGCATCACTCCCGTAGCAGTGACATACATAGTATGAGTCACGCCATCTTCGCATGTGATACTAAGCTCGCTAGCCACTTCACCCATATCGGCCGGGCTACAGTTAACCTCAATACTGAGCTCGTCTGTAGCGTTCAATGCTATCGGCGCTACTAATGGCAATGAAAAGGTCTGGGAAGTTGTGGTATTGGTGATCGCACCTAAACTGAAACTAGGATATTGCTCTTGAGCTGTGAGGTATATACCATAGATATCTCCAGTTGTATGAAGGGCTAACCATTCCGGAGTTAAACTCACATCAATGCTGGTGGAGAGGTCATAGCTATACACTGGGACTTCGCCAAAATCGTAGGGAGTGGTGGGTAAAGCTATCATTGGAGGTGGCGGCTCAACGCCGAAGCCATGCAAATAAACCTGTCTTGAATATCCAAGTTCGAACGAGAGCTCAACAGTTCCCTCGAATTCGCCTATAGTCAATGGTGCAAATTCTATCGCTAAAACCAGCTCATCGGGATGTACAACAGCATAGGGCAGGGTTGGCATATTAGAAATTGTGCAGCTTGCTGAGTCCCCTATAGTCAATGATGTGAGAGTCATGGTAGCAGCAGGACTAGATGATATTGTTATTTCGTCCATACCTACGCTGCCCACTCCCACATTACCGAATTCTATAAAGCTGGGATAAACCGTCAGCATATCCCTATCACGAAAATTAACCCCGGTCGGGGTCGCCGTCTGCTGAGCCTGAGCAAAGCTGACAACAAGAATAATAAACAAACTAAACCAAAGATGTTTTGTGCGATTCTTCATGGTAACCTCCATTACTATCAGTCCTTTAGAGAATCATTTAAAAACTTGCATTGCGGCAAGTAAAATAGATGGGTCCCAAATG
>JAQUJJ010000325.1 GCA_028681035.1 Candidatus Cloacimonadota bacterium
GTGTCTTATTAGACATGGGTGTCTCCTTTTTTATTTTATTTAGGGGGAGACACTCTATTTTATAGAGGGAATTTTGTTAAGGATTTTCATTGTCGGTGGCGAAAGCTGGCTTTCAGTTAAGTTCAATGCGCATGGATATCTTATACATATACAAGGATTTACGTGCGCATTGGACTTCAAACAGTACTTTGCGGAACCAGGCTGGCATTTCACTCCGATAGATAGCACTTCGCTCTGCTGCTTGAAGTCCAAAACCAATGGTCTTGCTGTTTGATTCCAAGTCAATGCCCCTGCTGCTTGAAGTCCAAAACCCTGTAAAACTCGTTTTTAATATGAAAATAGCAAGGGGTTTTGAACTCCAAGGGGGCGATAGGCAAAAAGCTATTGACACAAAACATCAGCTCAGATACCCTGTGAATTGTAGATTTTAACTAAACGATAATAAAAACGAAAAGCCACCTAAACCGTGGCACAATGGAGGAAACATGCGTAAAGCATTACTGGCACTTGTGCTCTGTATGCTGCTATCCAGCGCCTTCGCGCTCAGCAGCTATGGCACTTCCGCACCTGTGGCGAATGACACCGTGAACCCAAGTCTTTCTATTCTTAGCCCCAATGGCGGGGAAGCCTGGTACATAGGGGATACGAACGAAATCCTGTGGGAAGCAAGTGACCCTAACCTGGTGAATAACTCGGTAAATCTCTGGTACAGCCTCAATAGCGGCACAAATTATATCCCAATCGCAGAAGAGACTATCAACGACGGCAGCCAGCCTTGGCTGATGCCCAGCACCCAAAGCTACAATGCCAGAGTGAAGATCCAAGTATCCGATAGCTTTGGCAACACCACGGAGAAAAGTTCGGCTGGCTTTTCCATTACCTACGTTCCACCTGCTGAACCGACCGGAGTGGTGGTGGATATTTCCAATAACGTGGATGCGGTGATCAATTGGCAAGCGGTGACTAAGACCATTCCCCCTTACAATAGTGACATCACACCGGATGGCTATATCGTGCTGTACAACGAAAGCCCTTACGAGCATGATGAACATTTCTTTTATTTTCTTACTGAGACGAATAGCTTAAGCTACACCCACCAGCGGGTGGCACGCTTCCGGGATCAGATGTTTTACCGGATCGTGGCCTATAAGGATTATGATGGGAAAATGGCGGATATTCTGGCTGAAGCAAAGGCCGATCCCGAGCGCAGTCTCAGTCTGGCAGAAATCAAAAGCCGCTTGCATGATGCCGAAGGAGCTGTGAAATGAGAAGGAATATCGTAGCGCTCTTGTTAATCTTCTGCTCTTTTTCTCTCTTTGCCGAAACCATCTTGCAGCAAAGCTTTGAAGCTGCAGCCACGGATACCTATGGCTACACTGCCAACCCCAGTCCGGATGCCAAACGTATCTGGTGGGGACCAACCACGGAAAATATGGGCGGTGCCACAGCTCAAGAAGGCAGCACGTATTGGGCGGGCTGGGACCTGGACAATGTGGAAAGCACTGTCACTTTTGCCACACAGACCCTGCAATCCGGCTATAGCTATCAGCTCAGCTTTTGGTACTATACCAAGAACCTGACCACCACCAATGACTACTGCCGCTATAGCCTGATGTATGACACGGGCACAAACTGGGACAACTGGGTGACGGTGAATAACAACAGCAATGCCTGGACAAAGGTAACGGCAGATATCCCTGCCAATAGCCAGAGCCTGCGTTTCCGCCTTAGCAGCAAGTTCGATGGCACCAGTAAATATGCACATTGGGACTACATAACTGTGGAGAAGACACCCATTCCTAATGCTGCACCAGAGGTGAGCAATGTAAGCGCAGTCCAACGCACCGATGGCAGCAAGCTAATTGATATCTATTATGATGTCTCTGACGCCAATGGCGATCTCTGTGACATCACGCTAAAGATATCCGGCAATGATGGTGCCAGTTTTGACATCATTCCCAGTTTGGCAAATCTGAGTGGCGATTTTGGAGATGACCTGAGCCTGGGCATGGATAAACACATTATCTGGGATGCCGGAGCGGAAAGCTACACTTTGGAAGGCGATAACTATCTCTACCGCGTCTATGCGGATGATGGCAGCTCGCCACCGGTGCCAGAGAACTTCGTTCTGGTAGAAGGCGGGACCTTCCATAACGGTACTTCCAATGTGACTGTGAGCAGCTTCTATATGGACAAGTATGAGCTTACGCAGGCAGAATATGAGGTGGTGATGGGGACGAATCCTGCTTCTGGCTACGGGGTTGGTGGCAATTATCCAGCATACAATGTATCCTGGTTCAATGCGATCGAATACAGTAACCGGATAAGTATGCAGGAAGGGTTAACGCCTTGCTACAGCTATGGCACTTATGGTACCAATCCAGCGAACTGGCCATCGGGCTGGAACTCAGACTACAATAACCACAGTAATGTAAGCTGTAACTGGAGCGCCAATGGTTATCGCTTGCCTACCGAAGCTGAATGGGAGTTTGCTGCCCGTGGTGGTAATCAGACGCATAATTATACTTATAGCGGGAGTAATGACCTCAATGCTGTGGCTTGGTATTCTTCCAATTCTGGCAGCACTACTCACACAGTAGGAACCAAGACCGCCAATGAGCTTGGCCTCTACGATATGAGTGGTAACGTCTGGGAATGGAATTGGGATATCTATGGCAGCTATCCAAGTGATTCACAGAATAATCCTACGGGGTCAAATAGCGGGTCTTACCGTGTGCTACGCGGCGGTAGCTGGTACGGCGATGCCATCTACTGCACCGTTACGTACCGGTACAGCAGCAATGCGACCAGCAGCTACTACAGCATAGGCTTCCGCGTTTGTAGGTGTTCCCCTTGATTTTTGTTTTTTGTTCTTTTTGCCTTTTGCAAATTGCGCAGAAAAACAAGAGAGTTTCACATTGAGGACCCAGTGGGGGTGCAGGGGGATTTTTCCCCCTGCATTTTTCGCCACCCTTGGAGTTTACATGAAAAACCAGCCGGGGATTTGACGTACTGTCCCTA
>JAQUJJ010000107.1 GCA_028681035.1 Candidatus Cloacimonadota bacterium
TTTGCTGAAGCGTATATTCCGATGCTCTCGGCCGATCCTCCTTGTAAAAACTCTATATCCTGAAGGAGGATGAAGTAATGAAAGCACAAGTGAAACTAATGCTGCCCGGCTTTGCCGGAAACATGGACGATGTGGTAATCTATTATAATGCGCATCTGAACAAATACATTGCCAGACGCAAGGTTATGCCAAAATTTACCCCTTCGAATGAAATCGTAAAAGAGATTTATGCCTTTGCCAGAAGGATTGAGCTTAGTGAAGCCTACAAAGCTGATTGCAGGGAGTACATCAAGCTCTACAACCGCAAGAACCGCAGGAATGGAAGAGCGATGAGCACCTGGCCAAATGTGTTTATGAAAGTGATGCGGGCGACTAAGAAACAATATCCGGAGCTGGATTTTAAAACTCTAACGCGTGAAGATGTGGAAACGACGTGTTTACCTTGTATCTGCTTGGCAGAATCGGTAAGAGCAGGATATTTGGAGAAAGTCCCTAATTATGATGCTCTTGATGCTAATCTTTAGCTAGTTCTGGTGATTTAAGATTAATACAATAAAAGGAAAATTTGATGAGACTATTGGTTGTTAAACCATTGATGCCAGAGCCCCGCTTTCATTTTGACAGGACAATCGAGATATCAAAATACATGGAAGTAGTCTGGCTGTGTGGCTGGATGCAAAAAAGCAATTATCACTTTGAGGATTATGAGGCGCCAAATCACAAAATTCTTGTCTTAGGGAAAGGCTTGAGGGGAAAGAAGTTCAGAGCTCTGCTTAACGAGCTTAAGTTCGTAATTAAGTCCACTAGGCTAATGAGAAGCATAAAAGCAGATGTTGTTTTAATTCATTATCACAGACTTGCTTTTTTGTACCCACTACTTTTGCCAAAGCAAAAATATATTCTCTTGCTGTTTACTACAGCAGTGAACAAATCCATGGCTAAAAGGATATTTTGGGATAGCTTGGGAAGATTGATAAGACTTCCTTATCAAAAGTTCTTCGTGCAAACTCCTGAGATGATAAGTTTGTTTGGCCTTAAGGAGGATAACTGCTATGTAACCAGATGGGGGATGAAACCAATATCGGTAGTTAAAAAGAGCTTTACCTCAATGTCACTACTTTATATTGGCGCCCTAACCGGCAGAAACATACACGAGACCATAGCAGGGCTCAGGATGTTTTTGAATAAACATCAAAGCCTTTCGGTCACTTATTCAATTATAGGTTCTGGGAACCCCGAATATGTTGAGGAGCTTAAGAGAGCCATAAAAGACAATGCTCTGGAAGGGATCGTGACCTATCATGGCTACTTGCCTGATAATGAGATAGTTTCATTTTTTGATCAATGTAATGTGGGTGTATCCTACGTGCCGATTACGCCATACTATAACGATGTGATCGTGACTAAGACTGCGGAATATATGCTTTCTGGACTGGCTACCATCGCGACCAATACGAACAAGAACAGGATGATGATCTCTGATCTCAATGGAGTGTTGGTTTCTGATAATCCAGAAAGTTTTGCGGTAGGTCTTGAGGAAATATATGGAAGATTGGAGTCTTACGATTCAAAAATCATAGTAGAAAATTCCCAGGAATGGGACATGGGATACAATATTAAAAATGACATTGTGCCATTGCTTAAACAGATCGCAGGATCAAAGAGATGAGCGATATCAAAGATCATGGCTTCAGCTGTGATAAAATTGACGTGATATCGGGATTCAACTTACTAGGTTTACCAGCTAATTTGGGATCAGGTGTTTCGCCTTGAAAACTTTTCTCAAGTCTTTTTCTATATATGGACTGATACCCATATTTGGCAAGTTTATCAGCATTCTGCTCTTGCCTATGTACACCAGGCTCTTGAGTCCCCAGGACTATGGCGCTCAGGATATTCTGGTGCAATTGACAGTTTTTCTTACCTTCTTGATCAATTTAGAGATGTACGGAGGAGTGGGCAGGTTTTTCTACGATCGGCCAAGCTTGAAGGATAAACAGCGGCTGGTTTCAACTGGTTTATGGGTGACATCATTATTTGGCATCGTAATAATAATATCTTCTCTTTTGCTACATGACAAAATATATGGTCTGTTCTTCGAATCTTCCAATTACCAGGCAGCCTTTTATCTGACTCTTTTATGGGCACCAATCTCAGCATTATATACTTATCTAATGGTGATCATGAGATACGAAAAGAAGCCGAGGTTGTATTTCACACTGGTGAATATTCAATTGCTTATACGGATACTAGCGTCGGTAATTTGCGTTGCGGTCTTGAAAATGGGGGTTACCGGAGTTATTGTCGGCCATCTAATAGGCGAAACGACTTCTATCATCATGTTCGGCATTGTGCTGCGCAAGTACTTCGGTTTCTATTTCTATGTTCCTGATTTAAAATCTATTCTAAAATTTTCTTTGCCCTTGGTACCGGCGGTACTCATCATTTCTTTTCAGAAACCTTTGATTCGGTATCTGGTTGCCAATCTACTGAGTGTTGGAGATATGGGTTATTATACAGTTGCATTACAATTGGCGAGTATTCTGGGATTTGTGCAATATGGCCTGCGCATGTCTTGGTACCCGCATCTTTTTGAAATTGTTACCAGGCCTGATTATGGAAATGAGGTTAAGAAGATTTATAATTTTTTCTTGGGGATTACTACATTGATAGCTTTATTGATCATATTTAATGGCAGGCTATTGCTTCAAATACTCACAACGCCGGCGTACTATCCAGCAGCTTCTGTCATAGGATTCGTTGTGCTGAACGAACTGCTGGAAATTATCAGACAGATTTCGGGGTGTGGGCCTGTAGTCGCAAAAAAAACCATATATAACTTATATTATGAATTCGCTGCATCTCTTGCTGCAGTGCTTGGCTTTCTACTTTTGCATAGATATATAGGGATAATCGGTTTGGCTGTAGCGTTTTTAGCCGGAACCTCAATTAAATTTATCTGGAGTTGGTCTCTCACCAAGCGTTTTACAAAAATCAGATTCAGTATGATCCCTACTTATGCTATCGTTTTGATTTTAGCTTTGGTGGCAACGGTATATGCCAGCATTACAGTTCCGCATATCATCTCGATAGTCATGTCTCTTGTGGCATTATCTGGATATCTATATCTGAACAAAAATAAATTTGCCAGTGCATACCTTATTGCTATGAATAAGATAAGCACCCTGAAAAGGGCATGAGTTGAGGTAGAGGATTATGTTTGAAGGTAAAACAATTATGCACGCCATACCGGCGAATCAACTATATCTGTATTACTTTTTGTTGTTTACGCTGTATGTTTTGTTTCTACGCAGGATTAAGCTGACCTATCTGACTGCGACAATTATGCTTCTGTTTAATCAGGGATTTTTGATCTCATTATTGCCAACTGCAGGTACTCTCCTTGCGAAAGTCATGTTATTGTTTCTAGTTATTGTATTGTTGATGAGAGCAAGAATAAGTAAGCTAACGAGAAAAGAGAGCTCTACTTTATGGTTATTCATATTATTTACTGGGCTATTCTTTTTAAACTATTATATAAACCGCATAAGTCTGTTATGGGCGCTAAATCATTATCATAAATTCTTTATTCCAGTTGCATTGTTCTATGCAATAAAAGGCCTTAAACTAAGCGACAATGAGTCCCAGTATTACAGCCATCTGATCATTAAGCTCTTATGGTTCCAGATTGCGTTTTCTGTGGTCAAGCTGCTGGTTCTTGGCTTCAGAGAAAACATCACTGGATCCTTGTCCAATGCAGGTGGAGGGATCGGTATAGGCTATGCTATCATAGGAACTATAGTGTATTGGACTATGCGAGGAGAGAATTTAAAGGGGAAAGACTGGTGGTTTGCTCTTTTATTATTGCTAATGCCGATAGCTTCCAATAAGAGAGCTATATGGCTTTTGTATCCGATTATTCTTGCCTTGTTGATGCTCAATAGAATTAACAAACAAACCCTTAAGAAAATTGCGACTGTTATCTTGTTGATTCCAATCATTATCTACGTTGGATTTCGTTTTAATCCGTCCCTAAATCCAGAAAGAAAGTTATGGGGCAGCTTCAATATGGATTATGCAGTTAACTATATATTATCATATTCTGGTGCATCTCAAGAAAAATTGTCTGGTGAATACGCGCAAGGGAGGCTAGGAGCAGCATCTACAATAATAACTAATACGATCAGGGATCCATTTAGCCATGAGTCCCTATTTGGTTATGGCAGAACAAGAAAAGGCAAGATTAGTGATGATTTTGAGCCGGAGGATTACGGATTGATGCCTGGAACCTTGATATCCCGTATAGGAACTATGATTATACAGATGGGTTGGATGGCTACTCTGTTGATAATCTCTGTATTTTTACGACTCATTTATACAATACCGGACCGAAAGATTGCCAGAATTGTCTCTTTTTATGTCTTATTGGACATAATATTGTATTCTGGCTCAATGATTGATACCCCTACACAATCTGTATTGCTGGTGCTGTCAATATATGTGATAAAGTATTATTCTGAGCGAAATGCCGAGTACAGTTATGCCTTGGCTAAGCAGGGATCATCTGAAATTAGCAGTTATGCAAACCCAGTATCGGCTCCTGTGCAGGCAAGCTAACAGGTTGTTGTGAGTAATATCTTTTATGGAAGAGCAACGAAGGGCTTTGTCGCATCATACTAATTCGTGTACAAAACAAATAGATTATTTGGAGTTTAAAAGAAATTGGATTTAGGTATATGAAAAATAAGCAAAGCTATCTCAAGCAAACGTATTGGTTTGTTAAGGATTTTAGCTTAGGGGCACTCAAAAACAAATCTAAGCACTCTATTCTGGCAGTTATATACGCCTATTTGAAAGGTTTCTGGGCAGATTCTCTCATGGTATATAATCTCCGTGACTTTAGCTTGAACCAATACCTTAGTGATTATGTCAGAAAAGTAAAAATGCCTTCGATAAATAGCAGATATTCATACATCCTGGATGATAAACTCGTGCTGGAAAAAATTCTGCTTGATGTGGTTCGCAGCTTTGCCATCATAACATCTGGCGTTATCATTGAGTGCAATTCGAGTGACATCTTAACAATTCATGAATTGCTTACAGATTATGGAGAAGGTGAAATTATTCTAAAACCCCGCAGTGGTGGTGGCGGCTTTGGTATATACAAAATTACGTTAAATTCCGGGAAATGGCTCATAAACGATAAAGAAACAGACAAACAAAATGTTGTAGCTTTGGTTGGGGGATTAACCGATTATCTAGCCTATCCATGCATTAAACAGCAAGGCTATGCACATCAGGTGTATCCACATTCTCTAAACACAATCAGGATTCTATCGGTGATAGATCCTGTATCGGGTAAACCTAAAATAATTAGGTGTTTACATAGATTTGGAACCTCACAATCCGGGCTCGTGGATAACTGGTCATTGGGTGGCATTTGTTGTGACATTGATATTGATACAGGATTATTAAGTGAAGGTGTTGCTTTCCCAAAAGATAAAAAATTGAAATGGCATTCTGTCCATCCGGATACAGGCATTAACATTGAAGGGGCCATTGTGCCGAACTGGGATAATATTTTAAAGTTTGTATTGGATGCACACCAGAAGATAAGCTATTTGCCATATGTAGGCTGGGATGTGATATCTTCAGGTGAAGAGATTTCGCTGCTGGAAGCAAACTCAAATTCCGATGTAAATCTTTTTCAGGTACATGCACCACTTCTTCTAAATAGAGATTATGTCCGTTTCCTTGAATACAATGGTGTTTTAAGAGGTCGATAGATGGGTGCTTTTTTCTTAACCACTAAAGGGAACTCTGCAGTTAATACCCATAGGGCAGAGAATGCTTTTCTGAATATGGGCTTAAGTGGTCCCCAAAAAATGCTTTTTGGTGAGTATGAGCTACTGCTGTATGGTAAAATAAGAGATTCTTCGGATAAAAACTGCATTTCTGCTGCAGAGGGTATTGCTTTTTTTTGTGGCACAATGTTATATGGTAATTCCGAACGGTCAATGGTGCTTGAAGCCGTTTATTCGGATTTCCTTGCAGGAGATTTGGATCAAAGAGAATTGATGGGCGTTTTTTTCCTATGCATTTATCATAATGGAAGGCTCAATATCTTTCATGATAATATGACAACATATCAAGCTTATTATGCTACGAGCACATTCTGTATTTCATCGTCTTTTATAGCCTTGGCAGAGTCCTTGGACAAACTGCTAACGATAGATTTGCCTAATGTTTATGCTAATATAATATCGGGTTTTTCAATTGGAAAGACTACTACCTTTCAAGAAATACACAAGTTCGAGCATCGATTTCCATTTGAAAACAAAGATTTGATCTGCCACGTAGCAGATTCAGTAAATTTACAACATTACTCGAGTTTTGATGAGGCAGTCATTTTACAAATTGAGTACTTAGAATGTTACTTCGGAAAGGTGAAGAGTTTTTTGGGAAACAAACTTAACAAGGTGGATATTGGCCTTTCAGCCGGGTTTGATAGCAGGCTTATACTGGCTATAGCCAACAAAACACTTGAAAACCTACAATTACATTCAAACGCAAAAAAAATACCAGATAAAGACCTGCTTATTTCCCGCCAATTAGCTACAGCGCTTGAACGTAGATTGGTAGAAGTTCCGGTTAAGACATCAGATGAGATGAGCAAAGAAGAACTTGCAGCCAATCTTAAGAAAGCCTTTTATTTTTATGATGGACAGATTAGAGTTAACCATGGCTGGACAAGAGAATATAGAACCTTGGAATACAGGAGAAATGTGTTGGGAGATTGTGTACTGGGGCTAAGCGGACACAACGGTGAACAGTATCGTAATCATGTCTACGATGTATTTCGGCCTGTTTTACTAATATCTTATATCAAGGATCATGTTTTTGGAGGTTTAGCTGGTATGTATTCATCACTTCCAGAACTTGAGCATACTGTCTTTGAGCAGATTAGGGATCGTTGGACCAATTTATATCAATTGAATAATGGCATGATTAGCTTTGATCAAAAACGTACTATTTACTCCAAGGAACTAGTTCGTTTTGGCCCTGGTTTACGAGCCTCTATTGAGAATAAGCTTAGTTATTATTTGATGCCTTTCGCTGAAGATAAAGCATGGAACACTGCAAAAAGTATTTCAGAATATTTGGGCGCACACGGACGCTTCGAGGCAAATATGATTCACTTAATAAACCCCAAACTCGCTACAATAGATTCAAGTTATGGGTATTCTTTTGATGATGTGCTCAAAAAAGATACATTCAAAGACAAGCTGAGAGTTTATATCCCTGATATCGTGATAAAAAGTTACAGGCATTATAAAAAAGGTAGGGGTGTTAGCGCAGAAAATGAACCGCTGCTTGATGTCCTCCACAGCGTGCCGGGTATAAAATGGGATCTGATCATGAAGCATGGAGACGAGCACATCTGTGATAGAGCCATAGCCTTAGGTGTACTGGTCAGACACTTTAACCCCAAAGCAGGATAGCAGAGATGAAAGCTCTAATTTTAAGTAATGAACATGAAAATGACCACGAAGGTTGGTTAAACGCGTGTAGCTTATCGAAAACGAAGATTCAATATGATTGCGTCGACCTAACAAAACTGGATTGGATGGAGAAAATACTTCAGTTCAACCCGAATGTTTGCCTTTTAAAACCATCGGGTTTTACAAGCGAATATCGTACCTTGTATCAAGAAAGAATCGAAGTAATTTGTCGTGATTTGGGTTTGGATGTGTTCCCAAATTATGATGAACTAAGGATTTATGAAAATAAGAGATACTTTAGCTATTGGGCTAAAGCAAATGACATTCCTCATCCACAGACAATGGTTAGCTACCATAAAAGTGAAGCTCTTGAAAAAGCATTATTGTTTGGCTTTCCGTTGGTTGCAAAAATGAATATAGGAGCCTCAGGTAGTGGAGTGAGAATAATCCGAGATCAAAAAGGATTAGTTCATTATATCGATCAAGCTTTTGGGAAGGGGATCACCAGTAAGACAGGTCCAAATCTTAAGAAAGGGAATAGAACTAAAAGAATTATCCGGAAGCTGCTCCATCCCAAGGAGTTACGCGAAAGGCTTAAGGTGTATAACGCAATCTCCAAGGATAAGCAGATAGGCTTTGTTGTTTTGCAAGAATTCATTGAACATGAATACGAATGGAGAGTTGTGCGTGTAGGAGATTCTTTTTTTGCTCACAAAAAGCTGAAAGTGGGCGACAAAGCCAGTGGAACTTTGTTAAAAAACTACGATAATCCTCCCCCTCAATTACTTGATTTTGTTAAAGAATTGACCGATCGACATGGATTTCGTTCAGTTGCTGTAGATATTTTTATGAACACTGATAACTGTTACTTGGTAAACGAAATCCAGTGCATATTTGGGCAGTCTGACGCTTATCAAATGAAAGTAGATGGAGTCATTGGCCGCTATCTCTACTCAAACAATAATTGGGCGTTTGAACAGGGTGATTTTGCTCGAAATGGCTGTTATGACCTCCGCTTGGATTATGTTATAAGAACTCATAATCAGGCTTGATATACAATTTGAAGGCATTATTTGTGTGCAGTGGAAATCAGGGGATTAGTCCGATTATCAAAGCACAAGCTGATTCTTTAGGCAAAGAAGGTCTGCAGATAAATATCGCCCCAATCATAGGCAAGGGATTATGGGGATACTTGAAGAATATATCCAGGATCCGGCAAAGTATCAATGAAATTAAACCCGACATAATTCATGCCCATTATTCATTCTGTGGCATTGTAGCTTCTCTGGCAACAAGGAAACCTGTGATTACCTCATTAATGGGTAGTGATGTCAAAAGTTCAGGCTTGTGGCGTATTATTATCCGCTTTTTTGTACGCTATGTCTGGCATATTACTATTGTAAAGTCAGAAGACATGAAGAAAAGTCTTGGGTTGATAGCCGCTAAAATTCACGTTATCCCCAATGGGGTTGATCTCAATCTATTTAGGCCTATGGATAAAATCAAGTGCCGTGAAAAAGTAAAGTGGGATCTTAATAAAAAAATCGTGCTCTTTGCCGCGGATCCCGAACGTCCGGAAAAAAACTACGATCTGGCTAAGACTGCCATCGATACTCTAAATAGAAGAGATGTTGAGCTTAAGGCAGTATATGATGTAGCCCATGAACGTATGCCTCTGTTCATGAATGCCGCAGATGCGCTTTTACTTACATCGCTATGGGAAGGTTCGCCGAATGTTGTCAAAGAAGCGATGGCTTGCAACTTACCGGTAGTATCTACGGATGTAGGGGATGTGCGCTGGCTACTTGGCAGCAAATATGGAAGTGCGATATGTACTCAGGACCCAAGCATAATTGCACGTGCACTTGAATCAGTATTTAGCTCCCAAGAATCAGTATGCTATAGAGAATTATTAATCAAACTCAAGTTGGACTCTTTGTCAATCAGTGAGAATATTCTAAAATTATATAATCAATTAGTGCATAGGACGTGATAGGACATGGCGCAGATATTAGATCATAATAGTATTGACCACAGTAAATGGGATGGTTATGTTGAGAGCCATCAATATGGGACAATCTTTCATTCAAGACAACTTTTTGGAGTTTATGAACAAACTCAAGGTTTAGAACCTTTTGCTTTATTTTGTATTTCAGATTCGGGAAACATCAGTGGGATGTTATTGGCATATTATCATAGCGTTTCTCATGGTGTGCTTGCACCATTTAGCCGTAGGACCGTTCTTTTGAATGCTCCCATAACGGACGATGATGACAGCTTGAACTTGTTGCTGAAAGCACTAAGGAGAAAAGCAGCATCTCGAAGCATATATTTTGAAATTCGCAACCACTACAACTTAAACGATTCATTAAAAATATATGAAAAACTCAAGTTTACCTATGATCAGCATCTAAATATATTGGTTGATTTGTCTAAAGACGAGGATCAGCTTCTGGAAGAACTTGGCTCAAGAAGGAGACGACAGATTCGTAAGGGTATTAAAGAAGGATTTGAGTTCCGTGCAAATGATGAAAGCGCAAGGATGAGTTTATACCCAATTTTGCAGGAAATCTATCAAAGGGCCAAATTACCACTGCATCCACAGATTTTTTTTGAATCAATCTATGAACTGCCGTCCTCATGCTACGAAGTCCTCGGTTTATTCAAAGGAAATGAAGTAGTAGGTGCGGTGCTTTTGTTGAAACACAAAAACACCGTTTATAGTCTATTTGGTGGTAGCCGAGAAGAATTCTTTCAACAAAGACCCAACGATCTGATGTTTTGGTCTGCTTTGCTGTGGGCTAAAGCTGAAGGATATAGTACTTTTGATTGGCTTGGAGCGGGCCATCCAGATAAACCTTATGGTGTACGGGATTGGAAGAAGCAGTTTGGCGGAGAGTTTGTCAACTATGGCAGGATGTACTATTATCCGAACAAGCTTTTGTATCTGATAGCGGAGAAAACTTTTTCGCTCTATCGTAAGTTCCTGGGTTCTAAATGAATGCTGCTAAAGTGTAAAGCACTTATTGCGCTTTGTAGGGCATCAAGCTATATGAAAAAACATCTTTGCGAGTTTATTAAATGAATATATTGATTGATATTGGACATCCAGCCCATGTGCACTATTTTAAAAATATGGCATGGCAATTACTGGAATTGGGCCATCAGGTTCTGTTCACTGTTAAGGATAAAGAAGTTGCCGTACCACTTCTTCAGGCCTACAAATTTCGGTATGAAGTATTAGGCAGGAATAAAAAAGGGATTATCTCGAAATTAGCAGGTTTGTTTTTTTATACAGTTCGGTTGTTTAAGACTACCGTCAGAAATAGACCTCATATTCTGTTCAACGCTTCACTAAGTGCTGCTCTTGTCTCCTGGTTGCTGCGGAAGTATCATATATCCCTTGAGGACACTTTCAATATGGAACAGGTAAATCTCTACCTTCCGTTTACAAATTTGGTTATTACGGGTGACTATCCTCATCGAAATCTGGGCCGGAAACAGCTTGCTTTACCATTCTATCAAGAGCTACTTTATTTGCATCCCAAATACTTTACCCCTGATAGCTTGATATACGATACTCTAGGCCTCACAGAGGGCGATCGATACGCTGTAGTGCGCTTTGTTTCATGGGGAGCCTCACATGATGTGGGGCAGAGGGGAATGACTACAGAAAATAAGATAGAGTTAGTGAAACAACTATCCAAGTATCTGAGGGTTTTTATTTCTTCAGAAGGAGAACTTCCTGACTCTCTTAAAGAATATCTAATCAAAATTCCGCCCGAAAAAATGCATGATGCTCTTGCTTTTGCCCACTTATTTGTGGGAGAAAGCGCAACGATGGCGTCTGAGTGTACAATATTAGGCACACCTGCACTATATATGAATTCGAAAGAATTCGGCTCTACAAGCGATCAATCCCAATATGGTTTGCTTGAGCTTTTTAATGAGTCCGAAGCAGACCAAAATGCTATGATTAGGCGGGCAGTCGAAATTGCAGCCGAGCCCTCATATAAAAAAAAGCATGAAGTAAAGCGGGAAAAGCTATTAGCTGATAAGATCGATGTTACTGCTTTTATGGTGTGGTTTGTTGAGAATTATCCAAATTCAAAAAAGGAAATTCAGAACCCGCAATTTGATTTTAATAGATTTGGTGACAATTGAACCTCAGCACAAGGTCTTTTTGGGGAAGCTTGATATTGCCCAAGTTAGGGGCTGATCACATGTCTAAGTTCTCAAATGAAAGATTTCAACACAAGATAATTGAAGACCAAGTCTTGAAGATCAAGCAACTCTTTCTTGAGTTGATCAAGGCTAGGCCAGTAAATTCTAACGTCTACCATCTAGGGTAATCCTATGCAAGACTTCACAGTAAAAACATATTCCGAGTTACTTAACGCTCTCATCAGGGCTGGATACGCGTTTCAAACCTTTAGGGAATACTTGCATAAACCTCTTGAAAGAGTGGTGATTCTGCGGCACGATGTAGATAAGAGGCCAGAGAATTCAGTGATATTTGCAGAGATTGAACATGCAAAAAAGCTGAAGGCTTCTTATTTCTTTAGGGTAGTATCACAATCTTTACAGCCGGATAAACTGCTTGCGATAGCCAGGATGGGTCATGAGATTGGTTATCACTATGAGGATATGGACTTCGCTAAGGGTGACTTGGAAAAGGCCTTGGAGTCGTTTGTCCACAATCTGGAGCTTCTACGTAAATTGGTTCCGATAGATACGATCTGTATGCATGGTAGTCCACTCTCCAAGTACGACAACAAAGAGCTCTGGCGTCATTATGATTACCGGCAATATGGTATTCTGGGCGAGCCTTATTTTGATCTGGATTATAGCAAGATCTTTTATATTACCGATACGGGTAGAAAGTGGAATAATACTGAGGCCAGTATCCGGGATAAAGTGGACAGCTCTTTTCAGGTTGAGGTGAATAGCACAGAGCACTTTATTGAGCTGTTGAAGGCAAATGCCATGCCGGATCAGATGATGATCAATACTCATCCGCAGAGATGGAATGATGGGTTAGGGCCTTGGATCAAAGAGCTGGTGGGGCAGACCTTGAAGAACCAGATTAAAAAAGTGATTTCACGCAGATAGCGCGGATAGGGTTTCTCACAGATCACACAGATTG
>JAQUJJ010000326.1 GCA_028681035.1 Candidatus Cloacimonadota bacterium
TTGAACTTGGATTGGATGGATTTGTCCGTAATTTTGTATAAGTAATAATATTTGCTGTCATTATCACTATCTGTTTTGGTAGGTATCCAGCTTCGGGTGGAAGAAGTTGGTCAACGATTAAGCTTTTCACCTGAGAATCTGTGCTAATGTATGCTAGGCTAAATTCGTCGCTACCAACCATCCCGTTTGAGATTCTTACATCATATTGCAGTCCCATCAGAGTAGATACATCTGATGAAACGATAGCAACATCAGATGAAAGATCATTTAACTTGACGACTTCAGAAAAAAGAGAGACTCTTCCCAAGAAATCACCGCCATATATAAAACCACTCTCTGGAATTGAATAATATATGAGTGATGAGGATCCATTAGGATAAGATAACTGAAAAGCAATTTCTCTCGAGAGATCTTCATTTATGTCAACTATTATTGGGGATATGACTGACTCTATAGCGAGTTGTTCAGTATGTTCAATTGATGCGACAAGGATACCTTCGTAATACTTTAACACCTTGAAACAAAAGAACCCATTGCTGTTTGAATAGGGTACAACAATTTCGTATCCTGGAATATGGTCTACATCTCCCACAGCCGGAGCAGCAAGGATGACCAAGTTTGATAGGTAAGATAACTGGGTATTGTTTATGAAGTCTATTATTCTAACCCCAGCATCTTGTGTCGATGTACCTGATCTCTTGGTTGCATAAATGATATCCAATATATTATCACCAGTAATGTCTTCCATGATCACATTGCCTACCGTTATCTCATTGCTGAAACATGGGTAAGTTCTCATTTGAGTGAAGAATCTATCATACACATGAACATTCCCAGAGGAATCGATTGATACGATCTCCTTATATCCATCAGCATTAATATCTCCAACAGCAGGATTAACTGAAACACCTTGTGGCAGGGTACCGATATGGTTCCATGTATTGTTCCTATAGCAAAACAAGCGCCCGGCAGATGTGCCTACTATCAGTTCATCCTCATTTCCAGTTCCAAGATTGGAAACCACCAAATCAGTGGAAAAGGTCTCTCCAGGAAGCATATCAATACTTGCTACTATAGCCGAAGTACTTTGTAAAATGTTCATATATACCGTGTAGATTCTGTCTGGCATGCCATTTGCACTGATCGTAATAGTTATTGGCACATTATGGCGGACTTGATTGCTCCAGTCCCATATCCACATATTTGCCGTATCCACGGTCGTTTCAGCGGCAATAGTCCCAAAACCGTAACTATCATTCTCCCCAGGATATGAAAAAGTAATGTTCGGATCAGTGGTACTCAATTCGATACTAACGTTTGATCCCTGTGCCCATTTGTTTTTTATCCTTAGTTTGATAGCTTGTGAGGAGCCCCATTCCATTGAAGGTAGATTCCAAACAAGTGTGTTATCCGGCAATGGGTAATCATAATCATTAGTACCAATCCAATATTTCCTTAGGGAAAGATTGGGATGAGGCTCCATCAATGCTTCATGGGCGTTGATAACACCAGAGCCCCAACTATTGTAAACGCTATAATCATTAGTGTTAAAGTCTTGGGCAGATTTGACAACTATGTCTTTCAAATCTTGCATGCTCATCGTCTGGTTGCTAATCGCGGTATAATTCTTTGCCCAAAGCATACCCATCAAACCACTAACATGGGCTGCAGACAAGGATGTGCCCTTTTAATAATCATAATTTGTACTTTCTTGCCAAGCTCCACATTGATAATCATAATAGGGGTCACTGGGTGACTGATTCTGGGAATAGTGCATTTTGTAAGGATCTGAGGGATTATAGATTGGAAGAGTGGAAATTATGCCATTTGTTGAATCGTGAGCTCCATTCCAAATAAATGCAGAACCTGAAGGTGCGCAAACGGATATCCAGTTATTACTGTGTGCTCCGTCGTATTCCCATCCATAATCAGTATTTGATCCACCAACGGCAACAACATTGGCAAAGTCATTCGACCATGAGGCTGGCAAGGTGGTACCCGAGATTCCCCGGGCAGCAACAAATAGCACATCCTCATTTGCATCAATTAAGTCGGATAACTCGTACGCTTGGACATCATACGTATAAACCACCCAACTGCAGTTGATCACGTTTGCATCTTGATCAATAGCCCATTGTATCCCTTCACATACGTTGGAAAGTAAGCCATCAGTGTACCGATTAAACGCCTTGATCGGCATGAGTTTGACGTTGTTGCCAACCACCAATGAGGATATGCCTGCGTTGTTATTCGTCTGAGCCGCAATAACACCAGCGACCAAAGTGCCATGGCCGTTGTCGTCCATTGTGTCGTTAATCTGTGATAGAACATTATACCCAATCACGTTGTTATTGTTATCTCTCAGAATGTTGTTAGTCAGATCTGGATGATTGAAGTCAATCCCCGTATCCACAACGGCTATCCTTACCGCCTGGGGAGCTTGAATACTACCTGCAATTGTGTAATAACCTGCGTTGGCATTGATCCGTTGCAGGTTCCATTGGTACGAATTGAAGGGGTCGTCGGTACATAGATGAACATAGAAATCGTAACGAACGTCCTGCACGGAGCTTTGCAGATCTAAGGATGATACTACGGTCTCTAAATCTATCGAGTCCGGGAAGCAGATGAGATATTTGTTCTGTTGATAGGCTCGTGTGCTTCCCACATACATCTGCCGAAGCACATCGATTTGATATTGAACTGCCAGATTGTTGAACCATGTTTGATCCGTCTCGATGATCCCATCTGAGCGGGTTCCGATAGTTTGAAAAGACTGGTTGACCTTGATGATCAATCTGCCTGGGGCTACACTTGTGGTATCTGGTACCTGTGCCCACAGTTGAAGGCAGAACAGTAGTACGACTAAGGTGATGAGTGTTCTCATCGTTCCTCCCTTATTTTAGGCAGGTGATTTTTTTAGTGATTATCTCACTACCTGTCTTTACTTGCAATAGATATATGCCACTTGGTAAATCGTCTGTTTTCATGTTTATCTCGTGTGTACCTTTGGAG
>JAQUJJ010000327.1 GCA_028681035.1 Candidatus Cloacimonadota bacterium
CATTTGGGACCCATCTATTTTACTTGCCGCAATGCAAGTTTTTAAATGATTCTCTAAAGGACTGATAGTAATGGAGGTTACCATGAAGAATCGCACAAAACATCTTTGGTTTAGTTTGTTTATTATTTTTATTGCCAGCTTTGCTCAGGCTCAGCAGGCGACAGCCCCTACCGGGGTTGATTTCCGCGAGACGGAAGTGCTGACTATTTATCCCAATATCTTATTATTTGGCAATGTGGGAGTGGGCAGCATAGGTATCGACGAAATAGTAATATCATGTGCCGATGTCGTCTCGATCGTGTCCGTATCTATCGGAGACACAGCAAACTGCACAATTTCCAATCTACCGCCCCTGCCTTATACGCTTACAAATCCTGAGGAGCTGGTTTTAGCAATAGAATTTGCACCAACGAGCATAGGTTATTTCGAAGGATTTCTTGAAGTCATGTTAAGTACTGGACATTCAAAGTCGATTTATGTGGGTGGCTACGGTGTGGAACCTCCAATAATGATGATAGCTTTACCTGCTGATCCCTACGACTTCGGCGAGGTCCCGGTGAATAGCTTTGACATCTCCACCAGTATAGATCTGAGCTTGACTCCGGAATGGTTAGCTCTGCATACAACTGGAGATATCTATGGCATATACCTCACGGCTCAAGAGCAATATCCTAGTTTCAGTTTAGGCACTATCACCAATACTACTACTACCCAGACCTATGCATTGCCCTTAATAACACCTATAGTATTGACCGCTACAGATGAGCTCAGTATTCAGGTTAACTGTAGCCCGGATGATTTGGGTACAGTGGCTAGCACACTTAATATCTCATGTGAAGACGGCGTGACTCATACCATGTATGTAGTTGCTGCGGGAGTGATGCCAGGGGCACGTATAGAATTGTCCCCCGCTTCCTTATCTATAGATGTAGTGGCCGGCGAATCAAATACTGGTGGCTTTTACGTTAAAAACTTTGGTGATGAAGCGCTATATTTCGAAGTAGATGATTATGATATACCTTCCTTTCTTAGTTTTAGCATGCTGGAAGGTGAGGTGAATATAGGCGATAGCCTGTTTGTGAGCGTCGAGGCCGATGCCTCAGAGCTGGATGCTGGCCGTTATATATATGAGTTTTTCATCAGCAGCAATGATATCTGGATTGATGGTCCCTATTTAGAGGTAACCGTTAATGTGAGCACCCCCCCTCAGCCTTTGGCCGCAGATTTCCATGCCGATTTTACCAGTGGACATCCTCCCTTTGTGGTGAATTTTAGTGATGATAGTAACACCGATCCTACTCAGCCCTGGTCCATGATCAATTCCTGGAAATGGGATTTTGACAACGATGGTGTGTTTGATTCTTTTGTGCAAAACCCCAGCTATACTTACACCGCTCCTGGAGCCTATAGTGTCCGCCTGGTGATTGGCACAAATACTGGAGCCACAGCCTCGAAAATACGCACGAATTACATAAACGGGACAAATTCCTCGCCCCAGATCGTAAGCCCTCCTGCTGCGATTACCATGTTCGAAGATACAGTGTGGGGGCCAAGCTATGTGTATGATTGGTTTAATGATGCTGATGGAGATACACTTGTCATTTCTTCTCAGGGAAGCCAGCATCTGACTGTTACGGTTACCGACAATGTGTTCCTGACGCTTGTCCCCGCTCCAGACTGGTATGGCGAAGAAACGATTATCATCAAAGCCACAGATCCTTTTTGGCAAAGTGTGACGCATGAAATTGTAGTAACGGTGTATGAAACGAATGATGCCCCTGTTCTGAGCATCCCGAGTGATCTTTATTTCATCCGTAACTCGGTCTATACGGTAGATTTTGCGCCCTATATCAGCGATCCTGACAATCCTCATTCAGAGCTATCACTTGTGATCACAGCCCTGGATTCTCAAGGGGATATCAACTTTGTTTACAATCCAGTTAACTCACCCGATGTTTTGGGTCAGCTTATGGTGGATTTCTCTTCGCCTTCACAAATCGCCACCTCAGCTTCCTTTCATATTGCTGTGAACGATAATGTCTTACGTCTGATCACAACTGCCAACTTTACTATGCACGTGATAGAGCATTTCGTTCCCGAAGTCGCGGTAGGTGCGGCCTATGAATTTGCAGGACAAACTGTAGCCTTCAGCGATGCCACGCTCGGCAATCCTGATCATTGGCTATGGGAATTTGGCAATGGAGATACTTCTACCCTGCAGAACCCCCAGTATCAATATTTGGGAGCGGGAACTTACGACGTACGTCTGACCCTGGGTAACAGCCAGGTTCCATCTGAAGACACGCACGTTTTCATGCCTGGCCTGATCAATCTCAGCGGAACTGCTGTCACGGGCGATGATATACAGCCCACTTGGACGCCTGCAGGATCTCCCTACAATCTTTTCGGCGATGTAGTGATCGATGGCACAGTTGAGATCCAGGATGAAGTGGTGGTAAACCTCTTTAGCGAAGAACCTCTGCAAATATTGGGAGCGATTTCGGCTAATGGAGTGAGATTCCAATCCCAGGCAGCAGGTGGAAAATGGGGCGGTCTCAAATTTAGCGGATCCGGCCTCAGAGAACCAAGTTCCTTAACGGATTGCGAGATCATTGATGCTCTGCTTCCTGTGGATATCAGCACCCAAAGCCCGGTCTTTACCAATCTAACTATAGCGGTTTCGGATACTACTCTCATCGCAGACGGTGAGGCCATCAGGCTTTTTGAAAGCTCCTGCCAGATAGTAGGTGCAGAGATATTAAACTACCGGGGTGGCATTGTGGTGGATGGGCAGAGCCCGAACCGCGCGACCCCTACCTTGAGCAATATCCGTGTACGCAATGCCAGCAATACCCAGCGCACATTAGGTGAAACCACCACAGGAGTTACTCTGAAGAGCCCTGCTGTGGTAGATGACCTGGAAGTGGACAATTGCTCCATTGGAATCCTGATCGGCACAGAAAGTGCAACTATTAGCAGCACACCTACCTTGACCAATATCCGGGTGCGCAACA
>JAQUJJ010000010.1 GCA_028681035.1 Candidatus Cloacimonadota bacterium
AATTTCAAGCATTTTGTGATACCGCAAGCACGGTAAAACAAAGACGTAAATTACTATTTAGCAACGCAGAACAAGAGCTATACCAGCATATATACTCAGGGAGATAAAGTGCAAGATTACATAGAAGTAGAATTCAGAACCAGCAGGTTAGGATATTACAAGAATCCAACAAATATTGCTATCCAACCGGAAGACCTTATTATAGTGGAAGTGGAACGCGGTGATGACATTGCTCAAGTTGTACACATGAGTGTAAACGATGAAGATATGGACACAGAATCGCAAACCAGTAAATCTTATACGATTAGAAGAATTGCCAATGAAGATGACTTGGAGAAACTAAAAAACATAGGTTTTGAAGAAGAAAAAGCAGCCACAACTTTCCAAGGGATACTTGAAAGGTATCCATTTGAAATGAAATTGATAGAAACAATCTATCAATACGATGGCAACAAGTTGACCTTTTTCTTTACTGCGGATGGTAGAATTGATTTCAGAACATTCGTGAGAGAATTGGCAACTGTATTCAAAACCCGTATTGAGCTACATCAAACCACCGGCAGAGATGAAGCCCGTCGCCTTGGTGGCTTTGGTATGTGTGGTAATCAGTATTGCTGTGGCAGTTTCTTAAAGCGTTTCAATCAAGTTACCATTAAAATGGCAAAAGACCAAAACCTTGCAGGGAACCTCTCAAAGATATCCGGCCCTTGTGGCAGATTGTTATGTTGCCTCAATTTTGAAGAGGATTTCTATGTGGAAGAAGCAAAGGACTTTCCCACTGTAGGAACTTTTGCTACATACAAGGAAACCAAGATGATGGTGTTTAGGATTGATGTTATTGCAAAAAATATCTATCTTTCTGGGGAAGATGGAGCTGTAAACGTACTTGATTTGGAACAATTTAACAAACTGGAAATAATTAGTATCCCCGAAATAGAGCCATGTTAACTAATATATTTAGCATTCACCCGGATGAACTTGCTTGTCAATTGAATCAGGACTTTCCTAAGTACCGCAGTAAACAATTGATTGAGTGGATCTATAAACATTTTGTTATAGACCCTGCCTTTATGAAGAATCTGCCTGCGGATTTCAAAAATTACCTCAATGAACATTACTCGCTCGAAGTACCACAGCTTGCTAAAGAACTGGTTTCTCGTGATGGTGCCGGTAAATATAGATTTCGCCTGTCAGACAATGAAGTAATAGAAAGCGTGCTTATCCCTGAAAGGAACAAATATACCCTTTGCATCTCGTCTCAAGCGGGTTGCAAACACAAATGCAGTTTTTGCGCCACGGGAAAGATGGGTTTCAAACGCAACCTTACCATAGATGAAATGGTTTCACAGATTCTGCTAGGGAGCCAGGAGTGTCTTAAGAATAGTCCAACTCCCACCCAAGTTTCAAACCCGCCAGCTCATCTTCCCCGCATTACCAATCTTGTTTTTATGGGTATGGGTGAACCCTTGGATAATATTGATAATGTGCTTCAGACCCTTCGCATTATTCAAGCAGAAAACACGCTTGCCTTCAGTCCCCGGCATATTACCATTTCTACTTGCGGTATTGTTCCGGGGATTATTAAACTTGCCGATAGCGGAGTGCGAGCCAAGCTTGCCATCTCTCTTAATTCTGCTATAGATGCTAAGCGTGATATTCTTATGCCGATTAACCGTAGATACCCGCTAAACGAACTGAAACAAGCAGCTTTGTATTTCCTACGGAAAACTAGCTTTCGTATTACCTTCGAATATGTCCTTATTCCCGGTGAAAATATGGGGCGTGAAGACCTCACCGCCTTACGCAAATTTGTAGGTGATATTTCCTGCAAGATAAACTTTATTCCTTTCAATCCAGGTTATTCTACCACCTACCTTGCACCAGATAGTAAACAAATAGAAGATTTCATGCGAGCTGCACAAGCTTTACCGCAGGCAATCACCTTGCGTAAAAGCCGTGGTGGAGATGTGTTTGGTGCATGCGGGCAGCTTAGCAATAATTAATAATGGGAGATACCATGAATTACATAGCCGATATTGCCATCAAACTCTTTGGAGATAACAAAACCTGTATGTGCGGAGGTGCACACCATATTTGCCTGAATTGTGAAGTTTGCCGTGCTATTGATAAAGACCAAATTTACGATTCTGACAAGGGTGTAGCATCAATAATCGACGCCACCATCCTAAAAGCTACTGCTACAGATGCTGATGTTACTACCCTGTGCAATATGGCTAATGAATACCAAACTGCCTCGGTTTGCATCAATTCGCATTTTATTCCCTTGATTAAAAGCAAACTGATAGGCACTGTAAAAAGCTGCACCGTGATTAATTTTCCCTTAGGTGCATCATCCCAAGAAGTTATCCAAGCTGAAACCCAAGCTGTACTTGATGCTGAAGTTGACGAAGTGGATATGGTGCAAAACCTTAGCGCATTGTTATCCGGTGATTATGACACTTCCTTTGCAAGTATTAATGTTGCAGCCAAGCTTTGCATTGCCAAAGAAGCCTTGCTTAAAGTTATTATTGAAACCTGTTACTTGAGCGAAGAACAGCTCATCATCTCTTGCTTAATCGCCAAGAAAGCCGGTGCCAGTTTCGTTAAAACCTCCACTGGTTTTGGTACAGCCGGTGCCACCCCCGAAAACATTGCCTTAATGCGCAAAGTTGTGGGACCCAAACTGGGTGTTAAAGCATCCGGTGGAATCAGAACCAGCGAACAAGCCTTGGCGATGGTTGCTGCTGGCGCAAATCGTATCGGTGCTTCCAGCGTTACTCCATTATTATAAACGAGGTTAACCCATGAAACTTATCGTTGCGGGATACAATATAGACAAAAGCCTTATTGATTCGCTAGATAGCGAAACTGCCACTCCTGAAGTGCTATCCGCTGCATATGCCCGTATTAGCAGAAGCAGTAAAAACATTGACGAACTGCGGGGCGAGGCTATTTCCGAGATTAGCAAAGCTCGTTCTTCCAATACCAACATCATCTTTGAAATGGGGCATAGTTCCGTGGCAGAGCATGCCGTCTTTAATCTGGATGTTATAGGTATCTCCCGTCATTTAACCGAAACTGTGCAGCGTAGCCGCATAGCATCTTTTACCGAGAAATCACAACGCTATGTAACATTTTCCAAGGATTACGTAATCCCAGAAGAGCTAAACAAACATCCCAAACATAAAAAGCTCTATAAACAGCTTATGGACAAACTCTTTACGGAATACGAAACCAGCTATAACGCTTTGAACGCATATTACCTGGAAGCTCAGCCTAAACTAAAACCCCGCGAACGTGAAGCACTTGCCAAAGAAGATGCACGCTATATCCTGCCCTTGGCTACCAAAACTCAAATGGGGCTAACCATTAATGCCCGAAGCCTAGAAAACCTGTTACGCAGATTATCAAAAAACCCACTTTCAGAAGCAGCCGAATTGCAACAATTACTTTTTAACCAAGTATCCTCCATAGCTCCCTCTCTTATTCGCTACACTGAATCCGACGGCTTCTCTGGTATTGTGGATTTAGAAAAGGTAGGCTACACCGGATTCTTACAACAGGAGCTTCCCTGGATGGAAGAGCTGGATTTGGAAAATAAACTCAAGCTTCTTGCCAGTCCATCAAACCCCGATGACAGTGCCCTTGCGGCAATTATCTACCAGCAAGGAGAACTGAACTGGGCGGATACTAAGGAAACAGTTTCACGTCTTCCCCGTTTTGTGAAACAACAGCTTTGGAAACAAATATTTCAAAACCTGAAAGCTTGGCACAAAGTTCCCCGCGCTTTCGAGACCGTAGATTTCAGTTTCGAGCTTTCCATGAGCGAAAGCTGTTGGGCACAGTTTAAACGCCACCGCTTTTGCACTTTGCTGCGTAAGGGGAGCAATTCCGTAATCTGCAAATATCCCCCCAGTATCAGCTTAATTAAGCGCACGAAAGAATGGGAAACCCTATCAGATATGGCAACTAATTTTGCCATAAAACTCCCTCCCAGTCTTCGACACATAGCACCATATTGCCGTTTGAATGCCTCCATCCTTTCCGTCTATGCTAAGATGAATATGAGAGAGATATACCATTTTGTACGCCTTCGTTCGGATGAGCATGCGCAGTGGGAGATTAAGGAATTATCCCAACTCATGACAAAAAAAGTACAGTCCCTTGCTCCCCTTTCAGCAGAATACTTGTGTGGTAAAAGCGAGTTTAGGAAAGCTTAATTACCCTAATTGATCACATATGCATTGACCTTGCTGCTTTTCGCTGTAGTATTTATCACGCGAGGCATGTTAGCTTACAGTTTCAACTTAGTGTGGGGTCCTTGTCGCATTTCCTTGGTTTGCGAAGGCGAACTAACTTTGACGGACGATAAATTATAATTAAGCTTTATCAATTATCACGCGATCTGGACTTTACATGAAAGCTGTATGTTTTGGAGTTCAATGTGCCTCTGCTATCTTCATATATATCCGTATCTTAGCGACACCTTGGACTTCAAATAACAAGGGGATATCGCTGAAGTCCAAAGAGCCAATAAACTATAGGTATATATGAAGATAGGAATGGCTCTTTGAACTCCAGACTCACTTTCATTATCGGTAGCGAAGGCAAGGCTTCAGTCAAGTTCACCATATGCGAAACTTTAGCATTGCCAGTTAAACGCTTAGAGTAATATTGAAGTCCAGCCGCCCCTAAAGTTGAAATAATTCCGTCAGGGATAGCAGGAATAGTGTGGCTTTTTGACTTATATAATCGGCGACAGCATCCTTAGCTAAAAGTTCTCAAATTAAGAACAACGCCGATTTATGAGTTATATTAGACAAGCTCACTTTTCTTCCCATCCACTTTTAACTCACAATTACGCTGTGCAAAAGTAGTCTTGCATTGTCTCTGAACTACACGCAGCGTAATTGTAAGTCAAAACGCACCGTCCTTGCTGCTACTCCCCTATCACTGCCCACTCATTGTCCATGACAAGGGCAATGGGTGGGCAATGATAGGGCAATTCAAGCAGGGAAGCCTCTGGAAAGTAGCTTACAAACCAGCTTTGCCAAAAAGGCTATTGACAGAAAGCAGCTAAACAAAATAAACGTACTATAATTAACACCTGCGTCCCTGTAGCTCAGCTGGATAGAGTGGCACCCTCCGAAGGTGAAGGTCAGGCGTTCGAATCGCCTCAGGGACGCCAAACCACTTATGATAAATGATGTAATTCTCACACTGGAAGATATCTCTTGCCTTTATGGCGACAGGACAATCATCAAAGATGCGTCCTTGGGGATTCATGTCGGTGATAAAATAGGCATATTAGGGATTAATGGCAGCGGCAAAACAACTCTGTTAAAGATACTCAGCGGTGTCCAAAGACCCAATACCGGAAAAATTACTCCTCGTAAAGACCTCAAAATTGGCTATCTGGAACAGGATGTAGATTTCCTCCCCCATCTTACCGCACTACAGCACACCATTCCCCTGGAAGGCGAAGTGCAGGAAGATTACTATTACAAAGCGCTATTGAATAGGCTGGGGATCAGCAATTACGATCAATTAGTAGGCACTTTGTCTGGCGGACAAAGGCGCAAAGCTGATCTCGCCAGAGTTTTGGCGATGGAGCCAGATTTGCTGGTGTTAGATGAGCCTACCAACCATCTTGATTTGGATACCATCGAATGGCTGCAAAACTATCTGATAACTTCCAATAAGGCAGTGCTGTTTGTAACGCATGACAGGTACTTTTTAGATGCTATCAGCACCAGAATAATAGAAATAGAACGAGCTAAGCTATATTTCTTTGATGGTAATTACAGCGATTATGTACGTGGCAAGCTGATCCGCGCAACGGATGTGCAACGCAAAGAAACCAGACGTGCAGCGCAGCTTAAAAAGGAACTTGATTGGCTATCCAGAGGTGCAAAAGCCCGAACCAGCAAACCCAAGAACCATGTTGACCGTGTGAAAGAACTTTTATCCAAAAGCTATTTGATCTCCAATCAGGATTTAGATATATCATTTCAGATAGACAGGCTTGGCAAAACAATCCTGGAACTGCATAGACTAAGCAAATCCTACGCAGGGAGACCATTGTTTGAAGAGATAGACCACAACTTCCAATCCATGGAAAGAATCGGCATAATCGGTGCAAATGGCTGCGGAAAGACAACTCTGCTTAAAATGATAACCGGAGAGGTTGAACCTGATATTGGCTCTATCAAAGCAGGCATTAATACTCATTTCTCTTACTATAAACAAGAGGAAGACAGTTTCGATCCCAATAAATCAGTTTATGAGTACATTGCCCAGTATGCCGAGACAATTAAAACTGGCGATGGCAACAAGGTAACCGCCAGTGAAATGCTGCAGCGCTTTCTCTTCGATGGCAAGATGCAACAGACCAAGCTCAGCGCACTTTCTGGCGGCGAGAGAAAACGCTTGTACTTGCTTAAATCCCTGATGTTCGGTGCTAATTTTATCATCATGGATGAGCCTACAAATGATCTCGATATTCGTAGCCTGGAAATATTGGAAGACTATCTGGATGCCTTTAAAGGTTGCTTGCTAATTGTTTCGCACGATAGATATTTTCTTGATAGGCTGGTGGATTACCTGTTTATCTTTGAAAAGGGTAAATTGCGTAAGTTTGCGGGCAACTACTCAGACTATCTGCTGGTGAAACGCTTTGAGCAGGAAGAGGAAGAAGAAACTACAGCACCTGTTATCATGCGCCCAAAGCGTATTATCAAAGGGCTTAATTACAACGAACAGCGAGAGTTTAGCAGTTTGGAGAAAGAAATCGAAGCCGTTGAGCAAAGATTAGTGGAGATTGAATCCAGCCTCAATGGAGAATCTGGGAACTTGAAACCTATGGATTATCACCAGATAAGTAATGAACTTACAGAGTTAAATGACAGGCATCAACAGCTTTTGGACAGATGGCTGGAGCTTAGCGAGAAAGAAACAGAGAAGCTGCTTTAGCATTCAAATGGCTCTCTTTCGTATCCAGAGGATTATTGATATTCTAAGAGATGCTTGCGTCCCACATGCAGTGTTTAAACAAGCGGTTCAACCTTATTGCTTGCAATTCCAGTACAGTCGAGACGCCTGTAACTGAATGCTTAAGTTCATTTATGGTTGGTAAGATAAATTGAGCTTCAAAAATACAAGACAGTAGTCCCGACGGGACGATAGGTATTAGCGACGGGTTTTAACCCGGCGAAGATAGAACAAAACCACGTTTTAGTCCCTGCGGGACGACAGATGGTCTTATGTATATTTGGCGATATTTGTTGGCTATACAAAGACACCTTTCGCCCCGATGGGGCTTCTTTGGAATAATATATTCATTGACGCCGGGTTAAAACCCGTCGCTATTATCTAACATCCCTAATGGGATTCAGGCTGCTTGCTATAAACGAGCTATAAAATATTTATTGATACACTCACCCACTCTATTGGTTTTACTATTTCATTAAAATGGCACGCTTGGTTTGGCTAAAGTTCTTGCTTTCCAAGCGATACAAATATACTCCGGTAGCTACATTACGATTAGCTGTATCTCTGCCATCCCATACAATCTGATGAGTTCCAGCTAGCATGTCTTTGTTAATCAATGTTTTCACTAGCTGCCCTTTGAGGTTATAGATGTTCAGTTTAGTGGGTGAACTTTCTTTAAGCGCGAATCTAAAGGTAGTTTCGGGATTAAAGGGATTTGGGTAGTTATTCATCAAATGCGTTGCAAAGGGGGTATTTATATTTTCATCTTCACTACTAGATGTGTTTTGATATGTAACGTCATTTGTAGCAGTGCTACTTCCAAACAAATAATCACTGGTTACATGATAAGTATATGTCCCGTATATATCTAGCTGTTCAGTATAGCTGGGAACTAGAACTGTGGAAATAAGCTCAAAACGTCCGGCATCTATTTTACGATAGACACTATAACCTGTAAGCTGGTATTCTGGGCTATCGGGGGTATTCCAATTTAGCGTAATACTACCTGCATTTACCGTATAATTTAAGCCTGTTGCAGGGGTGAAATAGCCTAGATAGAAATCCTGTATGGATACATTGGGAATATTTGTGATTACAAAACTAGCAGAACATGTATTGTAGCCTGGAGACGATGCGCTAAGCTGGTGTGTTCCTAAGGGTAGGAAAAGGGTATATATGCCTCCATCATCGGGGCGCACTCCCCATTGCTGAGCGTTCTGGATAAGCACCTTACTCATATTCAAGCTCGCATTGGAACTGCTAATAGCGCCCATAACCTTGCCTGCATATTCAATAGAACCTGTGGTATGCACATCATCAATAAACCAACCATCAGATTGAACCCCAGTATCACTCCTAAAGACAAACTGAAATAGCACATTTTGGTTAGAATAAGCAGATAAGTTGAAACTCGCTTGTACCCATGCACCGCTATTCCCGGCATATCCCGGTCCTGATAAAGCAGAAACATTTGAGACTGGATATCCGCCGACGGGGTTAATACGCGTCCATGAGCTACCGTTGTTGGTGGATATCTTTACTTGTCCACCATCCCAGTTAGTTTCGGTGTTATATTTATGCCAGAATTCTAATGAAACATCGGTGCCGATAAAAACAGAAGGCGTAGTTAAAGTGTAATTTGCGTTCGCAGAATATTGGCTGTTTAACAAGGTACCCCAAACTTGGGTTCCAGAATAAGCTCCCTGTGAAGATACCCCCCATTGCCAACCGTTAGTGGTAGGACTGGCAACAAATGAGCCATTATCAGATTCAAAATCTTCACTGAAACCACTTGCACCCACCCCGAAAGATATCGGCATAGTCTGCTGCGCTATCATATCACCAAGATAAGTTAAACTGAACATAAGGTTAGAGCCGTTGGGAGCAGAAGCAGAAAGACTAATATGATATACCGCCTGGAAGGTGCTTTGAGAAGGAACACCCAGCAATACTACCGTTGGATTGGCAATTGTTACATAGGAAGATGAACAAGATAAGCTGCTAATAATATTCTTAGCTTCCAAGCTGCTGTTGTTAGCCAGGTTTACAATGAAATCGAAGGTTTCACCCGGCTCAATCAAGCTATTGTTGTTGCCCAAGGCATCGTTAATAAAAATGCCGCTTACATTTATTGACGGTTTATGAACAGTAAGATAGGCAGTAAATTGCCAGCTATTGTTATCTGCTGTTACGTTCAAAACAATGGAAATCTGTGTTTCATTGGGGCAATCTTCACTTATGTATAATACTAATGGATTGCGGTTTACACCAGTTTCTTCACCTGCTATATTGTTGTAATCGCAGGTGGAATTTGTGAAAGTAGCATAGCTGCTGTTCAAACTGGCTGATAGTTGGATGTTACTAGCAGAATTTAAGCCTATGTTCTTAAGCTCTATCCCCAGCTCTATTGTTTCACCTGGTTCCACTATCTCGTTTTGGTTAGTGTCATTAATAATAAGCTCTTGAAAGGTTAGGCATGCACTCTCATGTAGAACAGGGACAGTAGTAATCAACAGTGCTTTGTTGTTACCCAAAGGAGCAGCAGCATGCGGGTATATATTGTTGTACGTGTATTCTAAACCGCGTGTATTAGTGTGGTCTTTTATGCCCACGGTGGCATAGTTGCCATGCCATGGTGTATATCCACTGTTTCCGATATCTACATTATTGAAATCTTTATATTGTATCTTAATCATCCCATCACCCATGGATGTGGGGTAATACAAGGGGTCATAAAAGATTACCTCAAAGGTTTCTAAACTGCTGCGATTGTATCCATTTCGCATCTTATTGTACTGAATAATGTAGCGATGAGCGGCAGAATCATAATACTGATATATGCCTGCATCCTGTATCAAAACAAGATCATCCCAAAAAGCTGCAATCATGGGAGCAGGACCATATCCTCCAGGTAGGTGGTAGTTTCTAAATTCACCGTTTTCAGTTACCCCTAAAGCAATAAAGCCATTAACACATACCGTAATTTGATTGTAGGTTTCGCCATAAAAGGTGAAGGGGAAAGGCAAACTTAATACTTTTAGAGTTACGGCACCATTTTGGTCACCTTCATCGTCGCTGGCACCAACATCGTTTAAGCCCGTGAGTGCAGTTCCCGCACCACCGGAAGTAGGAGAAATCTCAATCCACTCATAGCTTGGACAGTCGTCAAATGCTGTGTCGGTAATATCATATATCAAATAGCCATAGGCATCTGGACCCAAAGGAGTGTATGAATGTACTTGCCCAATTGAGATGTTGAAATCTACTACTTGCTCAAAACCAGCATAGTTAAAAAGCCTAATCCTCATCGGCATTTGCATGCCCGGAATCAATTGACTTCGGGCAAATACCTCGAACCCATCTGTGCTAAGCCCCATCATGTTAGCACTAATGGCACCTAAATAAGATGTGGAATCCGTAACCACTAACAAATCGTTCAGTGAGCTAAGCTCCATGTTTAAATCGTATATTGCTGAAACAGAATTGTTCTTAATCCATACTTGTAATGCTCCGCTTTCGCCGGGGTCAAGGATTGCATTCCCACCTGCTATTATCTCATAATTATGTACCAAAAGCCTAGCATTATAGGTAACCACGTGGAAAATAAGGGAGTATGATACTCTTGCATTATCACTTAGTTCCACCGAAAACCGAACATCATGTTCAGGAGGGATATTGTTTCCAATTGAAAACACAAAAGGGGTTTCACAAAACAGTGTTTGTCCTGCATTTAAAATACTGAACTCGATTTGATTGCTAATCATGCTTATGTATGGGTCATTGCAGCTTACAAGCGCAGTAATATTGCTTACTACGCTGGAAGTGGTGTTCTTTATTTCTAGGTTTACAGCAATAGTTTCACCTGCATTGGCAAAACTATCGCCATTGCCGATGCTCCCCATTGTTCCGTTGTCTATAATCTGTTTGCTAAAATAAACTAAGGAACCACCGCTATCAACCGATAATGTTTGCTGAACGGGTTTACAATCATGTGCTGATGCAGTAAGAATTACTTGGTTCTGCAAACCACCTGATAGATTTAGAGTGAGGTTACCATCACTATTTGTATATCCTTTGGCAATAACTGCGTCCATAGAATTGCTATATGCAGTAACACAAACGTTTCCCGCCGGAACACCCATATCATCAATAACTTGAAGATCAAGCACATTCGTTCCTAGCGGGAGTGATTCTGGAGCAATAATCGTCAAAGCTTTGGGAATAGTGGTAAAAACTTCAACTGTGGGGTCACCAATTAGATTACACCAATGGGCAAAGTAATTCGCTTGATTATCGTGGGTGCTGCCATATACTTCTTTGATGTAAAGCTTAGCATTTAGCATGGCTTCTCCCATGCTTCTCATGTTATGGGTAAATATCCCGTCATATATGCCTGCGTTAAGACAGTTATTAAACAATGTATGTGTTCCACTGGTCGCCATACCAATAGCCGTAACAGAGCCAGAAGGAACTGCTGAAGTTCCAAGCCTTACTAAAGCTTCCGTAGTTGATGTTCCACCTGAATAGTTTCCCGTAGAACAGGTGAATATCGTTGCATGGGAGAGTTTTACACCATTTATTAAACTTGAAGAAGGAGACCAATTGCTCATGCCTATCCAGCCGCGATAGTTAAAAAACCCCACTCCTTGATTAATTCCAGAATTCATGAAAGATGAAAAGCCACTGGAATATTGTTCTAAAAAGGTGTAATTGGGGTTATGCTCTATAGCAAGCTCTTTAACAAATTTGTTTACGTATTGAGTTGATATTCCGCTTCCGCTGGCAGGGTCTCCAACAAGCAGCATTCTATTTAGCCAAGCTGCCCCTTGCCCAACAGTGTTCACGTTCTTTTCAACTGCGTAACCCTTATTTATTATCACATCCAATTCGCTCATATTGGAGGCAGATATTCTCCCAATAAACACATCACCTAACAAATCACTACCTGCCAGATGGGTATAGGGATAATCGCCCGCACCGCTATAAGAAGACATATTTTCTGTCCAAGCAGGTATTGGGTAGCTGCCATTAGTATCACCCAAAAGGATGATGAAATCTGGACGTGTTGAAAGGTCATTATACTGGGTTTGTATATAGTTCTTGATGCCGGTGTTAGAAGTGCTGCCAATCAAGGCAGTACTTGCAACATTTACTTCATAACCCTTTTGCCTTTTCCATATAGCAAACTCATTTACTTTGTTCAAGAAGGTCTGCTCTGTGCTATTGCCATGAATCAATAATATTCTCGGAAAAGCAGGTGCTAAAAGTGGGTCTCTATAAAAAGAGAAATTACTAATCTGAGATTCATATATCTTTTTGAAAGCAGCAGAATAACCGCTATAAGCAGGAAGCTCATTTTCACCTGGTTGCTCGTTCATTGTAATGTTAACTGTAATCTCTCTCGCAATCTTTAGCTCTTGGTTTGAGCCATTATACTGTACTGGATAAAGAGAAAGCTGTATAACTCTAAAGTCTCGTAATATTTGAGCAGAACTATGGGTAAATGTCTTCTGAGGATATAAGCTCTTACTAGCGTAAGCAGCCTGATTTAGAGATTGAGATAACTCCTCTTCATCCGTAGCATATACAGGCTTTGGTACAATGCCACTCTTTGTATAATAATTACCTTCTTGAACCGATATTGTGAAATCTCCTTGGGAAGGAATGGCTATCATCGCAGAATACATGGGTAATTCGGGATAACCTGTTTCTGCCATTGGTTGAGATCTATCCATAGTAATGTATTTGAATCTGCTGTTTTCCATGCTTTGCACATCAATTGCTGGAGTGGTAAGCTGCAACTTAATATGTTTTGAGTCTTGATATAATACTTTTAGCGGAGATTCGCTGACCGCAGCTAGAATGCTGACAACACACACCAGCACTATTAAAACAATACACTTTACTTTCATTTACATTCCTTTAACGGCACAAATAGCAGAGCTGCTATTTGTAAGACCCGTGAGATAGATATTTTATCGGTTCAGTTATCTTATGCTATAAACAAGCAGACCTTGGTCTCTGGAAGCAATAACTAGTTTAGCATCCATAAACTTAACAGTATTCGCATAGCCACAGGATGTTAGGCGTTGCAACAATACAGGTTGATTTACATTACTTACATCAAACAAATACACGCCACCACTTCCAGAACTAATAGCAATTCTGTTCCCAGAAACATCTATTGCGGTGGTGAAGTTCGGAGTGCTAAAATTGGCAATAAGAACAGGAGCAGCAGGATTCGTAATGTTAACAATGTTTAGCCCACCTTGCCGACTGGCGATAAAAGCATAGTTTCCTGCTATCTTAACCTTCAGAGCAGAGCCGGGTATCGCAAATTCGCTTACTAACTGCTGGTTCGACCTATTGTAGGCAAGTAATCCGCGTTGCTGTGAGGCTATAAATACATGTGTATCGGTCATAGCAAATCCGTTAGCTGTAAAAGGAGGAGGAGGAGTAATGCTGAATTGGTTGAAAAGACCTTCCACAGCTTTATATTTAGTGAAGTAAAATGTACCACTAGTACAGTATCCACCCGTGATTGGAAACTCTGTTCCGGAGGGTACCGTTGGTTGAAAATCCATGTCTTGAATGCCTTGAGTTCCCCCAATGGCTGTTTCTGTCCATACCAAACTATCAGGATTGCTTGCATCCATGATGATTATCCTGTCTGTAGAACCAGTTTCATTCAAGAACAGCCTATGATATTCACCAACTACTTCGATTTTAGGAATTCTGGTTAATACATAATCAGAGCCATCTGCTGCTTTGATATCTGTGTACCATTTTGTATAATAATCGCTTCTACGAATTGAGGAAATCCCACCCTGATCTTGCGCGGTATAGATATAAGAATCATCAAAACAAAAGTCTAAGGGGTCGCCAACTAAAGGTATTTGTTTTTCCAGAGTTAACCACTCATCCTCTTGATAAGCTGTATTCCGCTTTGCACATCCGCTTAAACCTAACACAATCACGATTAGTATAAGTATCCAAAACCTCTTTGGCATCAAGTTCCTCCTTGGATTCAAGTATTTTTATTCCTTATTAATGCAAGAACCGTTCCGAAATGTTTCTTAGCTTTGGCATTCATCTTGGTTTGCTAAAGTATCGCTACACCATAACACAAATGCTCCCTACCAATAACAGGTAAGGAGCATTGATGTATCTGTTTTATTTATGCAAACATAGCGGCTATATCGCTATCTGCATCTGTAGTTACTTTCAAGCCAAAGGTATCAATAATCACTTTCGCCACATTGGGAGATAAGAAGCCAGGCAGGGTAGGCCCAATCTGGATGTTCTTAAAGCCAAGGGATAATAGTGCAAGCAGTACAGCAACGGCTTTTTGCTCGTACCAGCCCAAATCAAAAGATATGGGAAGCTTGTTTACATCGTCCAGACCAAATACTTCCTTAAGCTTCAAGGCAATTATTGCCAGCGAATAGGAATCATTACATTGTCCGGCGTCCAGTATCCTAGGAATACCGCCAATATCGCCGAGATCAAGCTTAATATAGCGATATTTGGCACAGCCAGCGGTTAAAATAATAGTGTCCTTGGGAAGCTTTTCTGCCACTTCGGTGAAATACTTCCTGCTAGGCATGCGTCCATCACAACCTGCCATCACCACAAAGCGTCTAATGGCTCCAGACTTCACTGCATCTACAATCTTATCTGCAAGGCTAAGCACTGTTGCGTGGGCAAAACCACCAGTAATATAACCATTTTCCATCTCCTTGGGAGCGGGGCATTTTAAGGCGCAGGCGATAAGCTCTGAAAAGTCTTTTTCTTTGCCATCTTTACGGTCTGCAATATGCTTTGCACCGGGATATCCCGCCATTCCAGTAGTAAAGAATTTATCTAAATATGTGTTTTCTTTACGTAATGGCACGATGCAATTGGTAGTCATCAAGATAGCACCATTGAAGTTCTGGAAATCTTCTAACTGATGCCACCATGATCCACCGTAGTTGCCTATAAAGTGTTTATATTTCTTAAAAGCAGGATAGTAATGTGCGGGTAGCATTTCACTATGAGTATAGATATCAACGCCTTTCCCTTCGGATTGTTTCAACAGCTCTTCAAAATCTTTCAAATCGTGTCCGCTTACCAAGATACCAGGGTTTTTCCCTACGCCCAAAAATACTTTTGTAGGCTCAGGATTGCCATAAGTTGTGGTATTAGCTTCATCCAGCTTTGCCATTATTTTAACGGCATTTTCACCAGTTTTTAACACTAAGCCCACAAGCTGCTCTGCACTAAGGCTATCATCCAAAGTTGCTGCCAAAGCTTCCATGATGAATTTGTTTACATCATCATCCACAAAGCCAAGCATGACTGCATGTTCACCATAGGCTGCGATACCCTTCAAACCGTAAACGATTGTTTCCCTAAGGCTACGCACATCCTCGTTCTCGGTTCTCAATACGCCTACTTTGGTGGCAAATTCATCATATTCTTCTGGCTTAATATCAAAAGTTACGGCATCAGGACAGGAATCGCAATTTTCGCCCAATATTTTGCACAGCTCTTCTTTACGTTTGTCGCGTAGGGCGATAGCTTGGCTAACGATAGAGCGAATTAGTTCTTCATCCCAATTTGCATTAGTGATGGAGCGAAACAAGCCGCCCATTACAAATAGTGCATCTTCTGGATAATAAACGCCTTTCTGCAACAGCTTGGTGGATACATGTGCCACACCCTTCAGGGTGTAGATAAGCAGGTCAAACAGATTGGCAAGGCTTTCGGGCTTGCCGCAAACTCCACGCATTGTGCAACCAAGGTTGCGGGCAGTCTCCTGACATTGGTAACAAAACATACTCATGTTTTTCTCCTTTTTATTATGGTTTTGGCATTTTTATAACTAAGAGCCGCAAATTAACTGTCCCATTATTACTTACTTCATGGGGAATAGCTTTTGGGCTGTCTATGATAGTATCTTGGGGAAAGCTTTGCTTTTCTTCCCCAATGCTAAGTGTGGCGGTGCCTTCCAGAACATAAAAGGCAACATTTACGGGTGTCTTGTGTGCTTTCAGGATTGCTCCAGGTTCCAACGAAAGATGTACAATCTCTCCCTCTGTTTGGCTGTAAATCTTCACGCCATGTAATCCATTGGCGTTTAATACTGGAGCTAAATCTTTCCAAAAACGGCTTTGCATATCATCTCCTTCTTTAGATCAGGTTTCCATCTACGGAAACTACATATACTTTTACAAAGTGCAACTTCTCTGCTTTTTCCAAAGCATGTCTGATTATCACTTCAGTTCCGCCACAACAGGGCACTTCCATACGCACGATGGTAACGCTTTTTATGCTGTGGAGCTTGAATATTTCAGCAAGCTTATCTATGTAACTCTCTATATCAGAATCAAGCTTGGGGCAGAAAGTAATAACTATCTTGCCTTGCAAGAACTTTCGGTGATAATCACCATAAGCGTATGGGACACAATCTGCTGAGATTAACAAATCTGCATTATCAAAATACTGAGCAGCAGGGTTTATCAAAGTAAGCTGAACAGGCCACTGCCTAAGCTCCGAATTTAAGGTTCCTGCCAGTGGTTTGGCTGCTGTCTCTTGCCTGTCTATCACTCTTGTTTGAGTTGCGGGACAGCCACAAGCCATTGTGTCTTCTTTGCACAAGCTTTCTGTGTCGTAACCTTCTGCTTTAAGTATCTCCAAGGCTTGGGCGTGGTAAGTAAGCTCGCCGTGATCCGCCAAGTGTTTCAAGTGCGCTTTGATCGTATTCTCGCCCGCTGCCATAATGTTTTGCATTACGATAGCTTCGCTATAAGGCTCTGCTTCGCGTTCTTCCACTTCTATGGCACCTTCCGGACATGTTCCTAAACACGCACCTAAGCCATCACAAAACAAATCGCTAACTAAGCGAGCTTTGTTATCTATTATCTGCAATGCTCCCTCGGGGCAGCCAGGAATGCAAACACCACAACCGGTGCATTTCTCTTCATCAATACGGATGATTTGTCTCTTCATTGTTTCACCTCTATCATGTTAATTATTGTTTCCAATAGTGCAGAACCTTCTTTCTGAAGGTCGAAAGCGCAATTGCTCATATTCCATTGTGATACTATCAGACGCATAGAACCTAAGATAATTTGGAATAAGTGGATGGGAGGGTAAGCTAGATTAATAGTTCTATCCTTCTGAGCTGATATGATATAACCTATTACCTCGTCTTTATGTATCTGCATAATAGACTTGTATTGCTCCACAAAGCTGAGGTCATTCTTAAAAAACTCTTCCGAAAACATCACCCTTGCCATATCTGGATTTTTAGAGAACAGCTCGTATCGATTCATTACGAATCTACGGATGCTATCCATGGGATTCAGTTTATCTTTTCTAATCTTTACTAACACTTCGCAGGATAGGTTTTCAAAATGACAAAGAATCATTTTAACCAGCTCATGTTTTGACGGAAAGTGACGATATAAAGCTGCTTCGGTAAATTGCAATTGCGCCGCAAGATTCTTCGTGGTTAGTTTTTCATAGCCACGTTGCGCAATTATCTTGATTGCAGCTTCAATGATATCCATTTGTCTTGCTGTAAGTTCCATCAATTCTTCCTTATGTTAGTAAGCATTCACTAACCAAGATAATCAGCTTTGATTTCTTGTCAAGAACTATTTTAGTGGGATATAGCAAAACTGATGCAAGACTATTCATGATTCTCTCTGTATTTAGTAGCTTTTACCTCTATAAAGGTGAGTGCGCTGCAGGGGAGATTTACGATTTTATGATAGGGCAATTGAAGCAAGGAAGAATAGGGAGTGTTAATCTATGTTTATTGGTAATTATATCCCGGTTGTGGATGCCAGGGTTACTAATGCCATAATAGCCTCAAAGATAACCCCATAGTCATCATCTGTAAATTCTATGGTTCTGCCATCAAGTCTCTTGGTATAAGGCATCAGGCAGGCAACATCAGCCATAGCTGTGGAATGAAACTCTATCTTTAGGCAAATAGGTTTTGCGAAGGTATAAAGTGGAATCTCTTGCTTGGTTAAGCAGTTTTGTACAGCAGTTGTCAATAGAGGTCTAAGGTAAGCGGAAGAATAATTCTTGGCTGCGAATTTGGCAACGGCTTCTTTGGTGCAGACAAATTCCACCCAGGGCATAGTTTCTTTGATTTCAGTTTCTAAGGCACGGTCACCAGTTATCAAAGCCACAGGAACGCCGTGATAACCAGCATAGGCTGCATTTATCAGCGTTTCGTTCATGCGTATGCCGTTAAGCCATATCTTCTGAATACGGCTGTTGGAATAGGTATGATCCATATTTGCTTTAAGAGTGCCTGTGCCCGCATGGTAACCTAAGAAGAAAACCATGGAGTAAGAACTATCGAAAGCCGGCATCATATAAGCTGGACGGGGACCACCGCTAATAAGCGAGATACGGGGATCAAGCTCCGTGATATCATAAGTTAGGTTATCTCCACCAGAATGGGAATCTGCAATTACGATTTCTTCTATAGCTTTGTTTTCATTGCTATTCAATATCGAGGCTAAGGCATCGTTTACGTGAGCTTGAATCACTTTGCGCACGCTTGCACGGTCTGTCTTTTCTTGATCCCAGTTATAAGTTCCCGGCATTCCTTCCATATCGATAGAAATATAAATCTTCATACAAGCTCCTTGGCGATTTGTGCGCCTACTATTACATTGTTTTTTAGTAGTGCTAAATTGGTAAAAACAGATAGTCCCTTGGTAGAATCAGCCAGATAAGATAGAAGAAACGGAGTTAATTCCTTCCCCCCTATTCCCCGCTCTGAAGCTGCATTAATGGCTGCTTCAATATGGCTAGATATTTGCTCCTGGGGGATTTCATGTTCCTGAGGGACAGGATTCGCCAATAATATCCCGCTTGGTTTAGCGTCCAGTGCCATCATAGCCTTGTAGATATCAGCCAACTGCTTGGCATTATCTACTTGGTCTATATGCAGACCAGACCTGCAGGAATAAAAAGCAGGGAGTTCATGCGTTTGCCAGCCTAATACGGGAACGCCACTACTCTCCAGATATTCAAGGGTTGCCGGAATATCCAGAATAGCTTTACAGCCAGCCGACACTACGATTACCGGTATTTCCGAAAGAGCTTTCAAATCACTGGAGATATCCAGAGTTTTTTCCCAGCCTCTGTGCACACCTCCAATACCGCCTGTAGAAAACACTTTTATCCCGGCATAATAAGCAAGCAGCATTGTGGCAGATACAGTAGAGCCACCGCTTAAACCTTTAACCAATGCCATGGGAAGCTCTCGCCTGCCGAATTTGTGCAGTTTCTCATTCGCTTGCATCTTTTGTTTTAGTAAAGCTATATCAGATTCTTCCATACCGATATAAGCTACACCATCAAGCACAATTATTGTTGCAGGTTCAGCCCCATTATCCCTGCAAAGCTGTTCTAAGTTTTTAAGAACCTCAAAATTGTCAGGATAAGGTAAGCCATGTGTAAGCACAGTAGATTCCATTGCCAAAATGGCTCTGTGCTCCGCTAGGGCTCTTTTTACACCACGAGAAAGTTTGATGGGGAGTGTAAGAGTTGTCATAATTTAATACCTATCTTTATTCAGCCAGTCCAGTGAATAAAGTTGGATATTAGCTAACCTTGCGCAATAGTTGGGTCTTGGGGTTCCTCAGTAATTATCTGAACTTCCACAGGAGCTACTCCGGCTCGCAACATACCGATCTCTTTGGCGGCTGCATAGGATAAGTCTATATCTCTTCCTCTTGTGAAAGGTCCGCGATCGTTAACACGAACAGTTACGGATTGGCCATTTGTGGGGTTTGTTACCTTAAGAATTGTTTGAAAGGGGAGGTTTTTGTGTGCACAGGTTAAAGCAAAGCGATCGAAACGTTCGCCACTTGCTGTTTTGCGTCCTTGGAAGCTTTTAGAATAATAAGTTGCAACCATAGTTTCGCCTGGCGGTGCTCCTGGCGGTTCCTGCGTGTGAAGCGAGTCTATCACCAATTCACTCTGCGAAGTAGGCTCAAAATCGCTATTGGGGCTTGAAACTGATTCTGCAATAATAGGTGCTACCATAAGCATCTGAAATCCCAGAAACAAAGCAAGCAGTTTTTTTCTTTGTTTCTTCATACTGTTCCTTGTTTATTTTGTAAGTTTTCTAAAAACCTAATCCCCTGATATCTGTCAAGCATTTATTTTTCACAACACAAGCTATATTTATGACATATAGATAGTTAAGCCGTGCTGCAGCACATCTGAAAAGCTAATTGATACCCGGATGTTTAGCTGTAATTTATCTGAATAATGCCCCTGTGTCCAATTCCCCTATCATTGCCCACTCATTGCCCTCCTCATGGGCATTGCGTGGGCAATGATAGGGCAATTCAGGCAAAGGAGAAAACTGTTTTTGATAGCTACTCCCATTCTATCTGGATAATAATAATGTGTTGTTTTTAACATGTTATTACAGCAAACAATTAAATCTCAAAAAACAAAAACCGCTGAAAGTGAGAAATAGTTTGACAGATTTACAGGAATAATTGCCTTATCACACTAGTTAAAAAATAATCAAAGAAAGGAGTACAACCATGCCAAGAATGACGGTTGACCCAAACTACTGTAAAGGCTGTGGTCTTTGCATTGCTGCCTGTCCGATGAAGATTATTCGTTTCTCGGAAAACATCAATGCTAAAGGCTATAACTATGCCGAATGTTTTGACCAGGAAAAGTGTATTGCCTGCAAGATGTGTTATGTAACCTGCCCTGATGTGGCTATTACGGTTGAGAAGTGAGGAAAGAATGTCTAAGATACTAATGAAAGGTAATGAAGCTGTTGCCGAGGCGGCAATCCGTTCGGGTTGTAGATTGTATTTTGCCTATCCCATTACTCCACAAAGCGAATTGATAGAGTACATGGCAAAAATGATGCCCAAAGTAGGCGGAATATTTTTACAAGCTGAAAGCGAAGTAGCCGCCATCAATATGGTTTATGGCGCAGCCGGTTGCGGAAAAAGAGTTATGACTTCTTCTTCCTCCCCTGGTGTTTCGCTTAAGATGGAAGGTATATCTTATATTGCAGGTGCAGAACTACCCTGCGTAATAATTAATGTACAGCGTGGCGGTCCTGGCTTAGGTGATATTCAACCTGCACAAGGAGATTATTTTCAAGCTACCAAGGGCGGAGGTCATGGCGATTACCGCCTGATAGTTTTAGCTCCCAATTCCGTTCAGGAATTTGCCGATATGGCAAGCGAAGCCTTTGACCTTGCCGATAAATACCGCACCCCTGTTATGATTCTTGCCGATGGCATGCTTGGGCAGATGATGGAACCGGTGGAATTTAAGCCAGCCAAAACTCAGGAAGAGATAGACGAACTAGGTAAGCAACACAACTCTTGGTGCATTTGCCCCAATGAAGATGGCGATAAAAAGCACCATCACGAGATTAACTCTCTTGAGATTGATCCCATTGTGCTAGAAAAGCATGTGAATGATTTGTATGCAAAATACGCAGTTATAGAAGAAAAAGAGCTTCGCTATGAAACACACAATGTGAATGATGATAACGAAATTCTTTGCGTAGCCTGGGGCACCGCCAGCCGTGTGGTAAAATCTGCCATTAACGAACTGAATGCCGAAGGCAAGAATATCGGGCTTATCCGTCCTATTAATGTTTGGCCTTATCCCTATGCAGCGGTTAAAGCAGCTATAGGTAAAAAGGTTAAAAAGGTCTATGTATTCGAGCTGAATACCGGACAGATGCTTGATGATGTTAAAATTGCCGTGGAAGGTAAAGTCCCCGTAGATTTCTGGGGCAAAGTGGGCGGTATAGTTTTCACCCCCGCAGAGATTAAAGCCAAGCTGGAAGCTTGTTTCACAAAGGAGAAATAGAGATGGAAATTATCGCAACTCGTCCCCAATCGCTTACTAAAACTCCGTTTACCTATTGTCCAGGCTGCCTTCATGGTGTAGCTCACAGATTAGTAGCAGAAGCCATCGATGAATTTGGTCTAATCAATCAGATGACTGGAGTAGCACCTGTTGGCTGCTCTGTGTTTGCCTATAAGTTCTTTAATTTCGATATGGCGCAGGCGGCGCATGGTCGTGCTCCCGCTGTTGCAACAGGCATTAAACGTGCCCGCCCAGATATGAACGTTTTCACTTACCAAGGTGATGGCGATCTCGCTGCCATAGGCACAGCCGAAATTGTCCATGCAGCAAACCGTGGTGAACATATGAGCGTATTCTTCGTGAATAACGCTATCTATGGCATGACCGGCGGACAAATGGCACCTACTACGCTACCCAATATGAAAACCACCACCAGCCCCTATGGAAGAAACACCGATGATATTGGGTTTCCTATCAGGGTTTGCGAGCTACTTGCCACCCTGATTGCGCCATATTATATCGAACGTGTTTCGCTACTTAGTCCGGCAGACATCATAAAAGCGAAGAAAGCTGTTAACAAAGCTATACAGTACAACAAAGAAGGTCGTGGATTCACCTTTGTAGAGCTTATCAGCACCTGCCCCACCAATTGGGGTATAGACCCGCTTAAATCTCGTGACTGGGCAAAGGAAAACATGCTTCCGTTCTTCAAAGTTGGTTGCCTGCGCGATAAAGGTGAAGGAGTTGAATAATGAAGACTGAGTTAATTTGTGCCGGATTCGGTGGACAAGGCGTCCTCACCATTGGCAAATTCATTGCCAAAGCGGGCATGAAAGAAGGTAAAAATGTATCATGGTTACCTTCATATGGTCCTGAAATGAGAGGCGGAACCGCCAATGTATCCACAGTTGTATCTGATGAACCTATTGCCTCACCTATTGTAAGCTACCCCGATATTCTGGTTGCCTTGAACCAGCCTTCTATTGACAAATTTGGCGAAAGTGTCCGCAAAGGTGGAGTGTTAATCATCAACACCAATATGTGCCCCAAAGGTTCTAAGCGCACAGATTTGCAGATTATAGCTGCTCCCTTAAGTGATATAGCTACAGAAATCGGCAGTAACCTAGTATTGAATATGATAACCATAGGAATCATTATCGGTAAAACTGGGCTTATCAAATATGACACAATGGAAGAGGACTTGACCTCTTTCATGAAAACCAAAAACCCCGAGTTACTGGCAATGAACCTAAAAGCAATCAAGCGCGGCATAGAATTAGGAAAACAGTAAACATAATTGAGGGCTGCGAAGGTTTATATTCTCCCAAGCAGCTCTTATTTTCGTTTTAACCATAAGCATTCAGCTTTATTAGTAAGGAGATATGTATTATGTCAGATACTTTAGTAACAATTGCCAATTACACCAATCCCTTTGAAGCAGACATTGCCAAAAGCCTGCTTGAGGATTGGGGTTTCGAAGTAGTATTACTCAACGAACGTATGATTTCCATGGTTTCATCTTTAGCTGGAGACCTTTATATGATAGAGCTGCAAGTATCTCCTGAACACGAAGTGGAAGCCAAACGCATCCTTACCGATTTGGAAGATTCGGATTATATGAGCCGCATCCTAAAGAGTGAATCCGCTTTGCTCGAGGGTCATTTCCAGCTTACTTCTGGAAAACATAGCGGCAAGTATATCGAAAAGATTAGGCTGCTACAAAATCCTGAAGCCACCCACAATATTTGCAAGCATATGGCAGAAAGACTGGCTGATTACGATTTTGATTGCGTTGTGGGGCCTGCCTATGGAAGCATTGTTCTCGCTTTTCAAACGGCATATATTATGGGTAAATCCTTTATCTTCACCCAACGCAAAGATGGAGAAATGATTATTCGCAGTGGCTTTGATTTATCCAAGGTTAGAAAAGTGGCTGTTATTGAAGATATCCTTTCCACCGGTGGAAGTGTGAACGAAGTTCTTAGCTGCCTTAAAGCGCAAGGACTGGAAGTGGTAGTAATAGGCGTTATTGTGGATAGAAGCGGCGGGACATTGACTTTCCCTGCACCCCTGGAAAGCTTGCTTTGCTTAGACATTCCGGCTTGGGATGCAGATGAATGCGAACTTTGCAAAAACGGAATCCCGCTCAACCTTCCCGGAAGCAGTGATAAGCAAACAACTATCTAAATGCCAATCATCAAGATAATTTCTACCCTTGCCTCTGATACAGAGCAGATACTTAGTGCTTTCAAGTTTTTCCCTTTTGCAGCTAATGTCTTTTTTGAGCTGCATTGCCTGGATATTAAGACAAGGCTCTCTTCCCCATCTCCGGCTCTCATAATTTATCCTTGTGAGAGCATAGAAAAGCTTTGCCAGCTTGAAAGTAAGACTGGGGATATACTTATCTTTAGCAGTTTGGGGGCTTATAAACAATACAAAACAACTAAGTCTGGAGTCATTAACGCCAATATTAGCTTAAACTTATCAATCTTTTCACATACGTTAAGGACTACAGCGAGCGATATCAAGAATAGTTACGGTGTAGTCCATTCGGCTAAAAAAGATACACCTAAGAATGAAACCAATATCAGCCAAATCGACTCCACTCTCTCCAACCAAATCGACTCCACACTCTCCAAACAAATCGACTCCACTCCCTCCTATACCACCCTATACGTTCACAATGATATTGCCTTGCTTGAGATTAGCGGTACTCAGCAGTTTCCAGACGCACTATTATCTTCTCAGCTACAGCTATGTGTTTTGGAGGACGATCCAGCACGGAATATAATCCCAATACATATGCATGTGCTTACCTACAAGGATATTAGAGAATACAAACAGAACCTATATACGAAGAATATACTGCTAACCTCTAATCATAATATGGTATTAGCTATTATTAGCATGGACAAAGCCAATTGGGAGATATCGCATCCAGCAATGAATGCCAGAAATCTTGCGCTTGAGCTGTGGGACGATGCATTCAGTCACATTCTAAACCAGCTTAACCACGCACAAAAGCGATTAACCGATATTTCTAGCCAAATCTCCAATCCGTTTGACATAGCTTTGATAAGAAAATTCCATAACGACGACAAACATGCTTATTCCTTCTTTGCCAATCATTACGATGAATATATGGCACACGTGGATTATGATCTCTGGGTAAAGCGCACTATAACATGGCATAAACAATACACGGATGCCCCGCTAACACGTATTCTAGAAGTAGCCTGCGGTACCGCAAACGTTTCAAACCGTTTTGTATTGCAAGGCTACCATGTTGATGCTTCCGATTTATCTGCTGAAATGCTGCACATTGCCGACCAGAAACCACTAAAGCCAAACCTATACCAAGCCTCTTTAACAGACCCGATCCCAGAAGCCAATTACAATCTCGTGCTTTGCATGTTCGACAGTGTGAATTATCTTACCCGTAGCATGCAATTTATAACGATGTTGCAGCATGTGTATGACGCCTTGGCAGATAAGGGACTGTTCATTTTTGACATCTCCACCCTGTTTAATAGCGAAGAGAACTTTGCCGATGTGTGCAACTTAAGCCACCATGAAGAAGGTTATCTTGTACATCAGGCTTGGTTTGACTCTTTAAGAAACAGCCAAAACTCCAGCTTAACCAGTTTCAAGAAAGACTTTATCGGTTACAGCCATCAGTACGAGCTGCACAAACAGCGCGTGTATCTATGTTCAGATATCATCACTTTGATACATAAAACTTCGTTCAAACTTAAAGCCATCCATAGCTCCGAAAGCAAGCTAAATTTCTACCCACGCCATATCTACGGTCTTGATGATAAATATCCCAGATTATTCTTTATCCTAAAGAAGGAATCTATTTGACCTCTCCCCGTTTTTGCAGTTCATTGTATCAAAGTGATTGGGATTATTATCAACTGCACGGAGCTTTTGCAGGCATTGATGAGGCAGGTAGAGGCGCCTTAGCCGGACCTGTAGTGATAGCTGCCGTAGTGTTAGATTACAGCAAACCGATAGAGGGTTTAAACGACTCTAAGCTGCTAAGACCCAAGAAACGAGAAGAACTTTTTGACCTGATAATCTCGAGCGCACAGTCCTACCATATCACAAAAATAAGCCACTCATACATTGATAGATTCAATATCTTACAGGCTACCTTGATGGGCTTCACCACTGCCTTCCGAAAGTTGGATTTACAGGTTAGTAGCTGCCTTATTGACGGAAACATCGTCCCTCCTTTTCTGAAAGGTAGAGGTACTGCTGTTATTAAAGGTGATCAACTACACGCAGCCATCGCCGCAGCCTCTATTCTGGCAAAAGTGTATAGAGACCGCCTGATGGTGGCTTATGATGATATTTACCCGGAGTTTGGCTTTGCCAACCACAAAGGTTATGGCACTGCACATCATTGCAAAATGATTCATAGTTTCGGACGCTGTCCCATCCATCGCAAAAGTTTCCACGTCCCCTCTCTCTAGATATTGTAGTGTTGTCCCTAGTACAATGTATAGTTGAATGAAAGGTAAATCCACTGTAAAATCTGCTTACACCTCTTAAATATTGCTTGCTAATTACGCATATATCGCCCTTAACCATCCCTTAACTATCCGATATGGCGATACGGGATAGTTAAGGGATAGTGATGAGATTAACAAGGCTTGCTAGCAACGAAGCCATGCCCTAAATGTAGGTCTGGAGTCGTTGATGCCAAACGAATATTAGCGTTACCTAAAGCTATGGGCAGCAAGGACTACAGCGGCAGGGCTTGGAGAAAAGAATATTTAACAAAGAGTAAAAGAGCAAAAGAGAAAAATAGAGTGCTTGTTCAGGATTTGACAGCTCCTCTCTTTTCTCTTTGTCTCTTTGGTAAAATTAACCTTCTTTTAACAGAAGCTGAAATCACTTGACGGATAGTGAGAGTTTAGCCGTGATGAACTCTCGAAAACTATCATGGAGTTTAGTATGAGTACTACACCACGTGGCGAAAGATTGATAATAGCTCTAATAGGGAAAAGAAATGCTGGTAAATCCAGCCTGATAAACGCCCTAACCGGGCAAGAGATTGCCATTGTATCCAATATTCCGGGGACGACAACAGACCCTGTGGATAAGCATTATGAATTGCTACCTTTAGGTGCGGTTACTTTTTACGACACAGCCGGTATAGACGATACAGGCGAACTGGGCGAAAAGCGGGTAATATCCACTCGCAAGATACTTTATCGTGCTGATATAGTTATCTTTGTGAATGATGGGGAGGGTTTTATTCCTTCTGAAACAGAGATGCTGCTTCGCATCCTTGAGATGGAAATCCCCACTGTTGTCGTATTCAATAAGAACGATATGACCGATAGCAACCAAGATAATATATCTTTCTGCGCAAAGCACCTAATCCCCTATGTAAGCGTTTCTACAGTTACGAAAGAAGGGGTATTAGCCTGCAAAGATGAAGTAATCCGCCTTGCCCCTAAGTATTTGAAAGAAGAGCGCATCCTGGCAAGAGACCTGATAAAACCTTTAGATAGAGTAATCCTGGTTGCACCGATAGATTCTGCAGCACCCAAAGGAAGATTAATTCTACCTCAGGTGCAGGTGTTGAGGGACTTGATGGATAATAATGCTATCGTAACCGTTGTAAAAGAAACGGAACTACTAGCTGCTCTGGCGATGAGCAAAGAGCTGCCACAATTGGTGATTACAGATTCTCAGGCAATAGAGCAGGTGAATCGTGAAGTGCCTCCAGAGGTGGAAGTTACCACCTTTTCTATTCTATTTGCCCGCTATAAAGGTGAGCTGGATAGCTTGCTGGAAGGGATAGATAAACTGCATCATCTGAACGATGGAGATAGAGTTCTTATCGCTGAAGCATGTTCGCATCATGTGCAATGTGACGATATCGGCAGAACTAAAATTCCCAAATGGTTAAGTGAATTCACCGGTAAAAAGCTGATATTTGATACTTTTGCAGGGCACGACTTCCCTGATAATCTTGAAGATTTCGCTGTTTGTGTGCATTGTGGAGCCTGCATGATTAACCCTATGGAAATGAACCGCAGAATAACAGAATGCAACAGGCGCGGAGTAGCAATCACCAATTATGGCATGTGTATCTCTCTGATTAAAGGAGTGTTAGAACGCGTTGTTAGCCCATTGGAAAGAGTTAGAGCAAAGATATGAGAGTAACAGTAGTTCAGTTTCAACCAAAATTACTTGCCGTGAAAGAGAATGTTGCTCGACTCGTAGCGATACTGGATAAAATAGATAGCGATTTGGTGGTGTTGCCAGAACTGGTTACCAGCGGCTACTTGTTTTCTAGCATGAAGGAACTGGAGAAGATTGCTGAAAGTGTTCCCGGTGGTGATTCTTTTAAAAGACTCGCAAAAGTTGCCAAGGAACGTAACTTCTCTATTGTTTACGGATTCCCGGAGAAATGTGGCGATAAAGTCTTTAATTCCAGCGTCCTGATCAATCCTGATGGCGGCTATAACACCTACCGTAAGGTACATCTATTCGATAGAGAAAAACTATTCTTTGATGCTGGTGATAAAGGCTTTATGGTTCATAAAGCTAAGAATGACGTGAAGATTGGGATGATGATATGCTTCGATTGGCAGTTCCCTGAAGCAACAAGAACCCTTGCTTTGGCAGGAGCACAGATTATCTGCCACCCCGCTAATCTTGTACTTCCCTGGTGTCAGGATGCCATGAAGCTGAGGTCTTTGGAAAACAGGGTATTTAGTGTAACAGCTAACCGCATAGGAAAGGAAACAATAGCAGATGCTGAACTTAGTTTTACAGGCGGCAGCCAGATTCTAAGCCCCTTGGGAGAGATATTAGTGCGCTTTGGTGCTGAAGAAGAAAATGTTGCAACTATTGAAATAGACGAAACTAAGGCTTTGGATAAAAGCATTTCGGAACGTAACGACGCTTTTGCAGATAGAAGAAGGGAGTTTTACAGACTTTGAACAGTAACACGCTTCCCAAAGATATCGCTAAGTTACGTAAAGAGTTAGAAAGGCATAACCTGCTTTACTACGAGTTCGCAAATCCTGAGATAAGCGATTACGAATACGACCAACTGGCAAACCAGCTTAAAACACTGGAAATGGAGCTATCTGGTGAAATCCCATCTGACTCTCCAGTTCAAACAGTAGGCAGTGATTTACGCCTTGGTGCAAAGGTAATATCTCATAAAGTGCGCATGGCAAGCCTGGATAATGCCTATTCGTTGGAAGAAGTGGAAAGCTTTATCGCTAAGACCAAGCTTGAAACTGGGAGAGATAATCAATACTGTGCAGAGCTGAAGATAGACGGCTTTGGGATAAATCTCTTCTTCGATAAAGGTACGCTGCAATATGCAAGCACCAGAGGTGATGGCAACGAAGGCGAGGATGTTACTGTTAATTTTAAGCTGTTGCCGGACATTCCGCATAACATTGAATACCAAGAACAAATTGAGATACGCGGCGAGATATACATGCCTCTTCAGGACTTTCTTGCCCTAAATGAACTACGCAGAGAACTGGAGGCAAAGCCTTTTGCCAATCCCAGAAATGCCGCAGCAGGCTCTATTAAACTAAAAGATACCGCTGAACTTAAAAACCGACGCTTACGGGCTATCTTCTATAGTCTTGGTTACTATGATGAAGCTACGCTTCCTGTAAATAGTCAATATGCACTATTAGCCTATCTGGAAAAGCTTGGCTTTCCTACCAGTAAACGGGCATTATGCAGCACCTACCAAGAGGTGGAGCAATTCTGCCAAATGATGGAGCAAGACCGCTATACTCTTCCCTATGATATTGATGGTATCGTAATAAAGCTTAATGAGTTAGAGCAGCAAAAGAGATTGGGCTATACAGGTAAAAGCCCCAAATGGGCAGTGGCTTACAAGTTCAAACCGGAAGAGAAATATACCACCGTAGAGAGCGTAAACTTTCAAGTTGGCAGAACAGGAGCTATAACTCCCGTTGCTAACTTAAAGCCTGTCTTTATCTCTGGCAGCACTGTTTCCAGGGCTACGCTGCATAACGAAGACGAGATTATCAGACTCGATTTACGGGTTGGCGATACTGTACGCATTGTTAAAAGCGGCGAGATAATCCCAAAGATACTTTCTGTGGACATCCTAAAACGTCCAGAGCTAAGTATCCCTGTTAGTTTCCCCATGGTTTGCCCTGTATGCTCAAGTTCTTTGGAACGGGACCCAGAGGGAAGCATAAATTACTGCGCCAATGCAGCATGCCCTGCACAACTAAGGCGCAAGATAGAGCACTTTGCTTCACGCGATGCCATGGATATCAGCGGCTTAGGTGAAAGCCTTATCGCACGCTTTATTGATGAGAAGATTATACATAACATTCAGGATATCTATAATCTGGATTACGAAAAGATAGCAACGATGGAACGGCTTGGCACAAAGTCTGCCGAGAACCTCAAACAAGCAGTGGAGTTATCTAAGCGTAAGAACTTCGACCGATGCTTGTATGCCTTAGGGATTAGGCATGTGGGCTTAATCACAGCGCGTAATCTTGCGCAATCATTTGGCGATATAGATGCTTTGATAAGTGCAGATAAAGATGCTTTACTCAGTGTCCCAGATATTGGCGACATTGTGGCAGAATCTCTGATTAGTTTCTTTAGTAAGCCTGAAAACCTTGGTGTCATAAACGCATTAAAGAAGACCGGACTCTGTTTTACGCAAGAAAGTGAGCTTGTTTCTAATGCTCTGGTTGGGAAGAGTTACCTGATTACAGGTACCTTGCCCGGTTATGGACGCAAAGAAATGGAGAGCCTTATTACCAAGCACGGAGGCAAGATACTGGGCAGCGTTTCTAAGCAATTGAACTACCTAGTTGTAGGCGATAATCCAGGCTCTAAGCTGGACAAAGCCAGAAAGCTTGGCACTGTAGAGATAATAACGGAATCGGATATCTTAGCATCGATTGACATAAAAGGCTAAGCATGAAAATCCTTAAGCGTTACATCCTAAAAGAGAATATCCCGCCCTTCCTTATTTCGCTGATGGTAGTTACCTTCGTGCTGCTTTCGGATAAGATCATAGATTTACTGAAAACCATTATTGAAAAGAAGCTGCCCTTTCAAACAGTTATTGAGTTATTTGCCCTTTCCCTACCCTATATGCTGGCTCTTTCCATTCCTATGGCGGTGTTAGTGGCTACGATTCTGGCATTTGGCAGAATGAGCGTGGATAGAGAAATCATCGCTATCAAATCCAGCGGAGTAAATGTGTATTCCATGATAGGTCCTCTCTTAATAGCTGCCGTGATGCTTACCGGTTTAATGGTTTATTTCAATCACTGGTTTCTACCCAATACAAACCATAAACTAAAGAACCTGATGCTGGAAATAGCTTATTACAAACCCATGACCATTATTAAGGAAAACGAATATACTGATTTCATGAAATACACGGTGTTTTGTAAGGGCAACAGTGATTCGCTGCTTACTGACGTGCTTATCTATGACCGCAGTCAATCCCGCTTTCCTCGCATCGTATATGCAAAAACTGGCAATGTGGTGCAAATGGACAACGGCAACAGCTTACAGATTGTTCTAAACAAAGGAGAAATGCACGAGCGTAACGAAAGAGAACCGGGTAAGTATCAGAAAACCAGCTTTAACCAGTATATCATTAATGTCCGTGATTTAGGCAATAACACCGATTTCTTTGAAACAGGATATCGTTCGGATAGAGAGATGACCTATCCCCAACTGCAAGTTTCATTGAAAGATTACAAACAAGAACTGTTGCTTAAAACGCAAGAAATTCAGGATTTGGATAACCGAATGGGCTTGAATAGTTTTAAACAATTTGGTTATCTCAAAGATGTGGAGCTTAGAAGGCTGCAATCCATGAAGCAGATAACCTCCAGCAGGGTGTCTGAGCTTAAAGATACCATCGGTTCCATGGAAGTGGAATTGCACAAGAAGTTTGCCATTTCTTTCGCTATCATCATCTTCATTCTCATCGGCATTCCCCTTGGCTTAATGACGCGTACAAGTGGCATTGGCATGGCATTTTCCGTGTCCTCGGTAATCTTCCTTATTTATTATGTAGCTCTAAACAGCGGAGAGCAATTGGCAGATAAGGGGATGATGCCTGCATTCGTTGCAATGTGGCTATCTAATATCGTGTTTCTAGTTCTGGCAATTTTGCTAATTATTGCTTCTATAAAGGAAAAGAGACTGCTTGATATGCCTACTCTTATGTGGCGCATAAAAAATCTGCGTAACCGTAAAACTCCCCCTCCGGACGAGATAGTTCACTAAAGGTGCAATATGCGAATTCTTGATAGATACATAATTAAGGAATTTCTGAAGACCTACCTGATTATCTTCTTTTCATTTGCGGTGGTGTTTATCGTAATTGATGTGGTGGATAACCTGCCAAGGTTGATCCGCAATGGAGCTACTACTCAGCAAGCAACTCTGTACTATTTGCTGCGTCTCCCCTATCTGATTGTGCTAACATCGCCTGTTACGGTTTTGCTAACAGGTTTATTCATGATGAACTCACTCTCCAAACATAATGAGAGTATTGCCATCCGCGCCGCAGGGATTAGCATCAAACGCGCTATGCTGCCATTATTTGCCATAGGTATGCTTATCAGTATCGCCATTGCGGTAATGGGTGAATACGTGCTACCATGGACAGAGACACAACGAAACTATGTCTATAACGTGCAGATAAAGGGCGAGCAACCAGACGATATGATGCTAAAAGCTAATATCAATTATCAGGGCAAAGAGAACGATTTCTACTATTTTGGCTTCTTTGATGGCTATAAGAACAATCTCAAGATAATAGACCTCACCCGCATAGATTTTAAAACCAAAGAAATCACGGAGCATATCACTGCTTCCACGGCAGATTGGAATGGTTTAGGATGGGTTATTCGGGATTGTGAGATACGCCGCTTTAGAGGTGGCAAACAGATTTCGCACCTCTACTATCCAGAGACGAAACTAGCCATTCTAGATGTGCAACCGCAAGATTTTATCCGCATCGCCAAGCAAACCATGTCCCTCAGCTTTTGGCAACTGAAAGAATATATCGGCAGAATCAAGAAACTCGGTGACGACGCCTCCAGAGAGATAGTGGATTTGCATATGAAAGTTGCTTTCCCGCTTACTAACCTGATTGTAATCTTTTTCTTCATGCCCATTGCTACCTCCAATACCCGTTCCAAGGGCAGGGGCTGGGTTATCATGCTCGGCTTGTTGGTGTGCTTTACTTACTTGATTGTGGTTAGAGTGAGCCAAAGCCTTGGCTACACAGCAGTAATCCCTCCCGTTCTGGCTGCATGGCTGCCGAATGTTGCCTTCACGCTGGTAGGGATAATCTTCCTCTATAAGGCAGAGATATAAGCTTCTCATTAATTCACCTAGCAAAACTGCACTCACCTTGCTTGAATTGCCCTATCATTGCCCACTCAATGCCCACGATAAGGGCAATAGGTGGGCAATGATAGGGCAGTATAGGCAAGGAAGATGCTGGTGCATGGGGGGGGCAAACTACAATTTGCCACAGCATCCGCGGGATGCTTTTCAGACAGTTTCACTGTCTCTGCCAATTCGGAGATTGGCAGCCCAATTAGGGGACTTTGACTTATAATTACGCTGCGGGGAGTTTTGATATAACCCGTAATATCTATCACACAGCGTAATTGTGAGTTAGACGGAATACAAGCATTGGGAGTTCAAGCCGCCATTCCTTGTTTCACGCTTTAATCCAGGCTTCGGGGCGGATTGGACTTCAAACATCGTAGGGTAATACTTGAAGTCCAAAGTGCCTGTAAGATATAGGTAAGTATGTAGTTAGGGAAGGCACCTTGAACTCCAAGATACAAAGGTTTTCTTTTAACTCATAAATCGGCGATTTGTAGCTGATAGCGGTTTATTTCCAAGATATCGTCGCCGATATTATGAATCAAAAGCTGAAATCCGCTATTTCGCTTGACAAAGAGATAGGGCACAAACTTTGTAATCCCCAAATATGATAAACAGCAGATGCTATTGCAATGCTGAGATAAGGAGTTTTATGCCATGGTGCATGATAATCGCATCACAAGCCATCCCATCTTAAACGTACCCGAGATGGAAGAAATTAACTTTTACTGGAATGGCACTAAGATGAATGCCCGCAAAGGGGAAATGATCTCCTCTGCGCTCATTGCCAATGGCATTTCGATATTTGGTCATCATCATAAAGATGGTGGAGCGCAGGGCATCTTTTGCGCCAATGGTCAATGCGCCAAATGTAGTGTAATTGCCAATGGAGTATCGGTTAAATCCTGCATGGTAGCCGTAACCGAAAATATGATTGTACAAAGCGTGGAAGGTTTGGCTACCTTGCCTGCTGAAGACCAGCCTCAAAGCTTTGAACCCATAGAACATATCAATACTGAGGTGCTTATCATAGGCGGCGGTCCCGCGGGTTTATCGGCTGCTATAGAGCTGGGAAAGAAGAACATTCCTGTGCTGCTTATAGATGATAAAAACGCATTAGGTGGCAAGCTGGTTTTACAGACACACAAGTTCTTTGGCTCGGAAGAAGATAGCCGCGCCGGAACCCGTGGACACGATATCAGCAAGATACTGGCGACAGAAGTAGCTGAGTTTGATTCTATCGAAGTTTGGCTAAATAGCACCGCAGTTTTTGTTTTTAGCGACCAAAAGGTGGGAATACTAAAAGATGGTGTTTACAAAATAGTAAGCCCTAAAAGGATATTAAACGCAGCAGGTGCCAGAGAGAAGTTCTTGCGCTTTCCCGGTAATAACCTTGCCCGCATCTATGGTGCAGGAGCCTTTCAGACCCTAGTAAATAGAGATTTAGTGCGACCCACCGAGCGTTTGTTTATCATCGGCGGTGGCAACGTAGGTTTGATAGCAGGTTATCACGCTCTGCAAGCTGGTATTGAAGTAGTAGGATTGGTAGAAGCTATGCCTGTTTGCGGAGGTTACAAGGTACATGCAGATAAGCTAAAACGCCTTGGAGTGCCTATCTATACCTCTCATTCTATCCTCTGTGCAAACGGCGATGAAGCCGTGGAATCCATCACCATCACGGCAATTGATAACAAGTTCCAGGCAATAAAGGGCACAGAGAAGACCTTTACTTGCGATACTATCCTTATTGCAGTTGGTCTTGATTCGCTTAGCGAATTTACCATCGAAGCAGAAGCTGCGGGCATACCTGTAGATTCTGCCGGAGACGCTTTGGAGATAGCCGAAGCCAGCTCTGCGATGTTTAATGGTAAGATAGCAGGACTGAAGATAGCCTCTTCCATGGGGAGGGAATTCCTGTCTCCTGGCAGGAAAGGTATGGTAACGTCCTCGTCGCCATTGCAAGCGGGGACGCTTGCAGACCTTTCCGGTGAGGACACCGGAATTCCACAAGACTGGTATGCCAAAGCCGAAGCGTTAAAAGCACACCCCGGGGTTATTAAGGGTTATCAAAATAGCGAAGCAGACGAAGGCGTGTTCCCCATAATCCACTGCTTGCAGGAAATACCCTGCAATCCCTGCACCACAGTCTGCCCCACCAATTCCATTCACACAGAAGATGGTTCTCTTCTAGCAGTTCCCGTATATACCGGAAGTTGTATTGGCTGCGGTAAGTGTTTGCTTATCTGCCCCGGACTAGCCATAACCTTGGTGGACTATCGCAAAGACAAAGAATTCCCGACTGTCAGCGTGGTGTATGAAGTATCAAATCACGAACTAAAGATTGGCGATATCCTGCCCTTAGAGGATATAGATGCCAAGGTACTGGGTAAGTTTGCAGTTACTGCCGTGCAAAACTATGCCAAGCTGCATTGCCAGATTGTCCGTTTTTCTGTACCCAAGGCAATAGCCAAACAGATTGCGGGCTTTAAAATACAAGCAGCTAAGGTAAGCGAACCCTTGGCAACCGCTATCATCCCAGAAAGACTTGCCGATGATGCCATGGTCTGCCTTTGCGAGCGTGTAAGTGTGGGTCAGGTTCGCTCACTTATCCGTAGCGGCATAAACGACCTAAACCAGATAAAAGCCATAACACGGGCAGGTATGGGACCATGCGGTGCAAAAACCTGTGAAGTGATGATCAAAGGGCTGCTGCGTGAAGAAGGAATAGCTACTACAGCTGTAGTCCCCAACACCAAACGACCGCTATTTATTGAAATACCGCTATCCAAGTTTCCCGATGGGAGCATAAAATGACTAAAGCATATGATGTTATAGTAATCGGCGCAGGTTCAATTGGCTTGCCTGCTGCTTACTATCTGGCTAAAAGTGGACGCTCTGTCTTAGTGATCGAGCCTGAACACGGACCCGGGCAGCAAAACAATAAGAAAGCTATCGGTGGAGTGCGTGCCACTCATTCTGATTTTGGCAAGATAAGCGTATGCTTGCGTTCTATCGAGATATTGCGCACCTGGCAAGAAACTATGGGCGATGATATTGGCTGGCTTAGCAATGGATACAGCTATCCTGCCTATCGCCAGCAAGATGCTAAAGCTCTGCAAGACCTCATGAAGATTCAGCACAGTTTTGGCTTGAATATTAAGTGGCTCAGCCCGAGTGAATACAATGAAATTGTTCCCGGTATCATGATGGACAATTTGATTGGTTCCACATTCTCACCAGAAGACGGCTCTTGCTCTCCCCTAATGGTTGCATCATCTTATTATTTCCATGCTTTACGTGCAGGAGTAGATTTCCGTTTCAACGAAACGGTAACAGGATTCACAATTCAGAAAGACATTATTACCACAGTTTCTACTAACAAGGGAAGCTATAGTTGTGCAAAAGTAGTGAATGCTGCTGGCAATAATGCACGTGATATCGGTCATTTTGCTGATCTTGAACTCCCTGTATTTCCCGATAATCACGAAGCGGGAATTACAGAGCCGGTGAACAGATTCTTTGAACCAATGGTTATTGATATGCGCAAAGCACCGGGATCTGCTAATTTCTACTTTTACCAGAACCACGAAGGACAGGTGGTATTTTGTATAACCCCCGAGCCGGCTATTTTGGGTGTGGATAACCGCAGTACATCTACCTTCTTGCCGATGTGTAGCAAGAGAATGCTGGAAATTTACCCACGCTTGCGTAACTTAAAAGTTCGTCGTACATGGAGAGGGCAATATCCCATGACACCCGATGGCTTCCCGATTGTGGGAGTATCGATGGAAGTTCCTAATCTTGTGAATGCTGTCGGTATGTGTGGGCAAGGTTTCATGCTAGGACCCGGAATGGGAGAGCTAATCACTCGCATTTGTAATGATAGCTTGTCAACTGATGATACCAGGGTGTTAAAAAGCTTCGATCCCTATCGTGAATTCTCTGGCGAAGAAGCATTCAAATAATTTAGCCATATAACCAGATAGTAAAAGAGCCTCAGATGAGGCTCTTTTACTATCTGTACCAATGTGCTTGTTTCTTTAGTAACTACATGTAGCTTGCTGGTATCGCATATGTAGCTCATTATCATCCGTTAACTATCCCATATCGCGATACGGGATAGTTAACGGATGATGATGAATTGTATAGGGCAATACAGCAAGGGAAAGGAAGGACTCCAAAATTATAGCCGAAACATGTCCGTAAAGCCATGTTTATTTTTTATGCATTATGAAACCTTGCTTATGAGATTATTAGTTGCAGGCGTTTCATCTACAGATATTGAATTTAGGTAATGCATTGATTAATCGTTTGTGAATAATTAGCAGTTCAGGCGATTTGAGCATGCTAAGTGAAGATTTTCCTTGTCTTATTTTTAGACTCCTAAATATAGGCACTAAAGGAAAAAATACTAATTTGAGGATAGAGAAAATGGAGCTTTCAAAACGAGCCTTGGAAATTCAGGCATCTCCCATTCGTAAGTTGATGCCGTATGCTGCCGCTGCAAGAGCCAGAGGCATTAAAGTATATCATTTAAACATTGGGCAGCCAGATATCCCTACTCCAACTGAAATGATTGACGTATATCGCAACTTCTCGGATAAAGTATTAGCATATGGTCCCTCGCAGGGACTGGAAATTTTTCGTGAAGGGCTTGTTGATTATTACCATCGCGTGGGAATTGAGCTGGTAACAAATGATATCATTGTTACTACCGCAGGAAGCGAAGCGATTACTTTTTCTATGATGGTTGTGGGCGAAGTGGGAGATGAGATTATTGTCCCCGAACCTTTTTATACGAACTACAATGGCTTTGCCACGATGGCGGGTATCCATTTGAAACCGCTTACCACTTATGCCGAGACCGGCTTTGCCTTGCCTGACGATAGGACAATTGAAGCTCTGATAAATCCTAAGACTAAAGCCATTATGCTATGTAATCCCGGCAATCCAACTGGTGCTGTTTACAGTAAAGATGAGCTTTTCCGCATTGCTGCCATTGCTAAGAAGCACAATCTATATCTTATCTCAGATGAAGTTTATCGTGAGTTCATCTATGATGGAGCTGTGCACACCAGTGTGCTGGAAGTTCCTGATTTTGCGGATAATGCTATCATGGTGGATAGTGTGTCCAAACGCTATAGCGCATGTGGTGCTCGCATCGGCTGCATTGTATCCAAAAACAAAGCTTTGATGGATGCTGTATTAAAGTTTGCCCAAGCACGGCTTTGCCCGCCAACCGTGGATCAGCTTGCTGCCAATGCCTGTGTTCATCTGAAAGAAGAGTACTTCGTTCCCCTAACAAGTGAATACCAAGCACGCCGTGACCTCGTTATGAATGAACTTGAACAGATTCCCGGAATAGTGTGCAAGAAACCTGAAGGTGCTTTCTATATCGTAGCTAAGCTTCCTATAGAAGATGCAGAAGACTTCATTATCTGGTTGCTGAACGAGTTTCATATAGATAACGAAACGGTTATGGCAGCACCCGCTGAGGGTTTTTATGCCACCCCCGGATTAGGAAGAAACGAGCTGCGCTTAGCATACATCCTCTGTAAGGAAGATTTGAAGAAGGCAATGCTCATCTTTAGAAACGGCTTAGCCGAATACCAAAAGAGTCATTAGCATATGAAGGACATCTCTCTGGCTGTACTGGAAGGAATGATACATAATATCAGGACTCCCTTAAACCTGATTTTAGGTTACGCACAACAGCTACAAAAAGAGGGTAACAGCCCTTATTTGGAGAGAATATATCAGGCAGGAATCAAGATTGACGATATTATGCAGGGCACATGGGAAGCAATTGAGCAACGAAACCCGCAAATTGACAGGATATGCCTGAATGAGTGGCTAAAGAGTGAACTCAAATTACTGAATAACCATTTGCATCTCAAACACAGACTTAGAATTGAGCAACACCTTCCAGAAACCGATGTGTGGTGTGAAGTATCCACTTTGCAGCTCAGCCTGTGGTTTGAAAGCTTGTTGCTCTGTGTATCAGAGTGTATAAGTGAAAGTCCCATCTTGCTACGCATAAGTTTATTGGATAATGTTAGCATGCAAATAGATATAGCTACGCCTCATATCAATGCTATAACATTAAACAAATTGCTATCTTGCAAAAGTGAGAATGACCGTCCCTTCATATCTACAAACCTAATACAAAAAGATAATGAACTCCAGATACAGGTTACATTCACATGAACGAAGTTTCTAAGCATAAAATCCTTGTGGTAGATGATAGCCAGGAAACACTTGAACTGTTTCAGCTACAATTAGGTGAGGCATATCTAACTGATACGGCACTCAGCTTGCTGGAAGCACGCATACTACTGGAACAAAACCGTTATCACGTAGCAATCGTAGATTTGGTGCTGCCTGGTGAAAATGGTTTGGATTTGATTCAGGAGATTAGCCAAGATTATCCCTATACTGCTGTTATAGCTATTAGTGGGCAGGCATCCATCGAAACTGCTGTTGCCGCTATGAAACTGGGTGCAAGCGAATATCTGGTAAAACCATTTAGAAACTTGGATTTGATAAACATTCAGGTGGAAAAAATCCTCCAGACACAGTGGCTTATAGCAGAGAATCAACGCTTAAATGCCATGATACAAAAGGACATTGAAACAAACCTGATTATTGGGAACTCGCTGGCAATACAATCACTGCTTCAGAAAGTGAAAAAAATAGCCAAGCTGGATACACTTGCTTTGATAACTGGTGAGACTGGAGTTGGTAAAAGTGTATTTGCAGAACTAATTCATTGTAACAGCCTTAGAAAGAACCAAAAGTTTGTGGCTGTTAACTGCGGTAGCTTAACAGAAACTCTGTTGGAAAGCCTGTTATTCGGACATAAACGAGGTTCATTTACCGATGCCTTTAGAGATAAAATTGGCTATTTTCAGGAAGCGAATGGCGGAACACTTTTTTTAGATGAAATCACTGAAACATCTCTTGCATTTCAGGTGAAACTATTAAAGGTTCTGGAAGCAGGGATGTATCGCCAGGTTGGCTCTGATCACGATATGCGGACAGACGTACGCATAATAGCGGCAACTAACAAAGATATGAAGGAATGTGTTGATAATGGGCAATTCCGTGAAGATTTATACTACCGCTTGAATGTTATCAAACTGCATATTCCCCCTTTACGCGAACGTAGGGACGATATTAAGGTTCTTGCCAGTGCCTTTACAAGTGAGTTTTGCGCTAAATACAAGAAAAGCGAGTTAAAACTATCTCCTGGAGTTTTTTCTATCTTACTTAATTACGATTGGAAAGGGAATATCAGGGAACTTCGTAATGCCATTGAACATGCTGTTATCCTTGCTGAGCACAAAGTAATTCAACCAGATGATTTGCCAGAAAACATCTTTGGTAGTACAGATTTAAACTCTTTAGCTAACTTGCAGGAAAGCAGCGATGATTGGCATAAAGCTAAACAGGATTTCTCACGTCGTTATTTCAAACAGTTATTATCCCAATGTGAAGGCAACTTTAGCAAGGCGTCCAAGGTTTCTGGGATTACGCGTGATAATCTATACAAAAAATGTGAACAACTCGGTATTGAATATAGTAAATACCGCAAGAATAAGACGATTAATGATGAAGATAAAGTGGGTTAAATTATGAAAACTAAATGGAAAGCGTCGCCCTATCTCTACATTTTACCAGCGTTTGTGCTTCTGTTTGCCTTTCGCCTCCTCCCCATTGTAATGTCCTTTGTAATCAGTTTCTTTGATTGGTCTATTAAGGGTACGGGTAAGTTTATAGGACTGCTAAACTATGCAAACATGCTTAAGGATCAGGTATTCTGGCAATCTATGAGTAACACTTTTTGGCTGGTGATTATTGTTGTTCCTGCCAGTATTGTGTTTTCACTGCTCTTTGCCGTATTGCTGAACCAGATAAAGGCGATGAAGGGTTTGTTTAGAACTGTTTATTTTATGCCCTTTGTAACGTCTTTGGTGGCAGTTTCCATTGTGTGGAAAATAATGTTTAACGAACAAACCGGGCTGATGAATACCATGATCGGTTGGATCGGTATAGAACCACAGAAATGGCTCTCGGAATCCAGAGGGATATTCGAAATCTTCTTTACCGGCATGGGTATAAGCATACCCAAATGGATAGGCGGTCCTTCACAAGCACTCTTTGCTATAATCATTATGACTGTATGGAAAGGCTTGGGATACAATACTATAATTTATCTTGCCGGCTTACAGAATATCTCTAAAGTTTATTATGAAGCTGCCGAAATTGATGGCGCAAGTAAGCTGCGTCAATTCTTTAAGATTACTCTTCCACTGGTCTCACCCACTACCTTCTACGTGCTTATTATGACAACAATCGTGAGTTTCCAGGCATTTGCTCAGATATACTTGATGACGGATAAGGGAGGTCCACTCAATACCACCAAACTTATCGTCTATTACATTTATGAGAAAGGATTTGACACCCTAGAAATGGGTTATGCCAGTGCTGTTGCCTTAGCTCTGTTTGTGCTAATCCTTGCCCTAACAATCTTCCAGAAACGTCTGGAAAAACATGTGAATTATTAGGAGGCTTACGATGAACGAAAAAATACGTATGTCAGTCATCTATACAGTTCTTAGCGTGTTCGGGCTAATGATGATTGTCCCCTTCATCTGGATGATCTCCACTGCTCTGATGACTCAATCCGAGTTTAACAAACATGAATCCACCTTTATCCCTAAAGAGCAATACCATGTGTGGGATAATGGCACTGCGCCAAAGCAAAAAGTCCTCTTGGTTATGAATAAAGGGGATAAGAGCATAATTCACTTGCTGGATAAAGACGGGAAAATAGTCAAAGAGTATCAAGAAGCCCCCAGCTCGCAGATTAAAATGGTGCGTAAAGTACCCAGTTTCCATTGGGATAATTTTGTTAAAGCTTTCAATAAGGTGCCATTCGCCAGATATTTCGGCAATACGCTGTATGTTAGCTTTGTCTCTCTTATTGGCGTGTTGATAACTTCCATGCTTGCAGCATATGCTTTTGCTAGGATGGAATTTAGAGGACGTGATTTCTTCTTTTATCTCTTCCTAAGTATGATGATGGTACCAGAGCCGATTTATCTTATCTCTTCTTATGTTCTGTTGGATAAAATACATTGGCTGGATACTTATCAGGCTTTGATTGTGCCTTGGTGTGTAAATATCTTTACCATCTTCCTCTTCCGTCAGCAGTTCAAATCTCTACCTCAAGAGCTGTTCGATGCCGCTGCGATAGATGGATGTAGCACCTTCGGCATGCTTTGGCGGATAATGATTCCCCTCTCAAAACCTACCATTGCCACAGCTGCTATCTTTTCCTTGATAGGTAGCTGGAATAGCTTTATGTGGCCTTTAGTTATGACAAATCGCCCTGAGCTGCGAGTGTTACAGGTGGGGTTGAGCTATTTCAATCAGGAAGCCTCCACGCAAACGACACTGCTAATGGCAGCATCAACTTTTAGTATAGTGCCTATACTAATTCTCTTCTTCCTTGCCCAGAAACAAATTATTGCCAGTTATGCAAAAGCCGGCTTGAAAGACTAAGGAGCAGATAAAGTGAATGAAACAGATATCAGACAAAAAAGAGCACAACAAGTAAAACAGAAGGTCTCAAGAACCACCCCACCCGCTTATGAAAAGCCAGAAACTTTTGTGCCGATAGATAATACTTTGTTAAAACCCCAAGTGATAGTGGCATCAAAAACAAACAGATTGATTGCTTTGGGGATATTTGTCTTTACGCTTGTAATTTACATGCTCACGCAGGCAAGAACTATGTCCTTTTGGGATAGCGGAGAGTATGCAACCTGTATTAGCATTCTAGGTGTGCCCCATGCCCCCGGTAATCCTTTTTACATACTGTTTGGGAAAGCAATTGTATCCATATTAGGAGGGTTATTTTCCCATGCTGTTATAGCAGCTTTTATATCTGGCTTAACCAGCGCATTGGCAGTTATGTTTACCTACTTGCTTACTGTGCAATTTACCAGTATGTTCAAGATTAAAGCTTGGGAAGCAGTTTTTGCCGGAGTTATGGCTGCCTTATATACTGCTTTCGCTTTTACCTTCTGGATGAACGCCATTGAAGCGGAAGTATATTCGGGATTGGTTTTCTTTGTTAACCTAATACTGTGGCTTACTATGGTTTGGGTTCAGAAATCTGATGATTTCTCAAATCAGAATGTCTTACTCCTGATAATATATCTGTTCTTTCTAGGGTTCTGTGTTCATCAAACTGCGTTGCAAGTTGCACCGGCAGTTCTCTTTATCGTCGTGTATCCCTTGTTCCAGAAAGGACAAAAGGGTGGTAACTTCTGGATTAAGGTAGTTGGCTATACACTTGCCCTTTTTGCCTGCTATTTTATCTTTGGCTCTATTGGCAAGGGATTGGCTATTGATGATTTTGATAAATGGGGATTTGCCATAGGTGCATTAATCATTATGTACGTAGAGCTGAAAGACATTATCGACCGAAGAGTTTGGATATTGAGCTTTGCTTTGGTGGCTATCGGATTATCTTCCCATATCTACTTAATGGTGAGAGCCGCAGACCGACCCTTTATTAACGAAGGGTATCCCAGTACTTTACAAATGTTCAAAGACTACGTCCTGCGTAAGCAGTATGGCAATACCAGTTTCGTGACAAGACGCGGGAATTTCTTTACAGACCAATTAGGATTTCATTTCTTACGTTACTTTGGCATGCAATGGTTCCCTGAAGGCATTTTCTCTAAACTAGCAACAAATCCCGCCGAATTTCTGAGAAACCTGGGCAACGTGTTTATTGCCTTTCTCGGTATAGCCGGAGCTATCTTCCATTTCCGCATGAACAAGCATGGCTTCCGCTATTTGCTATCCATCATCATTTTAACTACCATTGTAATGGTGTTTGTGATGAATCTATCCAACGCGGAAGTGCGTGATAGAGACTATTTCTTCGTGGTAGGCTATAACATGTGGGCAATATGGTTGGGAATCGGGAGCTTGGCATTAGTTAGTTTGTTTAAAAGCACTGCCCCCAAAATCTTGCTCATTGTGTTATTAAGCGCCATCCCTCTTCACAATTTTGTTGCACAATATAATATGCACGACCGTTCGAAAGAGTTTATCGCTTTAGATTACGGGCTAAATTTCCTAAACTCGGTGGAAGAAAATGCCATTATATTCACTAATGGTGATAATGATACCTTCCCGCTTTGGTTTGCTCAGTCAGTGGCAGACCCCTATTCCAAAGAATACGTTCATTCCGCCAAAGACGTTTATCCAACAGAGGAAAGCATCCAAGCGATGAAAGTTGCCATGGAATATAAGAACAAGTATCTTAAAGGCATCCGCAAAGATGTGTCCATTGCCAATTTGTCCCTGCTAAACACTGCGTGGTATGTCAGACAGATACGAGATCACGAAGGCATTCTGTTTAACATGTCAGATGAGGAAATAGATAACTATGGCTTAAAACGTATTGAAGAAGATATCGTTGTCCCCGGACCTCCAGCTAAACCCGATATGGGGTTCAGCGTAAAAATACCTCCCACTGCGGAATGGCGACCAGACGAGCCTTTCTACCGAATAGCAGACCAAGCAGTGATGCAGATTATCAAGGATAATTTCGGTAAACGCCCTATTTACTTTGCCGTAACATGCGAGAGCTTTATAGGTTTTGAAGATTATACACGCAATGAAGGTATGGTTGCCAGAGTTGTTAATCTCCCTGGAGATGATATGCTGGATATTAACCGATTAATCACGAATATAGACTCTGTTTATCAGTATCGCTCGATTACCGATAAACGCGTACACTTAGACGAAAATATGAAACGATTGGTTATGAACTACGGTTCAGGATTTGTACGAGCTGCAAAGTACTATGTTGAAAACAAACAATATGATAAAGCATTGGATTATGTTGCAAGGGGGCGTAAGTTTATAGATAATGAGATTAAGCTCACAGAGTTTTACACAACGTATTACAGTTCTACTGGACAATGGGATAAACTGGATAAGCTAATAGATAACACAATATTCACTCATCCAGATGGTTGGAGAATTTACTTAAGCTATATTCTCGCCAATACATTGAAGAATTATCCTGATAAAGTGATACCTTACTTAAGAAAGGGAATGTTGCAATACCCCTCTCAGGATTACTTTGCGCAGATGGGTATGCACATAGCAACAGAGTATAACAGAGCTCCTGAAATAATGCAACTTTTTGCAGAACTGCGCCCTAATATGGCTTATGATCTTTCATACTTTGAAGAGCAGCTAAGTGCTTATACTGAAGAACTTAAGAATCCTAAATCAGACATGTCTAGAAGTGGCATGATGCCTAGCAAGAACTAATATTTGTACTATGAATCAAGTTTATAGCGTTCTTATTGGCGGCAAAGCTGGAGAGGGGGTAAAAAAAGCCTCTCAGGTTATTGCCAACACCCTCATTAAGCATGGGTGGTATGTATTCCAACAAGACGATTATCAGAGCCTGATAAAGGGTGGTCATAATTTCAGTACCGTAAGTTTTAGTTTCAGCCAAGTACATTCTGGCTACAATAAGGCTAATTTAGTAATATCCTTCGACCAACGCAGCGTAGATAAGCACCGGGCAGATATCGTGGCTCAAACGCCATCTGCTATACACTGTTTTAACAGCGATAATTCACAAGTAGCTAAAGAGGATATTTGTGCGTCGTATCACGGCTTTCCCTTCACCTCGGTTAGCAAGCAACTGGATTGCAATCCAAGTAATGTTACCGTTTCGGCTATTGCATTGTTCTTCTGCTGGATGGGTTGGGACGAAACACTGCTGATGCAAACTATAAAAACAGAGTATAAAAGGGATATTGAAGAAAACTCCCGCCTTGGCTGCTCAATATGGAAATTGGGACAAACAAGCTTTGCTAGCCATCAGCCAATAAAGTCTATTGCAACTGTTAACTTCAAGCGATTAATCTCTGGCAATCAGGCAATAGCATTAGGCGCATGGACGGCGGGCTTGGATTTTTATTATGCTTATCCCATGACCCCCGCATCCTCCATCTTGCACTATCTGGCACTTAAGCAAAACACTCACAAAGTTTATGCTATTCACGCTGAAAGCGAGCTTGCCGCTGCCAATATGGCAATAGGCAGTGTGTTTGCCGGAGCTAAAACAGCGGTTGGCAGTAGCGGCGGTGGCTTTGCTTTGATGCAAGAAGCTTTTTCTTTAGCTGGAATGGTAGAAGCTCCCTTATTGTGCATTCTTTCATCCCGCCCAGGTCCTGCAACCGGAGTTTCCACTTACACTGCACAGGAAGATTTAAATTTCGCTTTGGCACAAGGTCATGGTGAATTCGGACGGATTGTTGCATCGCCAGATTCTATCTCTCGGGCATACTCTTTGGCTGCTGAATTATTGTGTATTGCTTGGGAATATCAGAATCCAGTTATTCTGCTATGTGACAAACATCTTTCCGAAAGCTCAGCAAGTATTGATTCCTTTCCATCTGTGTCTTCGGCAGATGATATTGTAAAAGAACCCGCTAATATAGACAACTATACGCGCTATGCAATCACTGATACTGGTGTGTCCCCTCTGCTGTTCCCAGGTTCAGATAATGTATCTGATAATACCGTAATCAAATGGAACTCCAATGAGCATTTACCGTCAGGAGAGCGCACTGATAAGGCAGAAGACATCATTATCATGAAGGACAAGCGTAACCGTAAGGCAGAGGCTATGTATGAAGCCTCTAAACGTTATCAAAGAGTTTCCATCTATGGTGATCAAGGTCCTTTAGTTTTTACTTATGGCTCTACTACAATGGAGCTGTTAGAAGCGCAGAAACATTGCAAATACAAGTTTCGCATCGTGTCGCTTATTTATCTACTTCCCTTTCCTTTACAAGAGCTAGCAGACTATGTGGGACAAGAAGCTATTGTGGTAGAACATAATTCCACAGGTAGCTTTGCCAAGTATCTTGTTGATAATCTCAAAATATCACTAAAGAAAAGCATTTTACGTTACGATGGGCGTACTTGGGATCCCATAGAACTGGCAACAATGCTTGAGGGCTTTTTCCATGCATGATCTTGATACGCACAAAGAAGCTCCAGTCCTTCTTTTATTAATTAGATCATTTTTCAACTTTAGAGGGTTATTATGAAAACCAACCAAACTTCCATTTATATAAATTTT
>JAQUJJ010000011.1 GCA_028681035.1 Candidatus Cloacimonadota bacterium
TGTATATATAGCAATATGTTGCCAATTTGGGTTACTACATTTTCAAGCAACCACAGGATGCCAATCCGCTCATATTAAGCATCTACAAGATTAGCATGAAAAATTTCGGGGGGATGCGTGGAATATTGAGAATTTGTGCCAGACGTAACATTTAGACTCATCCTCGTCACAGGCGATACCAATGCCAAACTTGCTGAAGTCAAGCAGGAGGCTCAGTCCACCCAATCTGTGGTGGAGAAACCTGCTGCGGTAAAGATATCGGCAGAGAAGACACTGGCTACGATTAGAGATGTAAAGATTGCAGTTGGTAGCGTGAATGAGGTTGTTGGTACTTGGGTGTGTACCTTGAACAGCCTGCTTTACGCGGCAATCACTCATCAACGACAAGCCATGACTGTTACCCTGGTAGCAATCTTCTTAAAAGGCTCTATAGAGCAAGTCTATGTTCCGAAATTGCCTGCGAACTATAGACGCTATCGCCGGCTCAACACCAAGGGTATTTCTTGGGGATCAATTACTTGTTATTTTTAGAAGATATTCTCAAATCAGCAATGGCCTCTTTTGCCTCAGTGTGCCCTTGGTCTGCTGCAAATGTAAACCATTTTTTAGCTTCAGATAGGTCAAAAGGTACGCCAAGTCCAGTACCATAACAAAGGCCAAGTAAATATTGTGCATCAGCGTTCCCTTGGTAAGCTGCTGAACGAAGCCATTTCACAGCCTTAATATGGTCTTGAGTAACGCCCATGCCATATTTATAACAAAAGCCAAGTTCATACTGTGCTTCAGTATATCCCTGGTCTGCTGCTAAACGATACCATTTCGCAGCCTCGGATGGGTCTACTGGAAATCCTTCTCCATTTACATAGTTATTACCAAGCATGTATTGTGCAAAAGCATCCCCTTGGACAGCTGCTGAACGCAGCCATTTCATAGATTCAGATCGGTCAAAAGGAACACCTGCTCCCAATTCATAACATGCGTAAAGTATAAGCTGTGCTTCAGGCAAACCTTGTTCTGCTGCTAAACGCCAGTACTTCACAGCTATAAAAATGTCCCTTGGAATGCCTTCTCCATTACTATAGCACCGACCAAGTTCATACTGAGCACATGCATGCCCTTGCTCTGCAGCAAGGCGTGACCATTTTACAGCCTCTTCATAGTCTTGAGTGACGCCTTCTCCTTTTTTGTAGCATTGTCCAAGATCATACTGTGACACTGCATTACCCAATTTTGCTTTGATCCATATTAGCCGGACATGGCCTTGACCATTGGCGTAGTTTACCGAAACAATTATTATCACAATTACTGCGACAATGCTGGCAACAATGATAAAGAGCCGAGCCGGAAGTCCCAGTATTTTCTTCTTCTGCTGCTTTGCTGGGTATTCGTCTAATTCTTCTTCATCCTGTTCTTCTGGTTCATCTGATGTGTTGCAGTAAGCACAACGTTTCTGGGAATCCAGAGCGTATACCTCTCGTCCACATTTAACACAAAATGGCATTTTAACCTCCTGTTTTTACCTTTACCGTAGTCAATTAGCTTACCTTAGCCGCCTAATGTAAAGGAAGTACAACGTCCTCTACAGACCAATCTAATCACTGAAATACCCGCTCTCGGTACCAGCTTTCATAATATCCCTATACTCTTTTCTGCTGAAACCAAGCTCTTTTCTGTTCCTCTCAAAACCTTTAGCAAGCTCCTTAACTTCGGAATCACTGGCTTGGACGAAACCCATTTCCACTCGTATGAACTGAACCCATGATCTTTGGACTTGGTAGTTATGCGCTATTATCGTACCAAGAACTAATACAAGAGAGACTATTGCTATAAGCACAATCTTTTTTACAAGTGATTGTTTAACTGCTATTGTTTCCTTATGAGAAAATTCCTCATTTTGGAAGTTTTTTACACTACTATCTTTCTCCATGGTTACTCCTATTTTATTATTTTCAATATCTTAGCTTTTTATGGTCTGCCCTTTAAGCATAGCCACTATTAACTCTTTGAGTGAGTAGAAAACTCTAATCTCAAATAGGTTGTATCAATCGATCTCAATAAGGATTAACAGCCCCAACAGCAGCACTGGCTTCTGCCAGAAGGTCAATGCTTTTCCGCAGTTCTGATCCATACATTCCCATATTAACCATATTGCTTACAATACTAGTAACATTGGCATCACTCTCTTTAAGCTTTGTTTTCGCATAAACATGGTGATCTATGAGTTCGTTGAATGAATCATTAAATGATCCACTTGAGCTAATGTAATACCTTAAAATGCCAATAGAACTATACCCATCTCCGACAATAAGCATATCGTCATTCGTGTATCTGATTCTTTTCCGTGCCCGCTCAACAGTTTTCTGAATACCCTTGTGTTGTTCAGGGGAAACATCCTGGTAGGATCGTACCTCTATAATCTTTGCCCAGGCGTTTTTTTTGTGGCAACCAAACATGGTCGTGAGAACCAGTGTTATGATTATTGAAATTAATAATGTTGACTTCATGTTCTTTCCCTTATGCGTATCAACCTCATGGTTGCCAGATTATTTTGGTTATTATAGGACTTTTAAACCAGTTAGGAACAATAATTGTTCCATCAGCAGCATGTTCATCGTCATAGCTATTATTTCGGAAGTAGTATGACGTATATTCATCTCCAATATCAAAATCTAAATAAGTCAAATCAAACCAGGTCAGCATATCCTCTACAGTAACCTCCTTTGTCCCAATATACATATACTTCTCGCACTGATTTCCTGTTTCTGAATTATAATTGTAATAAATAAAAGGTTCCCCATTTATTAGCTTGTAGGAATACTTCTCGAGTTTATCGCCATTAGTTGTAACCTTATCTCCCTTCATAAAGTAATATGAATTGCGTTCTTCTAGGTCATCTTTAACCTTTTCTGTCGCTCTCCACTGGAAAAACCAAGCAGCACACCCCAATAATGTAGTAATGGATAGTAATCCTATAACCATATAGTACTTGGTTAGTTTTCGACAGCTCCTTTTTGAGGCTTGTTTTTCGATAATTACATTTTGGTAATCTTCAAAGGTTTCTACTTCGGATTGTAGGAATGCTTCCTCGGTATCCTGTGGAATTTCATCATTCGTGTCGCTTTCTCCTGCTACAAGTATTTGCTCTGGCTGAATTGTTTCCTCGTGAGAAGATTCTTCACCTTGGTGGTCATTCTCGATATTGTCATTTTCCATGGTTTCTCCTTGATTCAAATTTAGTCCCAAGTGTTGGGGTAAATTCCAGCCATTGTTACTCATGTTCTATAATGTCTTCATAATTTCCCCAATAGTACACCCTATGTAAGACTCTACGAACGTTTGTATTATTTCCCATCTCTGTGATACAGTCAAGTACTAATTTCAATTATCTACCTTAATGCGATGGGTCAGTTATCAAAAGATATTAGTTTCATCCGTGTTTCTTTAATTATAACGATGGGTTTGGCGAAATACAGCACAACTGAAAACCCCATCAAAGGCACTTGATTGCCTTTATTCACTCGAAGTGGAGCTGTGGACGAAAAAAAACCAACGAGGTGTTGTTTGTTGTCAAAGTGGGCTTACCTAAGCTATCTTAATCTAAATATGCGTCCCGATCTGCCTGGACTCAATCTTGCGATATACATCTAACTTGCCTTGCTAACACCCGCATTTTATCTTGACATAATCCCCCTCCTCAGTATTTAGGTATTTAGTTAAATACTTACGGGAGGTCTGATGTCAGATTCCTTTTTCAAGGCGATTGCAGACGCCAATCGACGCAAGATTCTGCTACTGCTGAAGAAGCATACAACCCTTACTCCGGGTGAGATTGCCCAGCATTTTGAGTTCAGTGGTGCTGCCCTCAGCGAGCATCTAAAGATTCTGCGCACCGCCGGTCTTATTTACGCCCAAAAGCGCGGACAGTATATTTACTATTCTCTTAACACTTCGGTGTTTGAGGATATCATCAGCTGGATTATGCAAGTAATAGATAAAAGCGAGGTTACAGATGAAAAGACTAAGTAAATTTAAATGGTCGTTGGCAATAATAGTGGTGCAACTTATCGTGATGGGCTATTTTGCCTTCACGCTGCCTGCCGATGCAAAAGTTCCCACTCACTGGAACATAAACAACGAGATAGACGGCTATTCCGGTAAGGCAGCCACCCTGATATTATGGTCTGGCTTAAGCATTGGCATGTTTTTATTGTTCTTTCTGATGCCCTGGTATTCGCCCTGGTACAAGAAGTACGAAAAGCGTTTTGAGCGGATTCTACCTGCGTTAACTGTGGTTATGGTTCTGTTTTTTGCCCTCATCAGCATTTATTCTTTGTATCTGGCAAAGAGCCAGACCGTGCCTGGGGTGCAGTTTATCCTCATCCTTATCGGGCTGCTCTTTATCTTCCTTGGCAACCTGATGCCCAAGACTCCACGCAACTTCTTTGTGGGGATAAAAACCCCCTGGACTCTTGCCAATGATGATGTGTGGCAGCGTACTCACCGTCTGGGAGGCAAGTTGTTTGCCGTAAGCGGAGTAATAATGATTATCAAAGGCTTCGTGCTGCCCCATGACAATGGCTTTCAGCAGATAAGTGGTGCTATTGCCATGCTGATCTTGCTTTCCCCGCTGATATATTCCTTCATCATCTTCCAGAAATACAAGGATAAATGAGAAAGGAACACAGATTGATTTTACCACCGAGAACACCGAAGACACCTAAAGGGAATATTCACAAAGAGCAGCATTGTAGAGCAGCATTCCGGTGCTGCTAAACATAGTGGGTTAAGCTAAGTTCTTTTTTAACACAGAGAAAAGCAGAGATAAATAGAGAAAAACAGAGAATTTCACAAAGAGTAAAAGAGCAAAAAAGAATCTTTAAAAAAGAGGAAATGAGGCTAAACAATTGAGAATTGAGAATGGAGAATTGAGAATGATTAAGTCTGGAGTCGTTGCTGCCGAAATATGATTCTGTAGTACCTATAACTATGGGGCAGCAAGGACTACAGCGTAAACATAAAAGAATCATTAACAAAGAGTAAAAGAGCAAAAGAGAAAAAAGAATCTTTAAAAAAGAGGGAATGAGGCTAAACAATTGAGAATTGAGAATGGAGAATTGAGAATGATTTAGTCTGGAGTCGTTGCTGCCGAAATATGATTCTGTAGTACCTATAACTATGGGGCAGCAAGGACTACAGCGTAAACATAAAAGAATCATTAACAAAGAGTAAAAGAGCAAAAGAGAAAAAGAATCTTTAAAAAAGAGGAAATGACAATTGAAATGTGGAAGTCCAAAACCAGTATAAGCCCCTTGGGGCGACACAATAACTACACAGCTAACAGATTGATTAACAAAGAGTTAAAGAGCAAAGAGGTTCATAACTTTGGGAATGGAACACAGGCTTTTTTTACCACCGAGAACACCGAAGGCACCGAAAGGGAATATTTACAAAGAGCAGCATTGTTTAGCAGCATTCCAATGCTGCTAAACATAGCAGGTTAAGCTAAGTTCTTTTTTAACACAGAGAAAAGCAGAGATAAACAGAGAAAAGCAGAGTATTTCACAAAGAGTAAAAGAGCAAAAGAGAAAAAGAATCTTTAAAAAAGAGGAAATGAGGGAAAGAGGCTAAATAATTGAGAATTGAGAATTGAGAATGATTAAGTCTGGAGTCGTTGCTGTCGAAATATAATTCTGTAGTACCTATAACTATGGGGCAGCAAGGACTACAGCGTTAATGGTACCACATTGCATCGCTGAAGTCCTTAACACCGCTGAGGATACAGACTAATGACAGCTAATAGTGGTGTTAACGACTCCAGACTTAGCTCACAGCGCAGCTTAACTCTTAACTTTTAACTCTTAACTCTTAGAGTGCTGCTCCATATCACCTTGCTTGAATTGCCCTATCATTTCCCACCCAATGCCCTCCACATGGACAATGAGTGGACAATGATAGAGCAATTCAAGCAAGCAAGAACGAATAACTTTCTCTTGGCAAAAGACGTACATTGTTTATATTGTTGAATAGATAGACTTTGCAATCTCAAATAAAATATGGAGAAGAATTATGAAACTGACCTATGCTATCATTGCCATCATTTTGATTAGTCCCTTGTGTTTATCTTCAGAAACATGGGAACTGGATTCGGACCTAAGTATAACCTTCACCCAAAGTGCATACAGCGATTCTTGGGCAGGTACTGAACTTGGCAACATAGCTTGGATGGGAAGCTCTATTTCATCCGCAGAAAAACAGCTTAAGTCCTGGCTAAAAAACACGAATACCCTCAAGCTGGCTTTTGGTCAGACCCACCTGCAGAAACTGGACAGTATGGGTGATAAATACTGGGAAAAGCCGGATAAATCCACCGATAAGATAGATTTTGAGACGCTATTCCGCTTTACCACCCGGGCTTGGGTGGATCCCTTTGTGGCGGGCAGACTGGAATCACAATTTTTAGACCTCTCCGATCCCGCCTTAACCCGTATGGTTAATCCCTTATTATTAACCGAAACTGCTGGTGTTATCCGCACATTCATAGAGAATGATGCCGATGTTTTCACCACTCGTTTAGGTGCTGCTTTCCGTGAGAATCTGGATAAAGAAGCCTTGCAAAGCAGCGGAAAACGAGAGCTTACTATCACGGTGGATGGTGGATTGGAAGCTGTGTCGGAGTACAAACATAGCTTTGCGCCGATGAATGCTAGTTTCAAATCACGTTTGCAACTTTATCAGGCTCTGTTCAATTCCAAAAGCGAAGACCTGAATGAGGACTGGAAATCGCCAGATATGGTATGGGAAAACGTTTTCACTACAAAGCTATGGGGCTTGCTATCCGCAACTTTAAGCTTTGAAGCCCGCTACGAAAAAGAAGCAGTGCATGAGTTACAATGGAAACAACTGCTAGGCTTGGGCTTTAGCTATTCGCTGATGTAAATAAACGTTAAACCTTTTTTGCCCGGACTAAGAACCAAGTGCCTATCAGTGCGGGCAAAACATCTTGGATAAAGAATAGGCTTAGCGTCGCAGACACAGCTTGTTCGGCACTTATACCGACGGTTTTTAGAAAATGAATGGCAAAGCTTTCACGTAAGCCCAAGCCGGCAACTGTGATGGGGATGGAATTGGAGAACTGCGTTAAAGCCATGCGAATGCTGCTTTGCCACCAGCCGATGCTAACGATGCTGCTTAAGATAAGCCAGTATTGCAGATAAGTGATTAGATTGGAAACTATTTGCAGGCTCATCAAGCGAGGAGCTCGCTTGCGGTAGGGAGCTTGCAGATACTTCCATTTGGGGACGGAGCCAAGAACATAGTAGAGAATAAAAGGCAAGGAAACACTTAGTATCACTGCTCCCAGTTTCAAGCCCGGAGGTTCATCGCTGTAATAAACAAAAGCTGCCATAGCTGCCATCGTCCAGGTTCCCCAAGTCATGAATCCCTTCTCTAATGCTGTGCTCCAGAAGGATGCGCTGCGGCTGCTATTAGAGATAAAGAATATCTTTCCGATGCTGGCATGTCCTCCCGGTACGGCAAACCGCAGCGGCAAGCCAATCAGATAGGAACGCAGCACTTCTGCTTTGTTTTTGATGAATGCGGGATTGATAGAAAGGGAAGAAAGCCAGTTGTGATACTGAACAATGTGGCGAAGCAAGCTAAGGCAGACAATCAGAAACACAACACCAAGCGGCAAACCAAGCATATCCTGCAAAGCTTTGCCAAAATCTATCTTGCCGGCAATGCGCCACAGAATATAAGCACTTAAGCCAAGCTTCAGGAAATATAGAGCGGCTTTGCTGTATTTGTTTTGCTTAAAGGCGAACAGGCTTAGCTCCCGTGCTATTTACCGAACTTGGCTAAGGTGTGTTGCAAGGCAGATTCAATCAACTCCACTGGTGGCGCACTGATGTAACCATCGTCCATCATTTTGTGGCAGAGGCTTCTTGTGGCATCAATATCTGTTTTGGCAAGGCGGAATACTTCGTCTTTGGCTAAAATGTTCTTTGCCACGCCATCCGCAATTGCCTGCATCGCAACGTCAGCAGCAACGTAGGCGAATACATCTTCTTCATCCATCTTAGGGGCTATATCATCAGGATTTATCCCTCTACGCTCGGCATAGGAAGCCAAAGAATGGGCAGCAACAATCGCCATATTGTCGGTAATCTTACTGGCTCGCACCAGCAAAGTCCCTTTCAGGATGCCCGGAAAACCGCAGGAATTGTTTACTTGATTGGGGAAATCACCGCGTCCCGTAGCCACAATAAATGCTCCGGCAGCTTTGGCATCGTAAGGATAGATTTCCGGCACAGGATTGGCGCAGGTGAAAACAATAGACTTTGCAGCCATCTTGCTGATCCACTCTGGCTTTATAGTATCAGGTCCGGGAGTGGAAAGCGCAATCAACACATCCGCATCCTGCATGGCGTTCTCCATACCTTCAATCTTCTGGGGATTGCTTTGCTTAGCCAATGCCCACTGTTTGTATTTGCTGTGGTTTTGCTCTATATCTATACGCCCGGGATGCAGTGCACCCTTGCTATCGAAAATAATCAACCGAGAAGGGTCAAGTCCGCTTTGCAGCAGGAAACTTGCAATCGTGGTATTCGCTGCCCCAGCTCCAAAGAGCACACACTTGATATCACCAATCTTCTTGCCTGCAAGTTTCAAGGCATTTATCATCCCTGCCAAAGTTACACAGGCTGTGCCCTGAGCGTCATCGTGCCAAACAGGGATGTTACAAGCATCGCGCAGCTCATCCAGCACGCGGTAGCAATTGGGCTGGGATATATCTTCCAGATTAACCGCACCCACACTTGGCTGTAGCATCTTTACAAAATCTATTATCTTCTGCGCTTCTGGTTTACCCGCGGCGTTACGGCTGTCCATACATAAGGCTATGGAATCGCAGCCTCCAAGATACTTCATCAGCATGGATTTGCCTTCCATAACGCCTAAACCGCCTGCAACCCCACAATCTCCATCACCCAAAACACGGGTGGAATCGCTTACTACTGCCACCAGATTACCACGGTTGGAAAGGTCGTAAGAGCTGTCAATATTATCCCTAATGGAAGTGGATACCGCCGATACACCGGGAGTGTACCAAACATTGAACCAGTTAAAACCCCAAATGCCAGCTTTGGGAAGAGTTTGCATCTTGCCCTGATAATGAGCGTGCATGCTGAGCGAAAGCTGTTTTAGAAATGTGGTCTGTGCGCTTGCAACATCCTTTGCGGGAAAAAGGGAGGCAAAAACCTCTGCCATGTTAGCCAGATTAGTAGTAAGCTGTTTCATTATACAACCTTGTTTTTCTATGATAGGGTAATTGCTTTCAGCTTGCCGAATTTGTCAAGTAAGTAATACCTTCCCTATTTGTAATAGACAAGGAACAGAATTGATATCTAAAGACGGGGGATAAAAAAACGGGTATCCGAAGATACCCGTTTTTTAAGGACTGCGCTAATTTGTTTTCAGCGTTGTGTTAATTGCCGGCAGGAGCAGCAGGAGCAGCAGGAGCATCAGCAGGTACAGCCATGGTATCTACTGGAGCTACTTCTTCTACTGGAGCTACTTCTTCGATAGGGGCTTCTGCTTTTGGTTTGCAAGCGGTAAGCACTACACTGATGAGCAACATAGCGAGTAAGGCGATTAAGATAGCTTTTTTCATTGTTTTTCCTCCATAAGTATAATCCCTGTTTCAGGGTTAACTTAGGTTTTGTTATTTTATTTTGTTATGGGTCGTTTGGCAAGATATATAAAAACTTTGCCGGATGTTCTATTTGAAGGCGAAAGGTGCTGACCCCTTTTCATCCTTCACACAGTCCTTAGTCACATCTATATACTACGTAAGATTGGGACACTGTTTATTAACCTTTATTTCTTGGCAAGTTATTTCTTTAAAATGCCACATCAAGCCCTGCGTGAATCATCCCCAAGCCCAATCTGCTAAAGCTTTTATCCCGATAGCCCAAACCATACTCCAATCCTAATATTCCCAAGCGTGTTTTCACTTTTATTCCTGTTCCCACACCAAATATATCAGATTTTACCCTCTTTTTGTCCTTCGCTAAAAACCCCTGATCAAAGAAGATATATGCTCTGGAATCGGTGCCTAAGCGATAGCGTAGTTCATAATTCGTCCATGCTAGGCGAAAGCTGCTAAACTCATCTTCATGGTAACCACGTAAGCTGCCATAACCGCCCATCTTGAATAGTTCCCAGGCTGCTGCATTATCGTTATCCAGATTCTTTATCTGTACTCCCACAAAGCCTACAAAGCGCAATCCAAGCGGGATATATCCCTTACTGCCTGCTTCCACGGCTGCATGAAGTTTATTATCTGCTCCGTTCTGGAACCTATAGCGAAGATTAAATTGTACTCCCTTGAATGGATTTGAGCCGCCCTCAACACGCTGATAATCCCAAAAAGCCCCGATACTATTGGCATTACTCTCTTCTATTATCATGGGGCGTCGCGAACCGGGAGTTATGCTTTCTGCCACAAGTTCCAGCCCAAGTTTCTGGTGCAGCATTTGGTAATATATTGCCAAAGCAGCACGGCTTTTAACCCAAGTGGAATCTTGTTCGCTGCGATAAATCTCGAAATCTCCTGCCACTGGAATACCCGGAAAGCCCGAATCGTGATAGGCAAGGCTAAGTTCTTTTTTGGCACTGGGGATTTGTTTCCACCACAGGTTTATCGCACGATCAGTTCCCCATAGGTTCTGGAATTGCAGCCTTATCTGCCCTGAGAGTTGCAAATCCCCATTCTTGTTATTCATACCAAACACGCCTTCCATGTAGGTCATGCGGCTTTCTTCCACTCGGATCAGGAGGCTGCTTTCGTCAATCGGCTCAACCAAGCAATCGCGGATATAGCTTTTCCTAAGGATATTCTCCTCAGCTTGAGTTAGAACGTCTGGAGTAATACTCTTCACCTGAGCAAGCCCCGAGATATTAATAAGCGTTTTGTCACGAGTTATCTTATTACCTCTGAAGATGTATTCCTGAACTCGCAAGGGTTTACCTTCGTTAATCCCAATATATGCACTAAGTTCCGGCAGCAACACCAGCGAATCAACTTGCACTTTGGCAAACAGATAGCTTCTCTCGTGATAAAGGGAAAGAATCTGCTGCATGAGCTGGGGAAGCTGATTCAGACGGTATTCTTGGGTTGCAGATTTCAAGAGTAGCTGGTTTAGCTTTGCCTCAGAAAAGTAGTTCATCCCCTGATAATGCACATTTACGGGCTGCGAGGGAATAACCTCACTAATACTAAAGCTTAATTCAAGATTATTGTCATCAATAGGAATCAGCTCTGGTGCCGTAATATATACGAAATATCGCCCTTGAGCTGAGAAGTAATTGTACAGTCTAGTGGTAGTTGCAGCGGTTTCGGAAGGCTCATAAACCTGCCCCAAGCTAAGCCCGCTGGCTTTTTGCAGCTTGGGTTCATCCACATTGTCTATGCCGCTGAAGCTTATCTTACCGATATTTATCCCTGCCAGAGGCAAACAAAGCACAAGCAGCAGGAATACCGGCAAACGGCAGCGCATATTTAGCTTACTCGCGATCCGCTTTCAACACTGCCAAGAAGGCTTCTTGAGGAACCGCAACCGAGCCGATTTCCTTCATCTTCTTCTTGCCTTCCTTCTGTTTATCCAGCAGCTTACGTTTACGGGATATATCGCCGCCATAGCACTTGGCAAGCACATCCTTACGCATGGGGTTTATCGTACTGCGGGCGATGATTTTGGCACCTATGGAAGCTTGCAGTGCTATTTTAAAGAGATGACGGGGGATAACCTCGGAAAGAGTTTGAGTAACGCTCTTGCCCCAACTGAACGCCTTGTCCTGATGGCAGATAAAGCTCATGGCGTCCACCTTTTCGCCATTTATCAGGATATCCACCTTCACCACCTGCGAAAGACGGTAGTCCTTAAACGCATAGTCCAGCGAAGCATAGCCACGGCTAACAGTTTTCAGCTTATCATAAAAGTCGAAGATTATCTCTATCAGTGGCATTTCGTAATGCAATGCCACCCGTTTTTCATCTATGTATTGGATATTTTTCTGAATCCCGCGCCGTTCTTGCGCCAGCTTCATGATGTTCCCGATATAATCCGTCGGCACGATAATCTCTGTCTCCATATATGGTTCCTGGATAGATTCGATATGGTTGGGATCAGGAAAATCTATGGGGTTGTTTACCACGATGTCTTTGCCGTTCTTCAGCGACATTAGGAAGCGCACACTGGGCGTGGTGGCAATAATGGGGATATTGTATTCGCGCAACAGGCGTTCTTTCACGATTTCCAGATGCAGCATACCCAAAAAGCCACAACGGAAGCCATAGCCAAGTGCGGCAGAGCTTTCTTTTTCGTAAACCAGGGAGGCATCATTCAGTTTAAGCTTAGCAATGGATTCCACCAAGCCTTCATAGTCTTCTCCATTGATGGGAAAAATACCACTATAAACCATGGGCTTAGGCTCCATAAACCCCGGCAGGGATTCGCTGCATCCACCCTTGGCAAGAGTGATGGTATCGCCCACGCGCGCATCGGCAACTTCCTTGATATTGGCAATAATATATCCTGCTTCTCCGCAAGTCAGTTCTTTCTGTGGACTGAATTTTAAGCCCAAATAGCCTATTTCTTCGATATCATACTCTTTCCCATTGGAAAACAGCTTAATTTTATCGCCTTTTTTCAGGCTGCCATCGAAGAGCCTTACCAAAACCACCACACCGCGATACATATCGAAATATGAATCGAAGATAAGGGCTTTGGGCGGGGCATCGTCATTCCCTTTGGGAGCTGGTAAAACATCTATTACGGCATCCAGCAATTCTGCAACGCCAATGCCGGTTTTGGCACTAACCTGCTTTACATCTTCGGGCATACAGCCCAATATTTCCATCAAATCGTGCTCTGTTCCTTCCACATCTGCCTTGGGTAAATCTATTTTATTCAGTGCGGGCAGCAGCTCCAGATTGTTTTCCAGAGCCAGGTAAAGATTGCTCATGGTTTGTGCTTCGATGCCCTGAGACGCATCTACCAGCAGGATTGCACCTTCGCAGGAAGCCAGCGCACGGGAGACTTCATAAGAGAAATCCACGTGTCCGGGAGTGTCTATCAGGTTCAGCACATAATCCTGTCCCTTGTAGTTATGCACCATACGGATGGCGTGGCTCTTTATGGTAATCCCTTTTTCGCGTTCCAAATCCATACTATCAAGCACTTGCGCCATTTCCATGCCTTTGCCGATTACGTGAGTAACCTCCAGAAAGCGATCTGCGAGAGTCGATTTGCCGTGGTCTATATGCGCAACGATACAGAAGTTGCGGATAAATTCTTGTTTCATTAGATATCCTTTATTTGCTGTGAAATAGCCTCTTCTGCCTATAAGGGGCAGTTTAGACCAAAAACTGTGGTAAGGAGCTTTTGTCAATCACGATGTTTTTTTAGGCATCCCCTCATTTTTGGAAAAGCAATTTATAGGGTGAAACAGATTGAATAGGAACAATTACGTCAGTAAGTATTCCCTTGCTTATCCGCAACCGATTAGATGCCCATCTGAAGGGGATCCGATCGGGCTTACACCCGATGAGATCCCGATCGGACCCCGATGAACCCCCTTTCGGATAAGCAAGAGAGAGGTGCAGAAGCGCTGGAGTACTGGAGTGTGGAAACGCTAACCGCTAAGATAAATTACACCTTGTATTGCAAGTGATGCTTGACTAAATTATGGCTAAATATAAGCTTGGATTTTATGAAGTTAAATAAGTATCTACATCTAATAATAGCCTTTATGGCTTATCTCAGCCTTGCTTCGTGTGCATCGGCGAAGGGGAATATGTACCCGCTTGCTTCTAAATATTTGCGGCAGGATAATCTACTTGCCGAGCTTAGCCGTATTGCCAATCTGAATCCCGCCTTGGCACAGCTTCGCATAATTGGTTTTAGCGGCAATGAAAAGCTGCCTATCTATGCGCTTGAGATTGGCAGTAAAAAAGCAAGCCGCAATTTGCTAATAATCGGTCAACATCATGGCGATGAAGTGTTGGGAGTAAATATCTCCGCTACCTTTGCAGAAGAGTTAGTACAAGAATATGCCATTAGCGAGGAATATAAACAATTGCTCAACACTTACCGCTTTTGGATTATCCCCAGCCTAAATCCTGAAGGCTTTCGCCTGGTAAGCTCTGGTCAGTTTCAATTTAAGCGGAAAAACAACAGCGATACGGATGGAAACAAACGGCTTGATTTGCGGACAGATGGGGTTGACCTAAACCGTAACTATCCTGTGTTTTGGGATTTGGATACGGATATCAACGTTAGCAGCCCTTTTTACAAGGGTAGGGAACCGGTTTCCGAAAACGAGATAAAGGCAATTACAGCCTTAGCACAGGAAAAGAACTTCGAGCTTGCAATATTCATACATAGCTCTGCTTCCGGAACTTTTAATGAGAAGATTTATCTGCCTGCACGAGGTAACGATTCACCACTTTATACACAGACAAAGGAACTTGCGCAGACCTTTGCCTCAAGCTTGAAAAAGGATTACCTCAAGGGAACTTACACAGTGCACGAAGGCTATGTTTCGGAAGTAGGCAATGCCCGTAATTTCTTTTATCACCGCATGGGCGCAATGGCTTTTCTGGTGGAAATTGGCGGAGTTAACAAAAACGGTAAAAGCATTATTCACCCTGATAACAAGATGCTGGATAAAATAGTAAAGAAACACGTGCGTTCTTTGGGAAAACTGTTCATCGGATATGCAGCCAAAGACGCCAAAAAATAAGGGATTCGCACTCAAGGAGTAAATATGCAGTTTTTAATGGATTTGCAAAACCCAGATTCAGAATTAGCAAGAACTCTAAATAACTTGTATGACGGCGTTTATGTTGTTAACCCCAACCGTCAAATACTGTTTTGGAACCGTGCTGCGGAAAAGATGACGGGGTTTAAGGCAGAAGAGGTGTTGGGGAAAAGCTGTAAAGATGATATTCTGAATCATATCGATGAGAATGGCATCCTGCTTTGCCATAGTGCCTGTCCCATCGTTAAAGCCATAGCCTGCAGAGGTAATATTAGTGCCAAAGTGTATCCCAAATCGAAAGATGGAAAACGCTTTCCCGTGGAAACACATGTTTCTACTGTGATAGACAAAAACGGCGTGGTAGTAGCAGCAATTGAAGTGTTTAGAGATATTACTCATCAGGAAGAGTACCGTATCATGCAGGAGAAATTTAACGGGCTTATCCGTAAATATGTGTCCACTGCTACATACAGCGATATTCAAAGCAGGATTACTGGTACCTTAAAAACTGGTGAGACCCGCATCATAGACCTTAGTGTGTTATACTTGGACGTGGTGGATTTTACAGGTTTTGCGGAAAAGAACAGTCCCGATGCTGCGGTGCGCTTGCTAAATGACCTCTTTGGTATTTGCGGCGTGATTACCCGTGAGTGTTTGGGAGATATAGATAAGTTTATCGGCGATGCCATTATGGCAGTATTTAACGATGCAAATGACGCCGTACGCAGTGCTATACGGATTTTGGAAGTAGGTATTCCAGAGCTGAATAAGATTCGCAAAGATAACAAGGAAAGCAGTATCGCCATCAGAGTGGGAATAAATTCTGGGCTTGTGTTGCGGGGAGATGTGGGAACCTTGGATCGTAAAGACCTTACCGTTATTGGCGATACGGTTAATACCGCTGCCCGCATAGAGAAAGCATCATCTCCCAATAAACTGTTAATCTCGGAAGCGACACTTGCTAGATTGGAAGCTGGTCTATTTAAGCAGTTTGTATTTCATCATGAAGTGGAGCTTAAGGGGAAAAGCGAGCCGATTAAGCTGTTTATGTATCAAGCTTAGTTCTTGTTGTTTAAGGACAGCCTATACTATAGGGAACGAATTGTTAAGATAAGGAGCCAGTATGGATGATATAAAGGGGATTAGAACTGTAGTACTTAATCAGGGTTCTCCGGAGGAACTTCGGGCTAAAGTTCTACACTATTTTCATCAGAGTTTTACAATCGACGAAAAGCTATACGATTGCATTGTGCGGGATTCTGGCTTTTACCTGCGCCCGGACCCACTTAGACACCCGCTGGTGTTCTATATTGGGCACACCGCTACATTCTATATCAACAAGCTGCTTATCGCAGGGCTAATTACCGAAGGGATAAACCCATATTATGAATCCATACTGGCAATAGGGGTGGATGAAATGAGCTGGGATGACCTGAACGAAGCTCATTACAACTGGCCCAGCATACCGGAGGTGCGTGCTTATCGCAATAAAGTGCGTGCTCTGGTGGATGCTCTGATAAAAAAGCTTCCTATGCCTGAAAACGGAATAACCTGGGACAGCCCCTGGTGGGCGATTATGATGGGGATTGAACATCAGCGCATCCATCTGGAAACTTCGTCGGTGCTTATCAGGCAACTGCCGCTAAATGAAGTTCAGCAGCTTGAATTCTGGGATATCTGCCACGAAAGTGGAGAAGCACCCAAGAATGAGTTGCTAAATGTGAAAGGCGGGAATGTTAAGCTTGGTAAGGACTGGGATGACCCCTTTTATGGTTGGGATAATGAATATGGTGTTAAGCAAGATGAGCTTGGAGATTTCAAGGTTTCCCGCTATCTGGTGTCTAACAAAGAGTTCCTTGGCTTTATGGAGGCTGGTGGCTATCAAAGAAAAGAATATTGGACGGAAGAAGGCTGGGCTTGGCGTAACTATCAGAAAACAGAGCATCCGCACTTTTGGCTTAAAGATGACAGCGAGAATTGGATGCTGCGCACTATTGCCAGCTTAATACCTATGCCCTGGAACCACCCTGTAGAGCTTAACTATCTGGAAGCCAAAGCATTCTGTAACTGGATGGCTTTGTGCAGCGGCAAACCCATACGCTTGCCAAGCGAAACAGAGTGGTATTGCCTTAGGGATGCTAACATAAATACGGATCAGCCCTACTGGGGAAAGGCACCGGGTAATATAAATCTGGAGCATTATGCTTCCACTTGCCCTGTTGATACATTTGCCTTCGGTGAGTTCTTTGATCTTATCGGCAATGTGTGGCAGTGGACAGAAACAACCTTTGCACCTTTCCCCGGCTTTAAAGTACACCCATATTATGATGACTTTTCTGTGCCAACCTTCGATACCCGCCACAATCTGATAAAGGGAGGTTCCTTTATCTCTACCGGAAACGAGGCTTTGCGCAATGCTCGCTACGCTTTCAGGCGGCACTTTTTCCAGCATGCAGGCTTTCGGTACGTAGAGGGGAAGTAAATGAGACGCTCACTGCTGCTATTACTGCTTTTGTGTAATGTTATAAACATCGGTGCTGAAGTAATCAGTATTGGTAGCGGAACTGTCCTGAACCAGGGCTTACCTATTGAGCCGCTTGCACGTTACAGCTATTCCCAACAGCTCTTTATGGCGACTGAAATAGGCGTTGGTGGCACTATAGATGCTGTCCAATTCCAGTATAACGTCGCCAGCCAGTTCTTCTACGAAGGCAACAAGCAGCTTAGCATTTGGCTGGGGCATAGCGACCGCAGCACTATGAATAGCTGGGTCTCTACGGATAGCCTTTATCCGGTGTTTAGCGGCACTCTTAGCCTTGCCGATTTCTCTGATGGTATTCCCGGCACAGGCTGGCTACAAATAAGCCTTACGCAAGCCTTTTTATATGACGGAATACACAATCTCGTGCTGGCAGTGGATGAAAACGGTGCCGAGTACGGCAGTACTTCAGATGACTTTTACTGCACCAACAGCGCGTATCAGCGTGCTATCCAGTTTCAGCATCAGACCATTAACCCAGATCCCGCCAATCCACCCGCAACGGGCTTCACCCTTAAAACCCATCGTTCCAACCTGCGTATTAATATTCAGGCACAACACTATATCCCTGTACAGCCTATTCCCCTAAATGGTGCAACAGGAGTGCCTGTGTGCACAGAACTTACTTGGGTAAGCCAGTGTAGCAGCTTTTCTCTAAGCTTTGGCAGCCATCCCGATAGCCTTGCCCTGATTGAGGATAACATCCCTGGCTCGATGTGGCAACTGGAAGGTTCGCTGCAACAGAACAAACAGTATTATTGGCAGGTTATCGGCTTTAGCGATGAACAGCCGTATCCCTCTCCCGTTTGGAGCTTTACAACTGCTGGAGAACCCATATCTGCTCCCCAATATCTAAGTGGATTCTACGGTGGACAAAGCGTTCAGCTTTCCTGGCAAGCTCCATTAATCGGCATAGCACAAAGCTACCGAGTGTATCGGAACACGGCTTTGCTGGACGAAACACAGCTAATGACATACTCTGATCCCAATGTAATAGTGGGATTTACTTACTATTATCACGTTACCGCCATTAACTCCACTTTTTCCGAAAGCATCGTATCCAACACCATAAGTGTTACCATTCCCAATATCCCGCCGAATATGGTAATTAATCAGGGCTTTGAAGCATTAGCACCTTTTAGCTCTGCTGTAACTGACTGGCAAACCATAGATTTGGACGGCTCCCACACCTGGTCTTGGGATAACATAAACTTCCCCGGAGAAGGTGAGGCATTTAGCTGGCTTTGTTTCTGTCCCAGCCAAACTACTCCGCCATTGAACGGTTTATCTCCCTACAGCGGCTCTCAAATGCTGATGGCGATGAGCAGCCTAAATCCCCCTAATAACGATTGGCTAATCAGTCCCGCTATCCATCTTGGACAAAGCGCATCCTTAACTTTCAAAGCCCGCTCTGCTGTTGCGGATTTTGGGCTGGAAAGGCTGAGGGTATTAGTTTCCACAACGGATACCAATCCAACGTCTTTCACTGCAATAAACCAAGGAAACTACCTTGCTGTGCCTGCTGTATGGACAAATTACCCCTATGATTTATCGGTTTATGCAGGACAGCGCATCTACCTTGCCTGGAACTGTATTTCTGTGGATGCCTTTGCCCTGTTTTTGGATGATATTCAGCTAAGCAGTGCAGGAGCTTGGGTAAGCAATAGCGACGATTATCTTCCTGCACCTGCCTTTAACAGCTATCCCAATCCTGCCAAATCCAGCTTCAGTATAAACAATAAAAGCGGAGAGCCTTTTAGCCTGGAACTCTATGATATAAAAGGACGCAAGCTATATACCGGCAAAGGCTTAAGCAATTTTGATAGCAATATTATATCCTCTCCCCTTCCCTCTGGAATCTACTTTCTACGCATCCACCAAAATGGCAAACGCTGTGTATTGAAACAGGTTCTTGCTAAGTAAACACGCTGAAAAGCACAGATTTTAGTTAATAAAGAGCAAAAGAAACTAAATAATTAAGAAGGGAAAATTGGGAAGGAAGATTTGAGAAGGAAGATTTGAGAAGGGAGAAGAATACCTGCATTCCGTAGGGGCGGTCTCTGAACCGCCCTAAAAACCGGACACACAAATATCATAAGGGCACTTCGGTGAGTGCCTCCGGTTGTAGGATCGTATCCATTATGGTAATCAACCAATAATGGATCAATACTATGGTCGTGGAAAGCTGTTAATAAACTACTCATCAACGGTAAGTTAGGGGAGTTTTCGGTATTTTCACAAATAGATGCATTGTAATGCGCTGCCTGCATCTTGGTGAGTAAATTGTTATTTAGCGATGTGCTCCAACTGTTTGGTTTTAAGTCAGAGTAGCATCCGACAACAAATTGGTCTGAATAATATGACCATAAGCTACACCCAATAAATAAACACAATACAAGAAATAGTGGCTTCTTCATGATTTCTCCTTTATTTTATGGTAAATTTTGTAGTCGATATTCTGTTCTCATTCATCTGCAAGGCTGCTATGTAAACTCCCGGGGAAAGCTTCTTAGTAATCAAACTACCGGAACCTTGATTTAAATCGTTTGCAGTGAGAGTGGTTCTTAATACAATCTGACCCTTAATATTGTAAATATTGATACAAGCATTCGAGCCTCCTTTAGGCAGGTTGCCATCTATTTTAAAAGACAGATTTGCATCTTTGTTTACAGATGGATTGGGATATATGTTGAGTTTAACGGGAGAGGCAGCAGGTGTGATACTATCATCGTTGCCCACAGTGGTATCTGCCAATTGCGCATTACCGGAATAGACATACACATAACCGGGATACCAATCATCACCGCTTTCGCTATTAGGTGAGGAGATGGCAAAATCACAATAGCCATCATTATTGAAGTCCCCTGATGCTACCGCCCAACCAAACTGATGGATGAACGAAGTAACCGGAGGGTCGAATTGCAAGTCATAGAATCCATTGGGGGGGTGCCCTCCCAACCAGATACCAGCTTGTCCAATGTTATTATGTGCCTCGAAATTTGCCCCCACAATATCGCTGAACCCATCTCCGTTGAAATCACCGTGCGCAACCTCAAAACGTTTGTAGTTCATCATTTGCCCGTGGAAGGCATTATCCACTATATATTGCTCAGAGACTGGCAGTGATGATGAGCCAAGCTTGAATACCTGTCCCCAAGTCTCTTGATTGACATAGTCATCAAAAGTAAAATCGTCAAATCCATCACCATTGAAGTCGCCTATTCCAAAGCCACCGATAAATCCCCCTATCCAGACAATATCTGAATCTGGCAAAAGCAACCTATCAGACAAATCTATGTATCCATCATTGCCGTAATAAATATATCTGTAGCGGGGGAAGGGAGGCTCGGGAAGAAGGTTGGGGGCGTATCCCACCATAAAGTCATCTATATTGTCTCCATTTACATCGCCGAGACGTGTAATGGAATTATGCATCTGAGTGGAGACATTTTCAATGATGGTTACAACCTGATAACTGCCTCCCAGCAGAACCCCAATACCTCTAACATTATCACTATTACTAAGGTGTACCCCGATATCATCATAACCATCATGATTAATATCGCCGATGCACTGGATGGGGGTAATCTCTGGATTATCATAAAAGTCAGGATTGAGAATCATCTCATAATCTGGTTCGAAATCAGGAGTTGCACCTCCATAAAAAAAACGAAGATTATAATGGTTCCACGTATCCGAAAACCTTTCAATTAGCATTAGGTCTTCATATCCGTCTCCATTGATATCACCTGCTGATAATAGATGATACATCATCTGTTCTTGTGTTTGAGCCTCCAGAATTAGATCCGGAATAGTGTCCAAAACAATCCCGCCAAAATTGCACATAATCTTTGACCGTGTCTCAGGAATATTCCAATTATGACCTTGTATCATGAATAAATCGCAATACCCATCACCATTGAAGTCCAGCGAAACCATTTCCTGACCAAGGTAAGAATTTCCGAAATCCCCCACAAAGGTCTGCATGATTGGCATGTTGTTTTGCGAATACAGGTTAACGGATACTAACGCCAACAGAAACAATGCTAACATTGCGTTTTTCATTTGTTCCTCCTAATTTATAAGTTTTGCCTTCGATAAAATACACATGCAGCAGCTTGCATATTTCTCACTTGACTTTCCTTTTGTTTAGTAACAACTGTATGTTGCTTGCTATGTTTTATCATGGCATTCTACTTCTTTGTTAAACAAATATCTCTGCTATTCTCTGTTTTTCTCTGCTTTTCTCTGTGTTAAAAAAAGAAATGTTTAACTGTTCTTGTCGTTTATCGTTTAGCAGCAGCAGAGTGTAGCTCTACAGTGATTCTCCTTTACTCTTTGTAAGCTCTAATATTCACCTCTCCGCATCTTTAATTTAGTGCTTTTAGCCAAGCTGCTATATCCTCTAAAATACATGGCGAAATGGTTTGTTCTATTTGGATATATTCGTCTGGCAAACCTGTAGCACATTCCTGAAATAGATGGTTTAGATTTGAGTATTCACGAATAGTAACATCATTGTTACCTGCTGTTTCCAGTGCAGCTTGTATAGCAGATAAATTTGCTTTTGCAGGAACCTGAGTATCTTTAGAGCCATTCAGTGCGAAGACAGGACAGTGCACTTTTTCCAGATAGGTTACAGGGTCTAGCTTGATAAACTCATAGAACCAGGGATTGGCAAAGAGACTAACAAAGCTATTAATACTCAAGTTATCCGGTATCGTGTAAGTGCCCTCTTGCAGTATATTTTCCAGGTATGAAGGCACTTCTTCAGTAGATGTAGCCAGGTCTTGGGAGCGACGCAAGAAGCTAAAAACCAAGCTATTAACGCTTAAATTGTTTTGGATAATTTCTTCGGCAGCTCCAGAAGCGCGCATAATAGCTTCCTGTTGCATTAGCAGCATTTCATCGCCACGTTTCCCTGTACCGGCTAACATAATAATAAAGCGAACATCCTCTGTCTGAGAAGCTACCATAGGAGCTATAATCCCGCCTTCACTATGCCCGATAAGCCCTATACCGCTAATTTCTGGACGGTTTTTAAGGTATGCGACAGCACTTGCAGCATCACGGGCGAGATCATAGGTGGTGGCAGAGGCAAAGTTTCCCTCAGATTTGGCAAAACCTCTATCATCGTACCGTAAGGAAGCGATTCCCCGCCTAGCTAAATAATCTGCTATCACCCAAAATGGCTTGTGTTCACATACCTTTTCATCCCTATCTTGTGCGCCACTACCAGTAATAAAAACCAAGGCAGGATAAGTTCTTCCGCCTTCGGGTATTGATAAAGTCCCCGCTAACTTAATACCATCTTGGAGGTTCTCGAAATAGACATCTTCGCTATGGTATGGGAAAGGTTCTTTTGGTTCTTGAGGTCTTAGATAATGCTTTTTCTCTGCCTCTGTGCGGCTAAGAATAAAGGGAAACTCCTGCCCGTTTTGCTTAAATATACCGTGTATTTCTGATTGTTTATACTCACCTTCAATACTAATATTCGAGGCTGCTAGTTCCATGCGCAAGATGCTGTTCTCGAAGGTAACAGAGGTCATAGGTATCGCTATGGCATGCTGATCGGGAATATCCATGGTGGCGTGTAGCTTTTTATCTAAATGTTCAATATTAAAGATTATCTTTAGTTGCGCTACCTTCACATCCAATATCGCAAACCACCTACCGGTTATATCTTTGTGGCTCATTATCGGCATCTCCTCTTGATGTTCAAAATTGGGGCTGTTCTTATCAACTAAAGAACAGAGAGCTTATCAACAATTCTGGTTTTTATATCGTCCCGACAGCTACGAAACGAAGCCAAGGCTTCTTCTTCCGGTGCAGAAGTATAAAGAACAGGATCTGCGATGCTGATATGCACTTGGTTTACCGCTTTGGGGAAGATGGCGCAATGTTTCTTTGCTTGGTCGCACACGGAAATCACCAAATCCAAATCGTCCATGTTCAAGAACTCTGTAAGCCCCTTGGATTTTAGGTAAGCTGTATCGATACCAAGCTCTTGCAGCACCTGAATTGCTCGCGGATGAACGTGTGAAGGGTGTGTACCGGCAGAATACGCCTGCCAAGTAGCTCCCAAATAGTGATTGATTAGTGCTTCTGCCATAACGCTACGGCAGGAATTGCCTGTGCAGAGAACTAGTACTTTCTTTACATTGCCTTCCAGTTTCGTGCTTTTACTGCAAGCACTGCCAAGAACTTTAACCATTTTAACTCCTTAATCTGAACCCTTCTACATAATCAAATTAAACAACGCGTTAATACTGTTCCCCAACCCCTATAGATGTCAAGAGATATCACTCCTTAATAGGCATCCCCCCGTTTTTGTCGTTCCCGCGGAGGGATGCGTGTCCCACTTTCCAATTGACAAATTGCAAGTCCTTATTTTGCATGAGCGGGAAGTAAATATAGGGTTATATCTTAAGATGAGTGTTGCTAATATCCACGATTTCATTGCCTACTTTCAGGGCGATAAACGCTTTCGGGATACCATTGTTGCCCAAAACGTGAAGGAGCCTGTAACGGCAGATTATCGTGCTTATCCTGCACCCTTGCTGCCTCCTGTAACTAAGCTTTTTGCTTCACAGGGCATTATGCAACCCTACAGCCATCAGGAAGAGGCTTTGCAGCATATACTTAGCGGCAAGAATGTGGTAATAAGTGCGGGTGTTGCCAGCGGCAAGAGCCTTTGTTACCAAGCAGCTATACTGAACGAACTCCTTAACCAGCCCAGTAGCCGTGCCCTGCTGATGTTTCCCACCAAAGCTTTGGCACAGGACCAAGCCCAGAAAATGCAGGGCTTACTAATTAATCTTGCCAAGCAAAACCCACGGCTACCTTCTATTTACTGCGGGATATACGATGGCGATACTCCCCAGGAACTGCGGAGCAAGCTGCGTAAGCAAAGCCAAATCCTCTTCACCAATCCAGACATGCTACACTTGGGGATAATGCCTAACCATAGCTTGTGGAGTGCCTTCTTCTCGCAGCTAAAATATGTGGTTATCGATGAAGTTCACATGTATCGTGGTGTTTTTGGTTCTCATTTTGCCAATGTACTCCGCCGCCTAAAGCGTATCTGTGCTGTTTATGGTATAAGCCCGCAGTTTATCTTTACCTCTGCCACGCTTGCCAATGCGCAGGAGCATGCCGAAGCCCTTTGCGAAGAGCAGGTGCAGCTTGTGGATGCAGATGGTTCTCCGCATGGCGAACGGCACTTTTATATCTGCAATCCGCCCATGGTGGTGCCGTCTTTGGGAATCAGGCGTAGCTCGTCTCTGGAAAGCTCTTCCATTGTTAGGCGTTTTCTGAATACCGGCTTACAGGCAATTCTCTTTTCGGAAACCAGGCGTGCTGTGGAAATGCTGCTGCTTTATCTGAAAAGCGATAAACGCAGTATAGAGCAGATTCGCAGCTATCGCAGCGGTTATTTGGCAGATGAACGCCGCAAGATAGAGAGCGAACTGCGTAACCGTGATGTATCTATCGTAATCAGCACCAACGCCTTGGAGCTGGGCATTGATATTGGGGGGCTGGATGCTGTGTTCATCAATGGTTACCCTGGAACCATCTGCGGAACACGTCAACAAGCAGGACGTGCGGGACGTAAGGCAAATGCAGCCCTGTGCATCATGGTGGCAAGTGCCAATCCGCTGGATCAATACATCTGCCAGCACCCGGAGTATATCTTCGACAACAACCCTGAAATGGCTCTAATAGACCCTAACAACAGCGAAATCCTGCGCATGCAATTGCTGTGTGCCATACATGAAATGGCTTTGCAGGAAGGCGAAAGCTTCGGAGCCTTGAAGCCAGAGAACTTCTTTGGGCATCTGCAAAGCTTGGTGGAAGATAATCTGGTGAAGCATAGCGGCAATCGCTATGTTGGCATTGCCGGCAGTTATCCTGCTGGCGAAGTGTCTATCCGCAACGCTGCCAATCAGTTCCAGATATTGTATCAGAACGATTTAATCGGTTGGGTGGATTCCACCAGCGTAAACTGGATGACGCACCCTAAGGCAATTTACCTGCATCAAGGCGAAACCTGGATGGTACAAAATCTGGATTACGAAAACAAAAAGGTAATGCTGGAGCCTATCCAAGCGAATTACTTTACCCAGACCCTGCAACGCACCGAGATTACTTTGGATAAGCTGCTGCAATTGGAGCACGTTAAAGGCGGCAGAAAGCATTTTGGCGAGGTAACTGTTACTACCACGGTTACGGGGTTTAAGAAGCTGCGCTTTTATTCTCAAGAGATTCTAGAGCAAGAAACTCTGGATTTACCGCCATCGGTGATTCAGACCCAGGCTTGGTGGATTTCGTTGTCCTCAGAAACGGTGGAGAAGACTCGTGCCAAGGGCTTGTGGAACAACGACCCTAACGATTATGGTAAGGCTTGGGATGCGCTTGCTGAGCAGATTCGTGAGCGTGATGGCAAACGCTGTCGATCTTGTGGAATTGTAGGCAATCTGGATGTGCATCATATTATCCCCTTCCGTAAATTTCCCAGTGCTGAAGAAGCTAATCAGCCCGATAATCTTATCAGCCTGTGTCCCCGCTGCCACCATCTGGCAGAACAGCGAGTACATATCCAAAGCGGACTTGCTGCTTTGGCTTATCTGATTGGTAATCTTGCACCTTTCTTTGTGATGTGTGCACAAAAGGATTTGGGCATCCATAGCGAAGATAAATCCCCTCTGGCAATGGGAGCACCAGTGATTGTGATTTACGATAAAGTTGCCGGTGGCATAGGGCTTAGCCATAAGCTGTATGAACTGCACTCACGCCTTATCTATGCAGCTATGGATAGGGTAAAGCATTGTGCTTGCGAGAATGGCTGCCCTGCCTGTGTGGGACCCGTTGCCGAGAACGGTTTGGGTGCCAAGGAAGAGGCAATGGCAATATTGACTGAGTTGCTGTAAAAGGATATTAGCTGTATCGGTCTTTCTTTTTTTTGGCTACATCAGCACAATCCCATTAACATGTATAAGAAACCTTGCTTTTCTATACAAGTGGAGTATGATATGTATATAATATACCGCTTTTATATACATGTGGGGTGTGATATGTATAGCAAGTGCGGGAAAATGAACCACAAAGGATGTGATAATGGCTCTTATGCTGAAGAACTTACCTCCAGATGTAGATTTAGAGACAAAGCAGATTCTTAAGAAAGTAGCATCTGCACATCGCTATTTAGCTGAATTGAAGGGTGTTTCAGCCACTATACCCAATCAGTTAATCTTGATAAATACCTTAGCTCTGCAAGAAGCCAAGGACAGCTCAGCAATAGAGAACATTATCACTACCCACGATGATTTGTATAAAGATGAGATATTTCCTGAATATGCGTTTAGTGCTTCCGCAAAAGAGGTAAGTAGTTACGCTTCAGCATTAAAAGCTGGTTTTCAATTAGTTAAACATAGTGGCTTGCTTACTTCCAATCATATCATTGAAATTCAAGCAGAAATGGAAAAGCATCGTTCCGGCTTTCGCAAACTTCCCGGCACCGAACTTAAAAACATGCAAAGTGGAGAAATAGTATATACTCCCCCACAGAACCCAGAGGAGATCATCTCACTAATGACCAATCTGGAGAGATTCATCAATGATGACAGTTTCTATGATGCTGATCCCTTAGTTAAAATGGCGCTTATCCATTATCAGTTTGAGAGTATCCACCCTTTTTATGATGGCAATGGACGTACTGGTCGCATCATTAACGTATTATATTTGGTGCTTGTCGATCTTCTAAGCATTCCTGTTTTGTACCTGAGCCGTTACATTGTTCGCAACAAAACTAGCTATTACGCTCTGCTGCAAAAGGTGAGAGATGAAAATGCTTGGGAAGAATGGATTCTTTTTATGCTGGATGCAGTAGAAACAACCTCTAAACAAACCATTAACATGGTTGAATCTATGAAAACTGCCTTGCAAGATTATAAGCATCAAATCCGCTCAAAATACAAATTCTACTCTCAGGACTTAATCAATAATCTCTTTTCCCATCCATACACCAAACTGGAATTCATTATGCGTGATCTGAAAGTGGGAAGGCTAACTGCCGCAAAATACATGGATGCACTCTGCAACGACGGATTGTTGCAAAAGAAAAAGATTAGCAGGTCTAACTACTATGTTAACAATGCCTTATATAGTATTTTAACAAACGTGGATGGCATAGACGAGTAAAGCACGGCTTTCCTTGCTTTTCATTTCATTATTTATCCTCATCTTAGCTGTCAACTAAAATCAGGAAAAACCATGGAAAAACCATTTTTGGAGAGCTAATTCTCCATGCTTGTCACCATATATTATCCATATATCATAAGTATATCAACCGTATATTAGATATGGATGATATAGTGATGATAAGCTTATATTTATCATTCTTAAGCAGGGGCGAAACATGAAAAAAACGATAAAATGAAAGTTGAACGGAGATGGAGAGTCACCATTTTAAGTATACAGTCTAAACCATTGAAATTAGTAACAATGAGAACAATGGATAAGATGCTCAGCCTGTTTGGAGTCCTTCCTGCCTAAACTAACTTGCATTAGCTCCCATATTTGGCTGTACTAAAAGCTGATAAATGCAACAATATCTTAGCGGTAGGCTGGACTTTACATGAAAGCGATTTGTGTCTGGAGTCCTTTGTGTCTATGCTAATTATATGTCCACCTATAACTTAATGACACACTGGACTTCAGGAAACACTTTCATTATCGGTAGCGAAGGCAAGGCTTCAGTCAAGTTCAATATGGCATAAGTATCCAAACAAAAAGCTGATAGCCACTTTAGAACCATGAAGTCCAGGTCGCTATCATCGTTGCTAAAGCTGGTTTATAACTTACAGTACGTTTAAATATACTTGGCTATCTTGTAACATGTTAAGCGACAAGGACTCCATACGCCATCACTCAACACCCCAGCATATCCATGCAACCCAACCTACCACTGTGTTTCACCTTTCCACCATTTCACTTTTACACAAGGAACAGCGTCCCTCGATCGAGCCGAGGACAGGCTCTACGCTGCAACCTACCTCTCTACCTTATCTACGGAAAGTATTCATTATCTTCTTGCGGTTTAGCTTTTGCAGGTCTTTATATTGCGAAAGCACCAATCCGACCAGGGCAATGCCAAGTCCCAGGGCAGCAAGTGGGCTAAGTGTATCACCCAGTATTACATAAGCCAGTACGACAGTGAAAACGGGAATAAGATTGGAGAACACATTGGATTTTATCACACCTAAGTCCCTGATAACGCCAGTGAAGAGCATGAAGGCACCCACTGAAGCAAATAAGGACATGGCAGCAATGGCAGCTAAGCCTTCAAAGCTATGTTGGACGGTTAGGAAATGATTGCCCTCGTAGAAGATGAACAGAGGCAGGAAGTATATCATCCCAAAAAAGCTTTGCCAACTCACAATGGTGAGAGCAGAATAGCGATGAGTGAGATTACGTACTGTAATGGTGTAAAACACACCTGCAAAGACAGCTAACATCAGGAATAGAATACCTTTGGTGCTGGCAGATAAATCCCCACTGCCAATGCTCATTACGGCAACACCGGTGCAAGAAATAAGCAAGCCAAACAACAAAAGTACTGACACTCGTTCTTTAAGGATTAACCAAGCTCCGAGTGCGGCAAAGATGGGGATGGTGGAGATAACCAGACTACCCAAAGTGGAGGAGACATATTGCATGCCATTGGCTTCGCCGATAAAATACAAGAACGGCTCGCAGAAAGAGACCAGCATCAACTGGCGCATATCCTTTCTGTTTACTTTTTCGGTTTTCTTACTTATCCATCTTACGAAAAACAACAGGAAAGCGGCTAAAACTAGACGCAGAAAAGTGATTTCATAGGGGTGATAGGTTTTGAATGCAACCTTTATCCATACGAAGGTTACAGACCAACACAGCATGGCTGCAATAGCCTTGATATAGGGGAGCCAGTACTTCATTTAGATAAATTCCAGCACTTCCCCGTCAGGGATTTCTTTAATCTTACCGCCATCGTTTATATCTCGGCAGGCTCCAGCTTCAATGGCAGCACTATCGGTGTAGCCCCGCAGTTCCCAAAATCCGGGTATGTAATAATCCATCAGCTCAATACGAACAATGCTCTTGGCGGATTTGTAACCCCAAAGATAGGGAACAAAGGCGCGTAAGGGACCACCATAGTCCTCGCTTAACAACTCATTGTCGAAACTATGTGCGATTAGGGATTTTGGTAACAACGCTATATCAAGAGGGATGGAAGTGTCATAAACCTCGCCAACAGACCAAAAACGGATAAACTTGCAGCTTGGTTTCATGCCCACTTCGTGTAAAATGGTGGAGAGAGGTATGCCTTTCCAGTTTCCTGCCACAGACCATCTGGTTACACTGGTAAGACGTGCATACACTTCTTGCTGTTCCATAGCTATCAGCTCGTCCCAAGTGTAAATACGGGGAGTTTCGCAGCTACCTGTCACAGCCAGTTCCCAAGTGTTACGGTTAAGAGAGCCGGGATGTCCCTCTGCCCAGAAAATGGGGGTGTTCATTTGAGCTAATTTACTCATGTTAAAATCCTTTATTGTTGTTTAGCAGCACTCCGATGCTGCCGAACACTCTTTCCTGCTGATTTGAAAACCTGATACACTTCGGTAGGATCGGAGTCCTACCCTACGGCAGATGGCTGCTTACTTCACGAACAGGTTATCTATAATGTCGCTGGGCAAAATAGAAGCAGTCTGGCGGGTTTCGTTAAGTTTCTCTGCGGTTATACCCATCAGATAGGATGCAGAGATAGCGGCGAAGGGAATATTCAAGCCTTGGGCAAGGAAAGAACCAATTATACCCGCCAGCACATCACCGCTACCACCAGTCGCCAATCCGTCGTTGCCACTGGTGTTAAACAGCAAGTTATTGCCATTTGCGAACACAGTTGTGTATCCCTTTAACAGGATTTGAGCCTTGGCTTTCTTAACATATCCGGTAAGTACTCCTATGGGATCCATAAGGATAGCTTTTATCGATTTGCCACACAAGCGGGAAAACTCTCCCAGATGTGGGGTAACGACAATGTATCCTCTATTTAGGTATTGCTGTAAATCCTTATTTTCGGCGATAAGCCTGATGGCATCAGCATCCACCACAATGTGAGCCTTGCAGTAATGCAGCACAATCTTTAACAAGTTTAGGGCATAAGCATCCAAGCCCATACCACAACCAATCACAACACTATCTACTTGTTTCAATTGTTCCCGCAGCTTCTCTTGATCTGGCAAGCCGGTTTCCGGGTTTTCGGGGATGGCACGAAACATGATTTCGGGGGTTAAATGATAGTAATGCGGCTCCATTTCAGGACGGCTCATCAGATAGCAATAGCCGGCTCCAGAACGTAAAGCTGCCTTGGCTGCCATCGCGGCTGAACCGCTAAAACCGGGCGAACCACCTATTACAAGGACCCTGCCATAACAACCTTTATTGGCTTGTTCATAGCGGGTGGGATATTCATAATTATCTTCATCTATAACAACTGGGAGAGAGAGATTATCTTTATCGTCTGTGAAAATGCTAATCTTAATGGTTGTTAACTTCCCGCTATACTGCCTGCCATGGTTAAGAATATTACCGAATTTGGGAGCATGTATGCAGAGGGTTTCAGTTGCCCTAAAAGCATTGTAATCACCTTCACCTGTGTCGGCATTTATGCCGGAGGGAATGTCTATGGCGATATGCGGGACATTATTAAAATTAGCTGATTCAAACACTTCTTTCAGGCAATCACTTAGTTCGCCATGGAAACCAATGCCAAACACAGCATCAATTATCATACATGATTTGCTCATCAAGCTGGACAGTTCTTCATAATCCGTATCTTCAGGGCAATCAAGCATGGGGATGCCAAGCTTGGTGCACAAATCATAATTTACCTTACTATCTTCTGTGAAAGATGAGGCGTGCACCTTGGCAAGAATCACAGGAATATCGGCAAGGAACAGCTTGCGGGCAATAACAAAGCCATCTCCGCTGTTGTTTCCACAACCATGCAGAATGATTACCATGCCAGATTGGATTTCAGGATAGCTACGTAAGAGGTAATCAGCGCAGCCGTTACCGGCATTCTCCATCAGGATACGCGCTGGAAGCCCCAGCTCATCGATGGTGCGTTTGTCCATGGCTTTCATTTGTTTAGACGATAGCACATAAGCCATTATTTCTCCTTATGTATGGGTTGTGCAGGCAGCTTTATCTCAAAGGTACTGCCTTCTTCAGGGGTGCTTTGAACCACTTTGATGTAGCCATTGTGATACTCTTCTATTATTCTCTTTGCCAGGCTTAGTCCCAAGCCCCAGCCCCGAGTTTTAGTTGTTACACCGGGATCAAAGATGCGCTTCCATTGTCTGCGAGGAATACCTTTTCCTTCGTCTCGGATATGAATGTATATCCATGGAGATTTCTGGGTTGCAGTGAGAATGATGTTTCCGCCTTTGTTGCTCATGGCGTCCACACAGTTCTTAACTAAGTTCTCCAGTGTCCACTTGAATAACTCGGCATCAAGCAACACCTTAACACCCTCAATTTTGCTAATCAGGTGGATATCTATACGTTTGCCCAAATGCGGCATGCGAAGGCTGAAGTAATCCACAATCTGAGTAAGAATATCATGCAAGTCCTGAGGTTCCAGCTTGGTCATACTGCCCACTTTACCAAATCGTGAGGCGATGTTGCGCAAATGGTTCAGATCAGCAGTCATATGCTCCACAATTTGCGGGACATTGCGTTCGGTTCCTTCAGGCGGAGCTTCTTTCAGGTAATCAATCCAACCCATGAGAGAAGTAATCGGAGTCCCAAATTGATGCGCAGTTTCTTTTGCCAAACCAATCCAGAGGGTGTCCTTTTCAGTACGACGAAGGAGGAATAAGCCATAGCTACCAAAGAAAATGACCATCAATGCTAGGATTAGCTCTAGAATAATTATGTAGCGAATATAAGAAAGTGATTTGGGAGTGGAGAAATAGATGTAGCCCAAGCTGTCGGCTGCATTGGAAAGCGGGATTTCGTCCATCAATACAATGCGGCGGGCTAATCTCTGTTGTTGTTCGGTGTTCATTTGATAGTAGTCCGCAGTCTCAGGCAAATCCACATTCCGCCAGAAAAGGGGCTGTTTATAGCGGTCTGTAACAATTATGGAATAGTCAATATTCTTAATAAACTGTTCGAAGGATACCGGTTGGCTGTAATAGGCGTAACCGGTTACCTCCGCTTTGTCGGTTAAAGGGGTTTGAATCATCCCTGTCATCTTCTGCTCGAGTTTCTTGCGTGACGCTATTGAAAGATTGGCAAACAGGGTATCTGTGGGAACCCCTACGTTTTTCCACATCTGAGGTTGAAAGAAAGCATCTGTAATAATAATGGGTATGGGGTTTTCCGGCATAAACTCTGTGCTAATATAATCCCACAGATTCTGCTGGAAATCCCAAGAGGCACTGAATTGCAGATATTTGGAGCTAACTTCGGTAAGCAACTGCGCATATTGCTCTGCTGCACGCAAATAAGTATCTGTATATGCAATGTATTGCGCAAAGATGCGGGGTACATATTCTTGTTCCACTTTGGCTTGTTTGATAAGAACCTGAATATAGCCAGCGAAGAACAGAAAGATTGCCAGACTGCCGCCTATTAGAAATATGCGCAGTCGGTTGAACAGATTAACGCTTTTTCGCTTTTTCCCAGTGGGAGTCGAGTTCTTCAAGACTGGCTTCATTGATATCTGCCCCGCTATTTTTATAGTGTGCTTCAATACTGTGGAAACGTCGAGTGAATTTCCGGGTACAGTCCTTTAGGGCTGCTTCGGAATCTATATGCAGTTTACGAGCTAGATTAACCAAGGTAAATATCATGTCTCCCAGTTCCTCTTTTATCATGTCCTCATCACCAAGAGCAAGGGCTTCATACAATTCTTCACGCTCTTCATCCAGCTTTTCCAGAACGGGCTTTGTATCAGCCCAATCAAAACCCACTGAGGCAGCTTTTTCTTGGGTGCGCTGTGCCTGGATTAGGGCTGGCATAGCGATGGGGATACCATCCAATACCGATTGACGCTCGGTCTTTTCTTTCTTTTTGATACGTTCCCAGTTCATTTTAACTTCGTCGGCATCGCTTAATATCTGTTTTTCAAACACATGTGGATGTCTGCGGATTAGTTTACGGTTGATTGCTTCAATCACATCATCCATATTCCACAATCCTTCCTCAGCGGAAATCTGCGCCTGGAAAACGATATGCAGTAACAAGTCGCCCAGTTCTTCCTTAAGGTCTTCTGTGTCTTTATCTTCTATTGCTTCAACAGCTTCGTAAAGCTCTTCGATAAAATTGGGGACAAGCGATTCACGAGTTTGCTTAATATCCCAAGGGCAGCCGCTTTCGGGGTTGCGTAGGGAAGCCAGAATGTCTAACAAAACTTGAAATTGGTTCATGCGGTCTTAACTCCCTTGCTTAAAGACATCATTATACCGAGGCTTACCCAGAATAAGAGACTTATTGAGTATTGCTGAATAAATATATCGGTTAAGCAGGAGAACAACAAAGCCATTATTGCTACCCACATACCATAAGATAAGATATCCGTTGTACCTGCAATGTGTTTTTTCCAAAACTTGCGCATGATCTGCCAAACTGTATAGAAATAGGCTATAGCACCTACGATGCCAATCTCCAGCATCAAGTTCAGGTAAACATTGTGGGCATGTTGTGCATATAGAAAAGGCAGGGGAACGATTTTATTGTACCATGTGCTCCAAACACTAAACCCCATCCCTGTGAAGGGGTGAGCGATGATTTGCTGAATCCCATAATACCAAGCCACGTATCGGACAATCAAAGAAACATCGTAAGTAAAACCCATTTCAATCCGGGAAGCCATCGAGGAAGGTATTATTAATGGCATCAGTAACATAAATGCTATGCCCACATAACGCATGGTTTTTAGCTTTAGCATCAGCAAAAAGAAACCGAAAGCCACAGCAAGGATGACTATGCGGGTATATGTGAAAAGCATACCAAATAGTATTAGGCATGCAGCTAAGGCATAAACAAACTTCCAGATTCTCTTTTGGCTGTAGAGTACCAAGGTTACCGAGAAAAAGAATGCTACTGTGTAAAATCCGTTTATCGTCATTGCCGTCACCCAGAACGATCCTAGGCGCATGAGGGGATTCATAACTGCTATTACTATACCATATAAGCCAACCAGCGCACCAATTAAGGAGATGTACTGCATCCAGCGTAGCATTGTTGCTGCAGTTATCTTGGCATTGCAGAATAATATCAGTGTAACAAATGGTATTATTATGGTGCTGATAAAATAGTTATAGCCCATAGGCACAGTAATCTTGCTTGCACTTAGAATCCCAAAGCCAAGTAGTAGTAACATAGCCATAGGAAAAGGTACCAGTAATTGTTGCCCTCTATTGCGTATCAATTCTGCCGCCAACAGCAAAAGGAAGAATCCAATAATAAAATAAAACTCTATCTCAAAGGGTTTAATGAAAAAGAGCGAAAGAAGTAATAGCGAAGAATGAACCGATATCCCAAAAAGCAATAGATATATTGCAATACACACAGACATAACCATCAATAGTACGATATGGATTAGCTGCACATCTTCCGCCAGGCTACCTATCCACACGCAAAAGAATATCCCCACCAGGATTACTAAAGTCTGAACCAATTGCGGGAGTAAGATTTTAATCTTTTGGTCATGAGATGGCATTACTGCCTTCAACACATTCATTTAGATAGGGAATCCTTCACCATCTTGATGCGGTTTTGTTGCTTGGACAATACTTCTTTCACAAGGGCAATACCCACTCCCAACACGAAAGCTAACAAAGTGGACAAAATACATATCATCGCACGTCTGGGACTATCTCTTTTTCCTGCCAATCTCGGCATATCGAGGATTTCGATTGTAGGCATATCACGCAGTTCTGTTAGTCTCGCAGCTTCATATTGGGGGTAAAGATATTCATATACGGTTTGATATATCTGACGATTCATTTTGATCTGGGCATATTGCGAGGACATACCGGGTATCTTGGAGATATCCAGTAGATATTCTGCTTTGGGAACCTTACCACTATTCTCCAAGGATTTTATTTGTGAAGAGATGGAGCCAAGTTTCAGGTTTAAATCTTTCAGGATTGGGCTTGTTGCTCCGTAAGTAGATTTATTCAATTCAAGCTCAATCTCCAGTTTCATCTTTTCTGCAACCAGACTTGCATAGGATTCTAGAATACCCCTTGCCTGAGTTTCCAAATCTATGGCTTTATTATCTTCTTGGAATTTGCGGTTCACTGCAATTAGAGAATCTAGGATGGCTCTGGTTTCTTTTACTCTGATCTCCAGAAACTCGCGGTTTAGTTTCCCTTGGGTTATCTTTTGGCTGCGATTATACTTATCTAATCTAGCCAAATAGTGCTCCACAATATCCTTGGAAAGCTGTTTGTTCTTCGTGGCAGCTTTGATACTTATCAGACCATTTGTGTCGTCCACACCAATGCTCATCACATTGTTAGAGAGCTTCTGCAAGGCGAAATCCATATTTAACAGTGAATCGGGATCATGCAGATTGAAATAAGGAATCAGTTTGTATTTGCGAATAACTTCCTCAGAAAAGGAGCGAGATTGCAGCACGGTGATAAAATTTACAGCCTTATCAGAAGAATCCTTACCTAACAAGCTGGCAGAAATTCCAGACATCCCCGGTATATTGAATGGCAAGCCATTAACATCATCACCCACCGCAAAAAAGGTAGCTTTGGAACTCCAAATTTGAGGGGTTAGCAAGCTATAAATCACCGCAGTAATCGCAACTGCGAGTACCAGAATAATTATCATTTTACGATTAGCAAGAATAATCCTAATCAGTTCGAAAAGATCAAAGTGTTGAGATTCCATTATTCACCCTTATTATTTGGTTTGCATACAAGTCATAGGCTTACCCGCACTTCTAAGCGAGAGCAAGGTGCGAGGCTTCTTCATATTTGTTCCTCTACAGCTTTATTTGTAGCCAGTGATTCAGCACTTCAGGTGCCAAAAAGCTACCATCTGCCTGCTGATATGTTTCCAACAGGGCAATCATTAGGCGTGGAGTAGCAAGTCCTGAGCCATTCAGAGTATGTAAATGCCGCACTTTTCCGCTGCTGTCTTTATAGCGGATATTGGCACGACGTGCCTGAAACTCCCCAAAGTTGCTTACCGAGGATACTTCCAGATATTTTTGCGAGCCAGGCGCCCACACTTCCAGATCATAAGTAATCTGCGAGGCAAAGCTGGTATCGCCGGTGCATAGATTCACCACCCGATAATGCAAGCCAAATGCCTGCAAAATAGCTTCTGCATTGCCAAGCATTTCTTCCAAAGCTTCTGCCGATTTCTCTGGCTCTACAAAGCGCACCATCTCTACTTTATTGAATTGGTGCAAACGCTGTAAACCCTTGGTATCCTTGCCATAGGAACCAGCTTCCCGCCTGAAACAAGGCGTATATGCCACATAGCACTTGGGTAGGTCTTTATAGCTAAGCACTTCATCGGCATAGATATTGGTAACCGGAACTTCTGCCGTGGGAATAAGGAATAAATCGTCCTCATTCACATGATACATATCGTCTTCCAGTTTGGGAAGCTGCCCTGTTCCGGTCATTGTTTTACGGTTCACCAGCAAGGGTACCATCAGCTCTTCATAACCATGCTTTTGCTGGTGAAACTCCAGCATAAAGCTAATCAAAGCCCGTTCCAAACGCGCACCCTGTCCGGTATAGATAGGGAATCCGCTTCCACTTATCTTAGCACCGCGCGGTAAATCCAGATAACTGTTTTGAGTGGCAATCTCCAGATGGTCTTTCGGCTCAAAAGCGAATACCGGCGGTGTGCCCCATACTTTTTGCAAGGTATTAGCACTTTCGTCTCGCCCTACAGGAACTTCTGCTTGCGGGATGTTGGGAATAGTAAGCAGCAGGGCTTCCAAACCGTTATTGGCGGCGCTTAGGGATGCTGAAATCTGCTTAATCTCTTCTGCCACAGTGCTCATGTCTTTCAGCTCGGCATCTGCGTTTTCGCCGGCTTTCTTCTTGCGGGCAATAGTCTGAGATACTGCGTTCTGCTGTGCTTTAAGGTTATCAAACTCGAATTGCAGCTTGCGTCTGTTTTCATCTATGGTAATCAGCGTATCGATATCTGCTTTTTCGTTTTTATTGCGTATTGCTTCCCGAACAAGCTCTATATTGTTGCGGATAAACTTGATATCTATCATGTTAAGGACTCCTTAATTCTCTCATTTATTACCACCGAGAACACCGAACACACCGAAAGAGGGTGAATAGAACACAGATAACTGGATCGACTGGATCAACAGGATTATTACCTGTAGTGTTGGTGAAAGTCACTTTTTCCTTCATGTCTATTCTTTCTTTTCTCTCTTTTACTCTTTTACTCTTTTACTCTTTTACTCTTTTACTCTTTGTTTAAACTCTTTTTATCATCGTAAATCATGTCGATCAGGTTGTCAGCGTTCTATGCTTTTTCTCAATCTTTCTTTTCTCTCTTTTTCTCTTTTACTCTTTGTTTAAAGCCTGCTAATCATAGTAAATCATGTCGATCAGGTTATCAGCGTTCCAAGCTCAATTATCATTAGCGATATTAACCATCGCAATAAAATCATCCACTTTTAGCGCAGCACCGCCAATCAAGCCGCCGTCGATATCTTCGCAAGCCAGCAGGGACTTCAGATTATCCGGCTTAACGCTGCCGCCATACAGGATAAGCATATTATCGGCTACCTCAGCAGGATAGCTTTCTTTCAGCCATTTACGGATGAGGGCATGCACATCCTGAGCCTGTTCCGGTGTGGCTGTGCGTCCCGTACCAATCGCCCACACAGGTTCGTAGGCAATTACAATCTCATTGCCGCTAAGCAGTTCAATCCCCTGTAAACAGCCGTTTAACTGGCTAAGTATGGTTGCTGGTGTTTGGTTGGCATCGCGCTGGGCAAGTGTCTCCCCGATACACAAGATAGGAGTGATATGTTGTTCAAAAAGCTTAATCATCTTGCCAAGCACTTCGCTATCTGTTTCGTTGTGATACTGCCTGCGTTCAGAGTGCCCGATTATTCCATATTTTAAGCCCAAAGAGGCAAGCATGGTGGCGGACACTTCGCCGGTAAAAGCACCGTCGCTGTGCAGGGATACATTCTGGGCAGCTATCTCTAATGCCGAACCGAAACTCTCTCTAAGTGCTTCCTGTAAAAATGGATATGGTGGAGCGATTAAAGGGATGGTGCGCTTTAATTCCATTGAGTTTAGAGTATTTACCAGCTTCTTCACAAACTCTCTGGTTTCGCTTAAACCCTTGTTCATCTTCCAGTTGCCTGCTATCATTATCTTTCGCATAACTAACCTCACATGCTTTTTCTCTGTATAACACAAAGCTTACAAAATAGGGAATAGGTCAAGGTATTTTTGATGAACCTTGAGATTTAAGGCTCAAGGCAGGAAACCTGTGGCTTCAGAAATAGCATTAAATAAGTTAAGGCGGAGCATTTCTACTCCGCCTCTATGATCGTATTATGTTTTTAGCTTAGGTAAGTTTCTTATAGGTTTCGTATCTTTCCTTAAAGAACACCGCAGCCGATTCATTAAGCTCTTTGGCGCGTTCTGGGAAGATGTTTTTAAGCCCAGAGTAACGCCTTTCAGCATCCAAGAACTGCTGCACACTGATGCTGGGTTCTTTGCTATCCAGCGTTAAGGGGTTCTTGCCTTGCAGCTTGTTAAGCGGATTGTAGCGGTATAACAGCCAGTATCCAGCATCCACTGCCAGCTTTTCATGCTTTTGGCTAAGCGACATATCGATGCCATGGTTGATACATGGAGCATAAGCGATAATGATGGCAGGTCCAGGATAAGCTTCCGCTTCCTGAATTGCCTGCATGGCTTGGTTCTTGTTCGCACCCATCGCAATAGAGGCAACATACACATAGCCATAGTTCATCATCATCATACCCAGGTCTTTCTTATTGGTGGATTTACCGGCTTCGGCAAAACGCGCAATAGAACCTATAGGCGTGGCTTTGGAAGCCTGACCGCCAGTATTGGAATACACTTCCGTATCCAGCACGAAGACATTTATATTATGGTTAGATGCCATCACGTGGTCTAAACCGCCATAGCCTATATCATAAGCCCAGCCATCTCCACCGATACACCAAACCGATTTCTCGATAAGGTAATCTTGCAGTTCGATAGCACGGCGCATCAGCTTGGCACAGCCTTCGCAGGCACTTTTCATAGCTGTAGGCAATAAGGCTTTCAGCTTGGCTGCGTTTTCTTTGGCGGGAGCATCCACAGCGTCCCAGCTTTCTAAGCGGGCACCAATGGTTTCCTTTAAGGCTGGATCAATGTTCTTTTCCATAAGATGCTGTAATGCAAGCTTCAACAGTTTACGGTGGGAGCGAATCGCCAAGCGCATACCATAGCCGTATTCAGCGTTATCTTCAAAGAGGCTGTTTGCCCATGCGGGTCCTTTGCCATCCTTGTTTTTGCAGTACGGAATGGTGGGGAAGGTTCCAGCCCAAATGGAGGAGCAACCGGTGGCGTTGGCAATAACCATGCGGTCTCCATAAAGTTGGGTTAACAGCTTAATATAAGGTGTTTCACCGCAACCTGCACAAGCACCGGAGAACTCCAGTAAAGGCTGTTTGAATTGGCTGCCCTTCACTGTGCCTTCCTTGAAGTTTGCCATCACGTCGCTGGGCATGGCATCGAAGTATTCGTAGTTGGCTTGTTCGCCTTTCTGGCGTTCTTCTTCGATGGGCTTCATCACCAGGGCTGCTTTGGGGCATTCGTTCACACATACGCGGCAGGATTGGCAATCGTCTATGTATATCTGAATCTTATATTGGAAACCTTCTGCGCCGGTAGCTTTCAGGGTATTAAAGCTGGCGGGTTTATCGGCTAAATCTCCATCTTTAAATAGTTTGGCACGAATGGCAGCATGCGGGCACACGAAGGAGCATTGGTTGCACTGAATGCAGTTTTCTGAAATCCAGTGTGGTACTTGGGCAGCAACGCTACGCTTTTCCAGCTTGGCGGTGCCGATTTCCACAAAGCCGTCCAGAGGCATTTCGCTTACCTTAATCTGGTCGCCCATTTCACGCATGATAGGCTCGATAACCTGATTGGTAAAATCGTTCATTCCATCCGGCACCAGCTTTTTAATCGCTGTGTGACAGGCAGGTAACTGGGCAGGAATATCAATCTCGACAAGTGCTTCGTTAACCTTATCGACAGCTACCAGGTTCATTTCTACAACTTCGTCGCCCTTGCGTCCGTAGGTCTTTTTAATACTGGCTTTAATCAGCTTGATGGCTTCTTCTCTTTCCAAAACACCGGAGATAAGGAAGAAAGCGGTTTGCATAACGGTGTTCACGCGCCCGCCAAGCCCCACTTCCTCGGCTATTTTAAGCCCGTCGATGTTATAGAACCTAATCTTTTTGCTAATAATGGTTTCTTGCATGGCGCAGGTAAGTTTATCGAAAGCTTCGGCACTTTCCCAATTGGAATTGAGCAGGAATACACCATTTTCCTTGATACCACCAAGGATGTCAAAACGACCGATAAAAGCCTGATTGTGGCAGGCTACAAAATCCTCGTGGGTAACAAGATATTGGCTGTGAATGGGGGTTTTACCAAAACGCAAGTGGCTACGGGTAATGCCGCCGCTTTTCTTGCTGTCATACTGGAAATAGCCCTGCACAGACATATCGGTGTGGTCACCGATAATCTTGATGCTATTCTTGTTTGCGCCCACAGTTCCGTCTGAGCCTAAGCCCCAGAACTTGCAACTGATAGTGCCTGCTGGCAAAGAGCTGATATTTTCATCAACCTTTAAGGATAGATGCGAAACGTCGTCTTCAATACCAACGGTAAAGCCGTGGAAGCCATTATTTGCCACATGTTTGAAAACGGCAAGCACCATGCTGGGGGTAAACTCTTTGCTGGATAAGCCATAACGTCCACCGATGATATGTATGTCACTACGGTCTTTCAAAGCTGAAACCACGTCCAAATAAAGAGGTTCGCCTACGGAGCCTGGTTCCTTGGTTCTATCCAACACGGCGATGTGTTTCACAGTTTTAGGGATGGCGTTGCGGAAATCTTCCACGCTAAAGGGGCGATAAACACGCACTTTCACCATGCCAAGCTTCATGCCACGTTCTTTATTTAGATAAGTGATTGCCTCTTCCGCTGTTTCGCAACCGCTACCCATGGCAACGATAATGCTTTCTGCCTGCGGGTGTCCCACATAATCGAACAGCTTATAGTTGCGCCCAATGACGTCACCTACTTGCTTCATCGTTTCGGCTATGATTCCAGGAGCCTTTTGGTAATGCAGATTGCTGGTTTCGCGTCCCTGGAAATACACATCGGGAGCTTGTTGACCAACCTTGAGGCGGGGATTGTCCGGAGTTAAAGCACGCAGACGGAAGGCTTCAATCAAATCGTCATCATCCAGCTCTGCCATAGTTTCATAGTCTATCACTTCAATCTTTTGCAGTTCGTGGCTGGTTCTAAAGCCATCGAAGAACACCAGGAAGGGAATAGAGGTTTTCATCGTGGCAAGCTGCGCCACTAAGCCTAAATCCATCACTTCCTGCACGCTGTTGCAGGCGATAAGGGCAAAACCCGTGTTACGGGCACTCATCACATCACTGTGATCACCAAAGATGGAGAGGGATTGCGCTGCTAAAGAACGGGCAGTAACATAAAAAACTGTGGGCAGCATTTCGCCGGCAATCTTGTGCATATTGGGCAGCATCAGCATCAAGCCTTGCGAGGCGGTAAAGGTAGTGGTAAGCGCACCTGCGGAAAGCGAACCATGCACCGCACCGGCTGCACCGGCTTCAGATTGCATTTCGATTACATCAACCGTGGTGCCATTAATGTTCTTGCGTCCTTCCGAAGCCCAAGCATCGGATAGCTCACCCATAGTGGAAGAAGGTGTGATAGGGTAAATCGCTGCAACTTCAGCGAAAGCGTACGCAACATGAGCAGCAGCAGTGTTGCCGTCCATGGTGGCTTTTTTTTGTTTAGCCATTGAGGTAACTCCTTATATTATATCTTATTAGGAAAAGCTATATTTGGTTTCATTAGATTTTGCTAGCCTGTTTATGTCAACCAAATTCGTGGTGTCCCTGTAAAATGAATTGTGAGACTGTTCAATATTCAGCTTGATAGTTCGCTGCGTTTGCAAATAACTATAAGTGAGAGCGAGGAAGGTGAGAAATACATATGAGCCTTGGAGTTCAAGGAGCAATCCATATCCTTATACTTACCAACAACTTATAAGCTCTTTGGACTTCAGCAATATCCCCTTGTTATTTGAACTTGACTGAAGCCTTGCCTTCGCTACCGATAATGAAAGTGTGTCCTGAAGTCCAGTGTGCCGTTAAGTTATAGGTGAACATAAGATTAGCATCGGCACAAAGGACTCCAGACTGTGAGTGTGGAGTCCTTGTCGCTTAACTTTCTTTGTGCATGCTTGTTGTCTTTGAGTGGACGATAGATCAAGAACATGCTTGTCTAACTTTCTTAGCGACCTGGACTTCACTGATCAGCCAAGGGATATAATCTGTTAATCCTTTGGGACTTACGCCATATTGAATTTGACTGAAGCCTTGCCTTCGCTACCGATAATGAAAGTGTGTCCTGAAGTCCAGTGTGCCGTTAAGTTATAGGTGAACATAAGATTAGCATAGGCACAAAGGACTCCAGACAGTGAGTGTGGAGTCCTTGTCGCTTAACTTTCTTTGTGCATGCTTGTTGTCTTTGAATGGACGATAGATCAAGAACATGCTTGTCTAACTTTCTTAGCGACCTGGACTTCACTGATCAGCCAAGGGATATAATCTGTTAATCCTTTGGGACTTACGCCATATTGAATTTGACTAAAGCCTTGCCTTCGCTACCGACAATGAAAGTGGTATTCTGAAGTCCAGTGTGCCGTTAAGTTATAGGTGAACATAAGATTAGCATCGGCACAAAGGACTCCAGACAGTGAGTGTGGAGTCCTTGTCGCTTAACTTTCTTTGTGCATGCTTGTTGTCTTTGAGTGGACGATAGATCAAGAACATGCTTGTCTAACTTTCTTAGCGACCTGGACTTCACTGATCAGCCAAGGGATATAATCTGTTAATCCTTTGGGACTTACGCCATATTGAACTTGACTAAAGCCCTGCCTTCGCTACCGATGATGAAAGTGTTTCCTGAAGTCCAGTGTGCCGTTAAGTTTTAGGTGGACATAAGATTAGCATAGGCACAAAGGACTCCAGACACAAATCATCTCTTTTTTTAACATTTCCTTTTTTTTACTCTTTCACTCTTTTACTCTTTTACTCTTTGTTAAAATATCCAAGACATAGGAGATTTAGCTGAAGCCCATGTCGTTCCGCGGAGGGCGGTTCGATTTTGTATTATCCGTAGTGGCAGCCCAGGCAGCCTTGCAGCACATCGCCCTTTCTTTCTCGGTGGGCTTTGCGGATTTGGCTCATCTCTGCTCCATTCCACACATCCAGCAGGGAATCCGTACAAATATCGCCGATAAACTGCAAGTTTTCGGGATAGATACTGCAACCCTTCGACGGACACAGGGGAATCTTACCATCAGGACGTATCTGTAAATCTCTAAAAGGCACGGAGCATACAGGAATCACGTTTTCTGCTACAGACTGTTGCATAAACACATCGTCATCATAATCGCTTTCTGGGTGTTTCAACAGCCATTGAGGGTGCACGCAATCGCAATACTTCAGCAGCTTGCGGCTCTCTTCTTTCTCCAGATGCATGGTAGAGGGACGCAGCATCAAACGCACTTTTATAATCGCTTTGCTCTTCAGTTTATCTCGCACAGTGCGTAAATTAGCTAGGTTTGCCATCAGGAGTTTATAGCTGGCATTTTCTCTGGAGCGTTCGTAAACTTCAGCTCCGCCTGCATCTACAGATATCTCAATGAAGTCTAAACCGCTCCGTATAAGCTGTTCGGCGATATCAGCATCTTTCCACTGCCCATTGGTAACGATGGAAAGAAACTTGGTTCTATTCGCCAATTCCCGTGAAATAGATGCGAAGTTAGGATGCAGGGTCGGCTCACCACCACCGATGCGAACCCTATTGATGTGGCTTTGCTCTAATTGCTTAAGCAGGCATTCCACCACTTTATCGGACATCATGGTGCGGGGATGGGGGAAAAGCGGATTGTTGCAATATACACAGTTCAAATCACAGGCGTCGGTGATATCCACTGATAGCAGGGGTGGTTTCTTAGCATCTGGCAGCAGGAAGGGATATTTAAGTATCAATAATTCCCTAAGCGGGACTCCCCGCGCTAAAATGCGGGTATTGAGGTAAAGATAATAATTTATATGAGACACCATCCAGGGAATGTGCTGCATCTTACCGATCAACGGTTTCAGCCTCATTATTCCTCCCTATTAAACTTCTAGTTAAATCCTTGTATATTAAAGGCATGATGCTGTCAATAAGTTTCTCAGGCATTCCCCCACTATTTTGAAATACAATATTAGGAGTTGTACTTGATCACTGAAAACTGCAAATCTGATCACTGAAAACTGCAAATGGTTATTTTAGCTCATTTCTGATCACCGTTTCTGCAAATCTGATCACCGTTTCTGCAAATAGTTTTGATCACCATTTCTGCAAATTTGATCACCGTTTCTGCAAATCAAACACATTAACTTCAACAATCCACATCTCACTTAGACCAGTTGTTAAATGAAAAACGTGGAGAACACCGGGCGGTGTCTCCACGTATCGGAGGGCATTCTATGTAGGGTCTGTAGGCAGTAAGCAATCTCTGATCTCCCCCTGTTTCTGTCAAGCATCTGTTCTGTGTCTTTATTATCGCATTGTGCTGAAAGGACTTGACCACGGGTGCGAATGGTGTAGTGTAGAACCCATAAGTTAACAGTCGGGTAACCGAGAAGGAGATCAAGATGAACAAGCAAAACAAGAATGGCAACAAAAAGGCAAATCTGGAAGAGATGGTGAAATCAGGCAGCCAGATCGTACTACTTAGAGATGATGGCTCAGAGCAGCCCATCGAAGAGATTATCAATGATCTACAGCACGTTGTAGACGATCCATTCGCAGGTGAATTCCACTATAAGAACTGGTGGAATCAGTTCCGGGGCCCCTGGTTGCAGTCAGAGAAGATGACGGTAGAAGAGATCAAGATCAAAGCCGATGATGCCTGGGAATGCAGCGATTATAAGGAAGTCATCAACTTGATGGCAGAGCTGATCTGCAGGCTCGAACAGAAGTAAACATTCAGGTTTATCCTAACCCAAACCCGGTTCTACCGGGTTTATCTCTTTGTCTGGTTTGTTGGTTTAGTAGGGTAAGGCAATGATCTGGTATTTGGCTTCCTGAGCATCGAATAGCTGTCCTATAACAATGGTAATTGTGATCTGTGTACCTTCTTGTTTGACATCGGCTATATAGAGGAAGCAATTGCACTGGTTGGTCAAGATGATGTGGGGAATGACAGCGTATTCTTTATCAAGCTTGTGTGTGATGAACCTGTCGTCTCGGATGCTGGCAGGAGTACTTTGAGTCTGATCTCCGATTCCCTTATCCTGATCCTGCAGCTCATGGGTTATCTTCGAGAGAGTAAATAGGCTGTTATCAAGATGACTGGCAGATACCGCTCCATTGGCGATCTTACTTCCCGTAACCACTCCGTCTTGGATGTGATTGCCATAGATACAATTATTCTGCAGACCTCTTGCATCGAGCTTTCCGATGGTACATGTCTTGCCTCCGAAGGCTCCATTGGGGTTACCACGGTTGTCCCATACTTCATAGAAACCGCAATCGGCTTCATTTTCGATGATGCATTCATAATAACCTGAGTTTTCGGTCTCATTGAGTTTAATCCCGTTCTGCCAGTCGGCTCCGGGTCTGAGTAGGCGGATATCCACTCCCGACTGAGGCTTTCTGACTCCATCATCCATGATATAGTAGCTGATTCCATATTTGAACATTTATGCTCCTCTGTTTCTGATTAGTTTGACGTTACAGTGTCATCATCGTCTTCAATGATGATGATTCCGAAGTCGATATAGCCTGGACTTCCTATGTATCTCGATTCGAGTGAGAACTTGACCTTTTCAGGGTATTCATGCAGATCATCCGGACACTTAGGGAACTGGGATACAGTGACCGGGAACTGACTCCTTACTTCATTATAGGCGGTGTATTCCAGATAGAGACGACCTGAAGCGGTAATGAAGTTCATCAGTATATAATACTCATCAGGATTGAGGGTTGCCTGCAGATCAAAAGAGTCCTCCCGGTATTCATCTCTTTGATGCAGGACAGTAGGATCAAAGGCATTCTTCTTCTCTATGCGGTATTTACGACGGGGAGAGTATTCCACCTGCCCGGTTGTGCAGTTAAAGTAGAATACTCCTTGAGAGCTCTGCCGGATCAGTTTCCAGCCCTTTATAGCAGCCATGCTTTCACCTTGTATTCATCATTTATGTAGTCTCTCTCCAGTTCGGTAATGGCATAGACCTTAGTCTGGATGCGTATCTTGGACTGGAGGGAAAGGTTGTATTTGGATAACTGGTCAATAGTAGCTTCAATGCTCCACTTGGAGTCATAGAAGTCGATCAGATAGTTCTTGATGAAGCCCTGCAGTTGATTGGTATCCCCTGCCAGAACATCAATGGTCTTGATATCGGGCTTCTCCTGATTACCCCTTTTGACTACGAATGATACCACATCATCGTCTGCGATGTCTATTATAGTGGTGGAATAGGCATCCTTGTTCTTGAGGATGATCTGTCCGGATGCATTAGTGAAGATGGTGGCATTATAGAGCATCAGCATCGCTTGCAGGGCTTTGAGGTTATCGGTCTGCTCTTCCTGAGCAGTCTCGTAAGCATCTCCGGGTTGTAGTTTGGAAGGCATCAGATTGCCATGAA
>JAQUJJ010000108.1 GCA_028681035.1 Candidatus Cloacimonadota bacterium
TTGAGGACTTCCTCTCCGGCAAGGTAACCAAGGTTAATGAAGTGGAACTGCTGGAACTAATATCTCAATCGGAAGCCGATAAAGAGCTTATCCGCATCATCTCCAACCAGGACCCTGACGAGATGGATGCCTTGGAAGCTTTGGAGCATATCTCTGCTTTTTTCGTCTATATCAGAGCCAGCAAAGAGAGGTTCAGCGCTTGGCTCGGGAGTTTCGGATTAGCAGTGACCAGCGAAGCAAAGCCAGATATCCCTACGAGGGCTTCGAGATGATCATGCGTAAGCTTGGCTTCACCAACGAGGACTTCGCTAATCTCACCTTGCCGGAGCTGTACTTGCGGCTCTGTCTGACAAGTATGAAAGGAGACATCTAATGGATGCACTGATCGGCTGGATCGGAGGTAAACGCCTCCTCCGCAAAACTATCTCTCAATACGTTCCCAAGGACATTCAGGGCTATATCGAGCCCTTCGGTGGTGCTGCCTGGATGCTGCTTTTCAAAGACAAGTGGGGCGATCTGGAAGTCTATAACGATCTCGACTATCGCCTGGTCAATCTTTTCCTGCAGGTGAAGTATCACCCAGATGAGCTGATCAAAGAACTGGACTTTCTCGTAGCCAGCCGTAAGCTCTTTGGCGATATCCTCAAGTAAGAAGGCCTTACCGAGATACAGAGAGCTGCCAGGTTCATGTTCCTGATCACAAGATCATTCGGAAGCAAAGGTGACAGCTTCGGCACCTCTCAGAAGCGTGGCACCTCCAGTATGTATAACCGTCTGGAACGCATCAAAGAACTGCACAGAAGACTGGACATGGTCATCATCGAGAACCTCTCTTATGAGAAGGTAATTGAGAAGTACGATACCAAGAGTAACTTCTTCTACTGTGATCCACCTTACATGCTTGGTTATACCTATGAGAACTCCAAGCAGTTCAGCCATGAAGCACTCAGAGACATCCTGAAGAACATCAAAGGCAGGTTCATCCTCTCTTATGATGACAACCCGGAAGTGCTCAAGCTTTACAAGGGCTATGACATCAGGCACGTTACCAGAACCAAGGGCATTAACCGCAAGGAAGGCAAGTCCGAGTTCAATGAAGTGATCATCGCCAACTTCGATTTGGTAGACATTGATCCAGAAGCCGCGAAAGCAAAACCTAAGACCACCAGAGAGATCAGGGGGATATCGTGAATAGCATCATCTCCTGGGTAGGTGGCAAGCGTCTCCTAAGAAAGAAGATACTGCCTCTCATCCCCAAGCACGACATCTACTGCGAAGTCTTTGGCGGTGCTGCCTGGATACTATTCGGTAAGTCACCCAACAAGGAAGACTGGCAGCTATCCAAGAAGAGCAGATACACGGAAGTCTATAACGACATCAATGGCGATCTGGTGAACTTCTGGAAGTACGTAAAACAGCACCCTGAAGCGTTTGTGACCGAGTTGAATCAGTACCTGGTATCAAGAGAAATGTTCGACACGTTCACCCAACATGAGCTCAAAACCGAGCTTGAACGGGCGATCCGTTTCTACTTCCAGTTATCCTGCAGCTACGGCTCAAGAAGCAAGAACTTCTGCATCATGCAGGGCTACAAGTATATGCCACTGCGAAATCTGGAGAAAGTGAAAGCAGCCTCGGAACGGCTTAAGCAGGTGATCATCGAAAAGCAGGACTTTGAGAAGATCATTGCCCGCTTCGATATGCCCAATACCTTCTTCTACCTCGATCCACCCTACTACACAAAGGAGCATTTATACGACAGAGAAGACGCAGATGCCTTTTCCAAGCATGAAGAGCTTGCCTCCGCACTGAAGAACATCAAAGGGAAGTTCTTGTTATCCTACAATAACGACCCTTACATCCGCACACTCTACCAAGGCTTTACCGTCGATGAAGTCGAAGCGCAGTACACCGTCTCCGGTGCGTTTCAGACTGAGACAGAGTTGCTTATTAGGAATTATAGTTCACTTCTATCTGATAAAAAACAACCATAATGCTGCTAATGTTACTCCACCCATACCTCCATCGATTGAGCTTCGGATATCTCTTAATGAAGCGATCTTTCGATAGGAACTGTCAAGAACATCATCACCTCTTATTTCGGCAACTCTACGATAACTACTGTCCAGTATCTCATTGCCTCTTATCTCGGCAATTCTGCGATAGCTATCATCAAGAATTTCGTTTCCTCGAATCTCAGCGACTCGCCTATAACTTGAATCCAATAGTTCGTTTCCTCTCATCTGATAGTGAGCCATATGGTCTCCAACATGTTTATTTTGAATTATCAGCAAAATTAAGAATGATTTTTTGTCAATTGCTAAATGCCTGACCTAACATTTAAACTCATCCTCGTCACAGACGATGCCAACCTCAAGCTTGCCGAAGTTAAGCAGGAGGCGGAGTCCACCCAGTCTGTGGTAGAGAAACCTGCTGCGGTTAAGATATCGGCAGAACAGGCACTGGCTACCATTCGTGATGTGAAGATTGCTGTCGATGGAGTGATCCAGGTAGTCGGTGGTTTGGTGCGTTCCATGAATGGTTTGCTGGATGCATCACTGGGTCAGCGTCAGGCTATGACTCTGGCAAAGATATCGTTTGGCGAAGCTGCTGCTGAGATGGGAGAGTTTGCCTCTGCTATGCAGTCTTTAACCAACTTCGAGGATGATCAACTGCTGGCTCTGATGTCCAAACTCTCTCAGACCTTCAAGCTGAATAAGGATGAGATTCAGCAGCTGGTGCCACTGCTCCTGGACTTTACCGAAGCCAACAAAGCCACCGGGATGAGCGTGGAAAGTGCCTTTGACCTCATGGGACGGGCACTTAATGGTCATACTGAGATGCTGGGTCGTTATGGCATAGAGCTTGATGATACCCGGCTCAAGACCGAGGGTGTATCCTATCTGGTCGAGAAGCTTGGCGAGGACTATGGCGGCACTGCTATCGCTCTGGCTGATTTACGTCTGCAGAATGCCAATGCCTGGGGAGATATCCAGGAGACCGTGGGCGATATGCTTACTGTCCTGATCAATCCCTTGCTGCAGGGGCTTAGGTGGCTGATGGATGCCTATCAGAGTTTATCTCCGGTCATGCAGGGCTTCGTAGCTGGGATAGTGGTAGCAATTCCTTTGATCGGTACTATCACCACTACTATCACAGCTTTGACTGCTGCTTATCATGCTCTGCAGGTAGCCATAAACCCGGTGGCAGGTATTATCGGTATAGCGGTTGGTGCTCTGTCTGCCTTGGGCTTAGGGCTGGCAGCAGCCTCGGTAAAGACTGATACGGTAACTGTAGCACAGCGTTCTATGAACGATGAGATCAAAGAATCTCAGAAACAGGTCTCGGTAGAAGCCGAGAAGTTCAGTCTGTTGGCATCCCGTTTGTTAGAGTTACGCTCTGCTACAACACTTGCCACTGCTGATAAGACCGAGATGAAGAACATCATCAGGTCACTGAATGAGAACTACTCAGAGTATCTGGGTAATATAGACCTGGAGACCTCATCCTACAATAACCTGGCAACTGCTCTGCGTAACGCTTCCGATGCACTGGTGCAGAAGCAGATAGCTGAAGTCTATGGAGAGAAGTACAATGCTCAGATCAGGAAGGTAGCCGAACTACAGATCGAGATTGACTCCCAAAGAGCCGAGGTTGACCAGGTACGAGCCCGCAGACAGCAGTTGATGAACTCGGTGGACTGGGACTTCCTGACCAGTGACCGTAATGCTATGGGCTTCAACCCTGCCTCCTACTTTGGCAATGATGGTGAGTGGCTCAAGCTGGAAAGACGATTGAACCAGTTCGGAGCCTTGACCGGACAACTGCAAACTGCCAAGAACGATCTCCAGCAGATAGGTACCGCATATAGACAGGCGATGCTCGATGCTCCGGATCTGACCTTTACTCCTACATCTAATACAAGCTCAGGCATTAGTAGCACTTCTGATACTTCTGAATATGATGAGCGTCAACGGCAACTGGAACAGCTTAGGCAGATGCAGCAGAAGTATGATGTTCTCTCCATAGACGATGCGGTGCTTCGGAAACAGAAAGAACTTGAAATCCAGGGGGATGCGGAGCTTGCCAGAGCCCAGAGCTTGGGTGCATCTGAGTCTTTACTACAATCCATTAGAGATCATTATGCCGATGAGTCGGTCAAAGTGGAGACTGATGCAGCCGAAGCCAGAACTGCTCAGATCGAAGCTGAAACAGAGCTTAGACGCAAAGCATTGGAAGAGGATAGACGGCAACAGCAGGACTTGCAGGATACCCGGTTTGACTTCACTCAGCGTAGCCTGGAACTCTTGGATAGAACCTGGGATGCGGAACTGAGAGCCATAGACCAGTACTATGCCAAACGCAGAGAGAAGCTTCTGGCTGCTGGCTTTACCGAACAGCAGATTACGGCTCAGAGTGAAGCGGCTAAGTCCCGGATCAGGAATGACTATGAGATGCGCAACCTGCAAGGTGCTCAACAGATCATGCGAGACCTCGCCAAAGCATCCGAGATCTTCGGTAAGAAGGGCTTTGCCCTCTGGAAGACCCTAGCTATCGGACAGGCGATGATCGATACTTATGCTTCTGCCACTGCTGCCTATAAGTCTATGGTCGGTATTCCTGTAGTAGGACCCGGACTGGCGGTCACCGCAGCTGCTGCAGCCATTGGTGCCGGACTCGCCAATATCGCAGTGATCCAATCTACCGAACCACCCAAGGCAGCCACAGGCGGTCTCTTGGTCGGTAAGACCCATAGTGAAGGTGGTATCCTGATTGAAGCGGAAGGTGACGAGTATATCACAGCCAAAGACAGAGTCAAGGCACTGGGCAGAAACCTGTTTGACTTCCTCAACTTCGCACCCATTGATAAGGTGAAGCTTGCCTTTGCAGGGTTGCCAATCCCCTCAGTACCCATGCCTGCCTATGAGGGCTCATATTATGGCACAGGTGGCTCTGTTTCCGGTAGAGGCAGTATGGATAGCATCATGGACACCATCGTCTCGGTGGTGCGGGAAGAGTTCAGTAGTCTCCGGCAGAGTATCTCCGATAACAAACCCAATATTGAGATCAATGTCGATCCGCTATCTAATGACCCAGTCAGAGTATCCGAAATAGCTGATACCGGAAAGCTGATCCGAAGCGAAGTGTAGTATGAAGAATTGGATATCTTATGCCTAACTTATTCAAAGTTGACTTTTTACAAGGCAAGACCGATGCCACTGACTATAACCAACTGAAGCACAGCCTGGTCGATACTGCTACCAATAGAGCTATCATCACTCTGAGCGTCTCAGCCGATAAGTTGCAAGCGGTATCCAACTATAGCCGGGAACCCAAACGTCTCACTTTCGAGTGTTTCCCCACTACCTGGATACAGGAGAACATCCTCTCCGGAACTAATGAGTATGAGCGTTATATCTCCCACTTTGAAGTGAAGGTCTATCGGGATAATGTGCTGTTCTTTACGGGCATCATTGATACATCCCAACTGTCCTTTGATGTAAGCTCCGGCATCCTCAAGTTCACCTGTTACGATAAGATTAAGCTCCTCTCGGTCTATTCTGATCTCACTCACTATTATAGTCTGACCGCAGGTTATCTGCCCATCTGGATACTCGGTTACTTCCTGCAGGACATTGAACAGGCTATCCCTATCTCTATTCCTTACACTAACCAGTTCACCACACCCACTCTGAACATCACTATGGGTAATTCCTTTACCATAGCCCATATCGACTTTGATGATCTGATCGCCTTTCCCAATCCTCCCGGAGGTTGGACTTACAGCTATCATAACAGCGGATGGCCGGGACCCTATTGGGGATACCTTGTGGATGTTACAGGTAACAAGATCACCTTCGTCTTTGCCTATAAAAAAGTTATCCAGGATACCTATCCCAATCCTGCTGCGACCAGATATCAGGGACGCTTCAGAGGAAGAGTCTTCCGCTTCTATAATGCCATCTGTCCGGTAGTATCCGAGTATGATGAGAAGACTGACTGGGTCGAAGACCTGCAGTCACTGGATAATGCCTATAACGAGTTTCTCGGCTTCTTTACGGATATTGGGATCACCAGCACTACTCTCTTCACCGGTCTCAGCAGTACCGGCTTAATCGACGGTAAGAGTTATGGCAGCAGTCAGTATGTGAACCACTGGAATGAAGCTCACTTTCATGGTAATCTGATGCCCTCCAAACTGCAGCCCGGAGATGCTTACGAGACTGCCCAGGAAGAGCAGACCGATAACCTCAAAGCTCTGCAAGCGATGCTGATGCTCTATAATGCCACTATCTTCACCAATGCATCCGGACAGATCATCCTCAAGAACAAGGATGCCTATGCCACTTCTATAATAGACATCGCTGATGAAGACGTAGTATCCTTTGTGGTCAAGCGAGGCAATCAAGAGAAGCCCGATATCAAGACCATTGATGTCCTGGCAGGAGATACCACTCAACTGCAAGGGCTAATCAAAGACTATCTGATCGACTTCTATGACTCCAAGTGGAGCTGCGACACGACCATCGACCAGTTATCCAATTACAATCTCTCACTCCAATCCAAGATACGCATCAAGACCAAGGTCTATGCCATTACCGAACTGGAGCGAGATTACATAAATGATGAGTACAAGGTGAAAGCATGGCTATTATAAGGGGCTGGAGACTAATCCGGCAGACCTCTAATGGAGTATTCTACTTCAATTGTACCACTGGTCAGGTGGAATACTCACCCCGACGTAAGTACCGCATCGAGAAGAAGAATGCCTTTGATCCTACCATCCTGCATCAGAGAGATGAGTACAGAGAGGACTCTTTCGATCTGCAGGCAACCCTCAATCCTGATGAGTACTATACTCTGATGAGCTTCATTACCGCAACAGGCAGTCTCTATCTCGAATACACAGCCTATAATGAAGTCAAGAGCCAGTTCCCGGTCACTGTATCCCAGTTCCCCAAATGTCCTGATGATCTGCATGAGTATCCTGAGAAGGTCAAGTTCTCACTCGAATCAAGATACATAGGCTCACCCGGCTATATCGATTTCGGAATCATCATCATTGAAGACGATGGCGATAATATCACATCAAGTTAAAGGTAAATATAGAGGAGCATAAATGTTCAAATATGGAATCAGCTACTATATAATGGATGATGGAGTCAGAAAGCCCCAATCGGGAGTGGATGTACGCCTACTCAGACCCGGAGCCGACTGGCAGAGCGGACTCAAGCTCAATGAAACTGAAAACTCCGGTTATTATGAGTGCCAAATCGAAACAGAAGCCGATTGCGGTTTCTATGAAGTATGGGACAACCGAGGTAACCCCAATGGAGCCTTCGGTGGTAAGACCTGTACTATCGGCAAGCTTGATGCAAGAGGTCTGCAGAATGACTGTATCTATGGTAATCACATCCAAGACGGAGTGGTTACGGGAAGCAAGATTGCCAACGGAGCGGTATCTGCCAATCATCTGGATAATAGTCTGTTTACTCTTTCCAAGATAACACATGAACTGCAGGATCAGGATAATGGAGTGGGAGACCAGACTCAGGCTACCCCTGCCAGCATCCGAGACGATGGATTCATCACTCACAAGCTTGATAAAGAATACACTGTCATTCCCCACATCATCTTGACCAACCAGTGCAATTGCTTCCTCTTTATAGCCGATGTCAAACAAGAAGGTACACAGATCACAATTACCATTGTTATAGGGCAGCTATTCGATGCTCAGGAAGCCAAATACCAACTGATAGCCTTACCCTACTAAACCAAAAAACTCAGCCCAAGAGATAAACCCGGCACAGCCGGGTTAAGATTAGGATAAACCTGCTTGTTTACCTTTGTTCGAGCCTGCAGATCATCTCTGCCATCAGGTTGATGACTTCCTTGTAATCACTGCATTCCCAGGCATCATCGGCTTTGATCTTGATCTCTTCTACCGTCATCTTCTCCGACTGCAACCAGGGTCCCCGGAACTGATTCCACCAGTTCTTATAGTGGAACTCACCTGCGAATGGATCGTCTGAAACGTGCTGTTGATCATTGATAATCTCTTCGATGGGCTGCTCTGAGCCATCCTCTCTAAGTAGTACGATCTGGCTGCCTGATTTCACCATCTCCTCCAGAGTTGCCTTGTTTTTGCCATTCTTGTTTTGCTTGTTCATCTTGATCTCCTTCTCGGTTACCCGACTGTTAACTTATGGGTTCTACACAACACCCATCGCACCCGTGGTCAAGTCCTTTCAGCACAATGCGATAATAAAGACACATAACAGATGCTTGACAGAAACAGGGAGAGATCAGAGATTGCTTACAGCCTACAGACCCTACATAGAATGCCCTCCGATACGTGGAGACACCGCCCGGTGCTCTCCACGTTTTTCATTTATCGCTAGGAGTGGATAGTTGAGGCGAATGTGTTCGATTTGCAGAAACGGTGATCAGATTTGCAGAAACGGTGATCAAAACTATTTGCAGAAACGGTGATCAGATTTGCAGAAACGGTGATCAGAAATGAGCTAAAAAAGCCATTTGCAGTTTTCAGTGATCAGATTTGCAGTTTTCAGTGATCAAGTACAACTTACCCGTTTTATTTTTAAGCACTCTCACATTTAGATTGACAATTAAGCCGAGTTGATTAGATTGTCTCTATATTAGCAGATGAAGAGTTTGACTGCTAAGAATACCCAGGTGGTAAAGAAATGAAGAAGAATGAGCTAAGAGTAAACGAAACCCTTTGTGCGTTGGTGGATGAGTATATCTGCAATTGCGAACCGGTGTCCTCGCGCACCTTGAACGAGAAGTATTTGAAGGATGTATCCTCGGCTACCTTGCGTTTGGATTTGCTGAAGCTGGAGCAGCAGAACTTAATCTCACAGCCTCATACATCTGCCGGCAGAATCCCCACGATTAGTGGATATAGAGCTTACTTGAAGCATATAGAAGCAGAGCATGCACAGGTAACATATCCTCGCATGGAGATACTACGAGACTTGTTGATTCACCACTATAAAGATACACCGCGGGCTTTGCATTATATCATGCAGATACTTGCCAAAGAGACAGACCAGCTTTCCTTTGTGGCAGAGCCGGAAGTTTCCAGCGGACACTTGGCAAAGCTGGATGTGTTTTCCATAGGAGAAGGTAAGTTTATCTTTGTGATGAGCTTGGATTCCGGGCTGGATAAAACAGTTATCTTGAAGTGCGATAACGAGCTAACCGAGCAGCAATTACGCAAGCTGGTACGTTATCTGAATGACGAGCTGGTGGGTTTGCAAGTATATGATATTGCCAATCGTGTTTTGGTGGAAATGAAAGAAAACGTGGAGAACAGTCTCTTGCGACAGTTCTTACTGGAGCTGCACAAAGCCTTTATAGAGATAAGTGATTTCTATATTCATTACGATGGCAGCATCAAGTTTTTGGAGCAGCCAGAGTTTGATTCCAAAGAGAATATCCTGAAGTTTATGACCCTTATCCAAAGGCAGGATTACCTGCTAAACACGATGCGCAACCATGATGTGGATGCAAAAGTGAACGTTATTATGGGAGAGGATTTTTCCTACCCAGAGTGGGTGGATTTTGCGCTAATTTATGGTAAATACGAAGTGTTTGGCATTCCTGGATACTTGGGGGTATTAGCTCCCATTAGGACAGATTATCGCAAGCTGATTCCTTTGATCCGGGATGTAACCTTCACCATAACAAATACAACAAAAAGGGGCATGATTGTGCCTCAGCAGGAGACAAAAGCGTGAGCAAAAAGCAACATCACGAGAGCAAAGCAGAAGCCGAAATGGAAGCTGCTGCAATAGAAACAGAGGCGATTGATAAAATGACTGAATTGCAGCAAGAAGTATTGGATTGGAAAGATAAATACATGCGTAATATGGCAGAGTTTGAGAACTTCCGCAAACGCTCCAATCAAGAAAAGGCGGATTGGATACGCATGGCTACTCAGAAATTTGCCTTGGAAATCTGCGACGTTGCCGATAACTTCGAGCGTGCCATGCTGCAAGCGAATGAACAGGAATTGCTAAGCTCCTTTGGCAAAGGAGTGGTTATGATTGAAAAACAACTGCGCCAAGCTATGGAAAAAGAAGGTGTTAAGAAGATTGAAGCTTTGGGAGAAGAGTTTGACCCAGCTTATCACGATGCCTTGGCTCACATTCCCAGCGACTATGAAGAAAATACGATTGCCGCCATTATTCAAAACGGCTATACCATGAATGACAAACTGCTGCGCCCCGCAAGAGTTGCGGTGTCCAGCGGAAACAACATAAATATAAAATCCCTGGAGGAATAAATGGGAAAAATAATAGGAATCGATCTCGGAACTACTAACTCTTGCGTATCCGTCGTTGAAGGCGGAAAGCCGGTAGTAATAACAAACGCTGAGGGCACCAGAACCACTCCCTCAGTAGTAGCTTTTAGCAAAGATGGACAGCGTCTGGTAGGGCAGCTTGCCAAACGCCAAGCGGTTACCAATCCACAGAATACGGTCTTCTCTATCAAGCGTTTTATGGGACGCTCTTTCGGCGAAGTGGGCGAAGAAATGACCCAAGTGCCCTTCAAGGTGCTTTCTGGTATCAAGAATCAAGCAACTGTGCACATTGAAGGCGAAAACAAAGAATTTAGCCCCCAAGAACTATCCGCCATGATTCTCACTAAGATGAAAGAAACCGCAGAAGCCTATTTAGGGCAAACCGTTACCGAAGCCGTAATCACTGTACCAGCTTATTTTAATGACGACCAAAGACAAGCCACCAAAGATGCAGGGCGTATTGCCGGTTTGGAAGTGAAACGCATCATCAACGAGCCTACAGCCGCTGCACTTGCCTATGGCATGGAAAACAAAAAAGAACAGAAAGTGGCGGTGTATGACCTTGGCGGCGGGACTTTTGATATCTCCATTCTGGATATTTCCCAGGGTGTGGTGGAAGTACTTGCCACGAATGGCGATACTCACCTTGGTGGTGATGATATCGATAAGAAAGTGATAGATTGGATTCTAGAGCAGTTCAAGAAACAAGAAGGCATGGATTTATCCAAAGACCCCATGGCTATGCAACGCCTGCGCGAAGCTGCGGAAAAAGCCAAGATAGAGCTATCTGGAACACAGACAACGAACATCAACTTACCCTTTATTACTGCCGATGCTACGGGTCCTAAACACCTTAGCTTGGATTTGACATTGGCAGAGTTCAATCGCCTAACTGCTGATCTTATCCAACGCAGCCTTACTCCCTGCCGTAAAGCTATGCAAGATGCTAAGCTGGAAAACTCCGACATACAGGAAGTATTGTTAGTAGGCGGAAGCACACGCATTCCAGCGGTGCAAGATGCAGTGGAAAAGTTCTTTGGTAAAAAGCCCAATCGCAGCCTCAATCCAGATGAAGTGGTAGCCATAGGCGCATCCATTCAAGGCGCAATATTATCGGGTGACGATAACGTTAGTGACGTGTTGTTGCTGGATATAACCCCTCTCTCCTTGGGTATCGAAACCTTGGGCGGAGTGATGACTCCTCTCATTGAACGCAATACCACCATTCCCACCAAGAAGAGCCAAGTGTTTTCCACGGCGGCAGATAACCAGACAGCGGTAACCATTCATGTGTTGCAGGGTGAACGTCCCATGGCTCCTGATAATAAGTCACTGGGTCGTTTTGACCTTGTGGGTATTCCCTCCGCTCCTCGTGGTTTGCCGCAGATTGAGGTTACCTTCGATATCGATGCCAATGGCATCCTGCACGTATCCGCCAAAGACAAGGGAACAGGCAAGGAACAATCCATCAAGATAGACCGTGCCGGAAACATCAGCAAGGAAGATATCGAGCGCATGATTAAGGATGCAGAATTGCATGCTGATGAAGATAAAAAGCGACAGGAACTAATCACTGCCAAGAACGAACTTGATGCGCTTATCTTTAGCACAGAAAAGAGCCTTGGCGAATATGGCGATAAGCTTTCCGAAAGCGAAAAGAGCGAACTGGAAGCCGAAGTAAAAACCTCCAAAGAACAGATGGAAAAGGCGACTGATGCCGAGCAGATGAACAGCATCAAAGAGAATCTTTCAAAGAAAGCCCAAAAGCTTGGTGAGATTATCTATGCACAGATGCAGCAGCAACAAGGTGAAGGCGGAGCTGGTTTTGATCCCAATGCCGCTGGCTTTAATCCTGAGGATTTTGCCCAGGGTGCTCAGCAACAAGATGCGCCTAAGCAAGATGGACCTATCGATGCTGATTTTGAAGTGATGGACGACGATAAATAAGACTAGCCAATAAAGTTCAAAGCACCTGAACACATATTACCAGTGTATCAGGTGCTTTGGACTTGTTTTTTATAAAAGCCGTTTGACAAAAGTGCACCTGCAAAAAGCATGGCATATTCTAAGGAGAAATGAATGGCAAAACGTGATTATTATGAAGTTCTGGGAGTAGATAAAGCTGCCGATGAAGCCACTATCAAGAAAGCCTATCGCAAGATGGCATTGCAGTTTCATCCAGACAAAA
>JAQUJJ010000109.1 GCA_028681035.1 Candidatus Cloacimonadota bacterium
GACTTTGCATCATGGCACCGGCATGGAAACCGAGCTTTGAATCGAAATCATCCATGTTATCCTCTCCGGTAAACGAAGCGATATTCAGACCGCCCCGAACCCCGAATACGGGCTGGGCAAAGAGCATGCCTACACTCAAACTGAGCATAATGACTAGTAATATGATTTGTTTCATATATTATACCTTCTTTTTTCTACAGACACTGTCAATGAAAGCCCCACCTATAGCAAAAAGCCTGTAATAAAGCACGAGGCAAGCACCCAAACGCTTACTCCATCATAACGATCAAAAAGACTTTAACTATAAGATACACCATCCTGCCAAATATGCCAAGATTATTCATCCTCAGAATGGCTGAATAGTCTTCTCCCTGAGGTTTAATGTTGATCTGCGCAGGGCAATACCTTTCTTATTTGTCCGACGCTCGTTTGGGGAGAATTGTCTGCATGGCTCAGATGGCAGATTGTTTGGCAGGACCAAGATCGGGATGAGGCAGGCCCGGCCTGGCATATTCGCCTCACCAGGGTTATTTAGCGGAGCTTTGAAGCTCTGGCCACGCCCTATTCCTGGACTCGCATTTGATTCGCCTTCGTCTCGAGATGACTCGAAGCTCTGAGTCAGCTCGAGTCCAAAGCATCTTGAAGGCAAATTGAGGGCAGGAGGGGCAGGTATGCGTGGCGTGATCTATGGTCGATTTTGGGTTTATCAATGTTTCGGTCATGCTTTCTCCTTGTGCTCGCTTTGGTTATTTTGTTATGAAGCAAGGAAAGCACTACCCTGTATGCTGACAAATACGGATGAATAAGATTGTATCAATCCTCAAGAACAAATGTTGTCGAGCACATTAAGCATATTTATGAAGAGGGAGAATCAAATGAAAGTTCAACCTGTCGGAAATTCCGACAAGTTCAAATTGAGGGCAAAAGGGGCAGGTATCTGTGGCGTGATCTATGGTCGATTTTGGGTTTGGGGTTATTAGTCACCAGAAAAAGCCCCCAGCCAGAGCCGGGGGCAGATTGCTCTTGTAGATCCGTAAACCCGCGCCACAGGCGCATCCGGACCTTAGTATTGATTATGTTACCGTTGAATACCACGCGGGAGCATGCCTGCACGGGGTAAGGCTTCAATCGTAGGCCTTCGTGCCTGACAAGCTGGGATTTGATTTGGGTTTATCAATGTATCGGTCATGCTTTCTCCTTGTGCTCGCTTTTGATATTTTGATATGGAGCAAGGAAAGAACTGCCCTGTATGCTGGCAAATACGGATGTATAAGGATGCGACAGATTTTGAGGTTGACAGAATTGAACCTTATATAATTCTATGAATCTCGTAGTGATGGCGTTGGGTAGAGATAAAATCCATCTGCCAGATAAAAGAATGTTATGGGGCGAAAGATGAATAAAGAGGCAAGTGCCAGGATAAAGATTAATGACCTGCTTAAAGAATCAGGCTGGAGGTTCTTTGATGAAAAAGGCAATAAAGCCAATATCATCCTGGAGAACCAGACTAAGCTCACTCAAAAGCAGATAGATGAGTATGGCAACGACTTCGAAACAACCTCCAAAGGCTTCATCGATTTCCTGCTTCTTGACGAGCATTCACATCCCCTCATTGTGTTGGAAGCCAAGAGAGAAAAGCACAATCCCCTCGTAGGCAAAGAGCAAGCCCGTGCCTATGCCCGGTCCCAAAACTGCAGGTTTATCCTCTTATCCAATGGCAATCTCCACTATTTTTGGGATACTCAGCAGGGTAACCCATACATCATCACCAGATTCCCCTCTCCCGAATCCATGAAGGGCTACGAGCATTACAATCCAGATCCAGATGCCCTGATCAACGAAATTATCACTTCCGGCTACATCGCCATTACTCAAAAGCATGATTACAGCATAAATCCCGATTTTCAAAATGAAGACACTCGCAGCGAATACTTGAAGAAAAACAATCTCAGTATCCTGCGTCCATATCAGGTGAAAGCCATCGAATCTATTCAGGAATCCATCCGCAATGGCAACAACCGCTTCCTCTTTGAAATGGCTACCGGAACCGGTAAAACCCTCATCTCCGCTGCCGTGATGAAGCTATTTCTCAAGACCGGAAATGCCCACCGCATTTTGTTTTTGGTGGATCGTCTGGAATTGGAAGATCAAGCGCAGCGCAATATGGTGAAGTATCTCAAAAACGACTTCACTTCGCTGATCTACAAAGAAAATAAGGGTGATTGGCGCAAGGCAGATATCGTGATCTCCACGGTTCAATCTCTGCTTTCTGGCGATAAATATAGAACACTGTTTAGCCCCACAGATTTTGACCTTGTAATTTCAGATGAATCGCATCGCTCCATCGGAGGCAATGCCAGAGCCGTCTTTGAATACTTTGTGGGCTACAAACTGGGCCTAACCGCCACTCCCAAAGATTACATCAAAAACGCTGTCCCGGATGGCAATAGCCCCAGAGATTATGAACGCAGATTACTCATGGATACCTACGAAACATTTGGCTGTAAAAGCGGCAACCCCACCTTCCGCTATTCTCTGGTGGATGGCGTGAAAGATGGATACCTGGTAAGCCCCACCGTGATCGATGCCCGCTCACAGGTTACCACTCAGCTGCTCTCTGATGAAGGCTACGCCTATGTGGACACATCACAACCTGGGGATGATAACATCACCTACTTTGAAGAAAAGCACTTTGAAAAACGTTTCTTTTCTCAGAATACCAATATCACTCTCTGCCGGGCTTTTATGGAAAACGCTATCTGCGATCCCATCAGCGGTGAGATTGGTAAATCCATAATCTTTTGCGTAAGCCAAAAACACGCTACCAAGGTCACCCAAATTCTCAATGTACTTGCCGACACGATGTTCCCAGGTAAGTATAAGTCAGATTTTGCCATGCAGGTCACTTCCATCATCCCAACAGCCCAACAGATGAGCATTAATTTTGCCAACAATAACCTCTCCGGCAGAGAAAACTTCCTCTCCGATTACCGGACTTCCAAAACCCGGATTTGCGTGACAGTGGGAATGATGACCACCGGTTACGACTGCACCGATATTTTGAATATCGCCCTGATGCGCCCCATTTTCTCGCCCTCGGAATTTATCCAGATCAAAGGCAGAGGCACCCGCAGGCACGACTTTGCAGAGCTTTACCTCGACCCGGCTGCCAAAGAAATCCACAAAGATAAGATCAAAACTGGTTTCATCCTTTTCGATTTCTTTGCCGTCTGCGAGTATTTTGAAGAGAAGTTCGATTACGACCAAGTGCTGAATCTTCCTGCCGTGAGTGGACCCACCCAGCCCCCAGGTCCCGGAGGAGACCCTTCACAACCCTCAGCCAATGAAGCAGAAATTCACAGTCCCGATCCCCTTACTATGCTGGATCGCAAAGTTATTGGTGCCGATGGCATGAAGATAGACCGGATGTTCTTCCAGAAGTTTGAAGAGAAGATCAAACAAGATCCCCTTATCAAGCAAGGTGTGGATGAGGGCAAATGGGACTTTGTGCTGGATTATATCAACCAAAACATGATAGATAAACCTGAAGAGCACTTTACCCTGGAAAAGCTACGTCATTCCATCCAACTGGATCGCAGGCTCACGCTTAGAGAGATTGTCGAAAAAGCATTTGGCTTGATTCCGGGCTTCAAAAGCAAGGATGAACTGCTCAATAGCGAATTTGAGCGCTTTATTTCCATACACAAACCCAGTTCCACCGAAAACATCCCCGCCTTAAAGTACTATTTCAAGGCTTATGTAACCGATAACAGACTTAGAGACATTATAGACCGTAAAAACTATGCCGAGCTGAACACCTATCCCCGTTTTGGTATGAAGGACTTTAGATCGGTAAAAGATAACTGGAAAATAGCCATCCCGGAATACATCAAGGACTACGTAGTCCTGAATAAATTCATGTAGGAGTAACACTTGTTAGACACCATCACCAAACGTAAGATAGACGCTGCCAGAGACATTCTGGTGGGCAAAGTGCCAGTTCCCAGCTCTCAAGTAGAGCAAATCACCATCGCCCTGATCTACAAATTTATGTACGATATGGATAATGAATCCATCGAATTGGGCGGGAATCCCAAATACTTTGCCGGAGACTTTGCCCCCTACGCCTGGAACAAGCTTTTTGATCCCAAACTGAGCGGGGAAGGCAGAATCATGCTCTATCAGGACGCGCTTGCCAAGATACCCAATAATGCCTCGATACCAGGTTTATTCAGGGATATCTTCAAGAACGCCTTTCTGCCCTATCGGGACCCCGAAACCCTGAAGCTCTTCCTGAAGTGCATCGATGAATTTACCTATGACCACAGCGAAACGCTGGGTGATGCCTTTGAATATTTGCTGGCAGTGCTTGGTTCCCAGGGTGATGCGGGACAATTCAGAACTCCCCGCCATATTATCGAATTTATGGTGGAACTCATCGACCCCCAAAAGGAAGACAGCATCCTCGATCCAGCCTGTGGAACCGCAGGCTTCCTAATCTCTGCCTATAAGCACATCCTCAAGACCAATAGCAGCAATTACGATAAACACAATGACCCACACACTTTTGAGGCTCAGAATATCCCCATCGAAGAACTGGTGATCAATGGCAAAAAATACTCCGGAGACCTCCTCACTCCAGATCAAAGGGCATTCACACATAAAAACATCAAGGGCTACGACATTGCCTTTGAGATGGTGCGCCTCTCCCTGGTGAATATGTATCTGCATGGCTTCAATACACCGCAAATCTACGAATACGACACCCTCACCAGCACCGAACGCTGGAATGAATATGCCAATGTAATACTGGCAAATCCCCCTTTTATGACCCCCAAGGGTGGTATTCGCCCCCATCAACGTTTTAGTATCCAAGCCAAACGTAGTGAAGTGCTCTTTGTGGACTATATGCTGGAACATCTTACCACCAATGGCAGAGCCGGAATCATCGTCCCCGAAGGCATCATCTTCCAAAGTGCCAATGCTTACAAGCAACTGCGAAAGCTTTTGGTGGAAGAGAACTACCTGGTAGGTGTTATCTCTTTGCCTGGCGGTGTTTTCAATCCCTATTCCGGGGTGAAGACCTCCATTCTCTGGATAGATAAAGCCCTGGCAAAAAAGACCGATAAGATCATCTTTATCAAGGTGAACAGCGATGGCTTTGATCTGGGCGCACAACGTAGACCTATTGATGCCAACGATTTGCCTGTTGCCTTTGCAAATGCGATGGCATACAAAGAATCCATCCTCAGCCAACAAGATTATGCTGTTCCAGATAAAGATGTGATTCTCGTTGAGAAAGATAAGTTGGCGGAGAGCGGGGACTTTAGCTTGACTGCAGATAGGTATGTGGAAGTAAAGTATAATACAACGTTCAATATGGTTCCTGTAGGCACATTCTACAAGAAGACAATGACCATTGATCCAAGAAAGACCCCCCATGATTTGTTCGAATTATGGAGTATTCCAGCCTACGATTCAGGTCAACCTGATGTAATTAAAGGACAAGAAATCGGTTCTCAAAAGAAATTGGTTGAGCCCGATAATATCCTTATATCAAGGATAGTTCCCCACATCAGAAGATGCTGTGTTGTCACAAGAAATTTATCAGGATTAAAACAAATTGCTTCAACAGAATGGATCGTGTTATCAAGCAAAGATGTGCTGCCACACTACATAATGTCTATTCTTTTATCTGACTCTTTTCATGAACAATTCATGCGCACAATTACAGGTGTAGGTGGCTCTTTGTCAAGAGCAAGTATAAATGGAGTTGCCGAGATAAAGATACCAATTCCACCCCTGTCTGTCCAAAAAGAGATAGTGGCAGAGCTGGATTCTTATCGAAGAGACATTAATAAAGCAAAAGAGTTTATCGTAGAGAGCAATCAAAAGATCAAAGACAGGATTGAAAAACTATGGAAATCTTAAGTATATACATCAGCCAAAAAAATGGGTCAATAATAGATTTGTATCCCTGTGAATATAATCAAGTGGATTTTGATCTAAGCATTTACCAAAACTTTTTAACCTGGGCGATATCTAATGCCGATGCATCCGGGAAAATAGCCTTGGAAATGAGCGCATACGACACGATAATGGAATTGACCGAGTGGGATGATATTCCCTGTCCCTTAGCTCTGGTTATTAACTATATGTCAGGACAGGATAGTTTTTCAATATCTGTTCCTTATGACAGAAAGTCCAGCATAGCCTATCTATCGACTAACAAACTTGTTTGAGAGGGTACAATGAGATTATTCAAATTAAACCAGAACAACATTCTTTCTCAGGTTATTGAGACCAAGATTGCCAAAGAAAAAACCTTGCAGACCATTACCGAGAAGAACCTGGGATTGATCTTTGGTTTGGAATTGGTGTGTTCGGAATTTGCAGTGGGAAATTACCGCTTGGATTCACTTGCTTTTGATCATGAGACCAAATCATTTGTGATCATCGAATACAAACGCTGCGAAAACAGAAGTGTCATCGACCAGGGCTATGCCTATCTGGGCAAGATGTTAGATCGAAAAGCTGATTTTGTCTTGCAGTATAATAATCTCAAACACAAAAGCTATCAAATCAATGACATCGACTGGGCTCAATCGAGGATTTATTTCGTCTCGACTGCTTTCAACAATTATCAGATCGGTTCCCTGATTTTCAACGACTTGCCTATCTCTTTATGGGAGATTAGATTCTATCACGATAACCATATATCATATCGAAGAATTGACTACGGGAGATCGGGTACAAGTATCAAGAAGCTGTCACCTATAGATACGAAAATCAGTAAATTAACAAAAGAAATAGTAGTATATACAGAGGCAGACCATTTAAATAAAGCGAACGAAGATATTGCTTCACTTTACGAGACACTTAGAGACGAAATTATCGGAAAATGGAACTTAAACATTGAGCCCAAAAAGCTATATGTAGCATTCAAAAGGAATACGAATATCGTGGATATCGAAATTCAAAGATCTAAATTGAAGTTAACGCTTAACGTAACCAAAGGTCAACTCATTGACAATTTAGGGTTATCAGAGGATGTGTCAGGTAAGGGTAAATGGGGCAATGGAGATTATCAGATAGCCATGAGAGATGAAACAAATATCTCATACATTCTTAGCTTAATAGAGCAGTCGATTAAACTGCACTCTTAATGGCAGTAATAAGGATGAGGCATCTATGATAGAAAAAATCAACTACATCGATAACACAGGACTCTTTGTAAGAATGAGTGGGGCTGCTAACCTTGATTTAAAGAGATTAAACCTGATTTATGCTGAGAATGGAAGAGGTAAAACAACCTTATCCGCTATACTAAGATCTTTGATGACTGGGGAACCGATTCACATTAACGAAAGGCGAAGCATAGGTAGTCAATCCGCTCCCCATGTAGTTCTCACATGTGAAGGAAATCAAACTGTGCAATTCCAAAATGGCTCATGGAATAGGTCTTTAGCAGAAATTTCGATTTATGATGATGTCTTTATTGCCAATAATGTTTGCTCTGGCATGATGGTCGACCCAAGCCACAGGCAGAATCTGCATGAGTTAATAATAGGCGAGCAAGGAGTAAGCCTAAACAGGCAGGTAAATGAATACATTAAGCAAATAGAAGACCACAATCGAGAACTGCAAAGATTATCCAGTCTGATTCCGGCAGACTCGAGACATGGTTATAGTGTTGATGATTACTGCAGTTTACTCAATGAAGATGATATAGATATCAAAATCGTTGCTGCTGAAAGAAATCTGTTGGCTGCTAAAAATGCTGCAGAAATCTCGAGCGCTGCTCTATTTACAATCATTCAATTACCTGAGTTCAATCAATCGGCTTACACGGATTTGCTAGCTTCGTCATTGGATACACTAGATTCAACCGCGCTGCAATTAGTTAAGGATCACTTTGGTAAGTACTCACCTAGCTCAGAACAGTGGATTTCTCAAGGAATGTCCTTTCTCCCATCAGATACTGAAGAAAGTGATGATGATACCTGCCCATTCTGTTCTCAGTCTCTAGAAGGATCAAATATTCTTCTGCATTATCGAGCATATTTTAACACAGAATACAAGCAACTGAGAAAGGAAATAAGTGATGCGAGTACCCAGTTAGACACTCAATGTGGAGAAGAGAAACTTATTGCGTTTGAGAGAGCGATAAGGTCTTATAATGAAAATCGTCTGTATTGGTCTAGGTTTACCGATGTACCTGAAATAGTATTCGAAAGCGATTCTGTAGTTAGAAGTTGGAAAACCCTTCGGGATATGATTCATTCGAAACTGATGATCAAACAGGCATCTGCGTTAGATATCGTAACTTTTGCAGAGGATGAGCTTGCTTTATTCTCAGATTATGAAGCTAATCGCCACAGAATTGATGATCACAACCTACAAGTAACCCAGACAAATGTAGAGATAAATACTATCAAACAAAGAACAGAACGGGCTGATACCTCACCACTAAACAGAATTCTTAGCAGACTAAAAGCACTAAAATCCCGTTACTCATCAGAACTCTCACAAGCCTGCGAGAACTACCTGCAAGAGAAAACAAACAAGCTGAGAACTGAAGGATTGAGGGATACAGCTAGAATAAGACTTCAAAACTACCGTGATAGTGTTTTCCCGAGATTTGAGACAGCAGTTAACGACTATCTTCAAGTCTTCAATGCTGGATTTAGACTGTGCAATGTATCTCCTGCCAATATTCGTGCTGGGTCTACATGTAATTATGGGGTGTTAATTAATAGCACTACAGTATCTATAACCTCAGAGCCTGGCGCTCAAGCGTTTCATAACACTCTCAGCTCGGGAGATCGTAATTCCTTAGCCCTAGCCTTTTTCTTTGCCACTCTGAGAGATGACCCCAACCTTGGGGACAAAATAGTCATTATTGATGACCCGGTTTCAACTCTTGATGAGCATAGAACTCTATCGACTGCTCAAGAGATTCGTAGGTTAGGCAATCAAGCCAAACAAGTAATTGTCTTGTCACACAGTAGATCATTCTTGTGTAGTATCTGGGCTGGTGCGGATCATAGTAATTGTGCATCACTACAAATAGTCAGAGATGTAAGCAATTCGAAGATTATTGATTGGAACGTCAATAAAGACTCTTATACCGAACATGATAGGTTGTTCAGATTGTTAGATGCCTATATTAATGGGGAACATGTCAACACAAGAGACGTGGCAATTGCTATTCGTCCATTTCTCGAAGGATTCTTGAGAGTGCGATGCCCGAAGTTTTTCATTCCTGGCACCCTACTAGGCCCCTTCATTAACATTTGTAGACAAAGGATAGGTACGCAAGAGCAGATATTGAATGATCAACAAATTAACGAGTTAGAGAATATAAAAGAATATGCTAACAGATTTCACCATGATACAAATCCTCAGTGGCAAACTGCGACAATAAACGATGGAGAGCTTAGTGGTTATGTGATGAGGTCAATAGATTTTACGTCTATTCACTAAATCGACCCTTTGCGAAATCAATTTCTTAATATCCTAATCAGCCTTACTGAGAATGAAGGGTTGGAGGTAAACAAATGAAAAAGTATCTTGGAATAGTAAACACAAACCAGGTTAATCTATATAATCATAAATTCCCAACCCAAGGTTTAGTAGAAGAATTTGTTCGAATACGTAAAACGATGATAACTCATGTGTCTCATGATTGGACAAGACCTATAGGTTGGTCGAATTTCCGCGGAGTTTTTTTTGAATCTGATTTAACAGCACTCATTGGAGAAACTTGTATTGCAGAAAGCAATGAAGAAATGAGTAAATTGAAGTCAGACGCATTAGAATTTGACAAAGAGAATATCTTTACAATGTCAGACAATAATAAAACAAAAATATCTTCATCTATTGGAATTGAGTTGTCTGATGATGCTATTTATATTGGGAAAGCAGCAGGTTTTATAGGGATAATTGACAAAGGTATCGTACTGCGAAAATTTCCAGAGTTGGACAAACTAGCTAATGAAGATAAACATAATTTAATACCGATTTCAAAACTGAATGTCTTATCTCCTGGAGTATATCAATTTGGAGAATTAGTTGTTTTTGCTCACAAATCGTTTAGAAGATCTGGATCTTATCTTAACAGCCTAAATGTGGAATTTCTTGAAACAATTGAAAACGTCGATACTGGGAAATTTGAGGTTAAAATTGCTCTCGATTTTGATGTGATTGGATTAACGGAATCATGTGAAAGAGTGATTGAACTTGACTACTGGTGGGGTCCTAAGTTCTCAAACGATTTAACAAGTATAGAATATGGAATTACTAAGCACGGCGCCAGTCAAGAGCAAAAAGAATACTTTAACCTTAGAAGCACTGAATTGGGTTGGCATGAGCAAGACAATAAACACTGTTTTGAATGTGAAGAGCTATTAGATGAGAATATATTCCCTTACGGCGATCTATTTTACATGCGCTATGCACATTCACTAATTGACCCACTAACTAAAACACCTATGCATTTAGATGGAGCTATTAGGGGTTATTCAATGGATAACTACTTGTGTAGAATTGATGAAGATAACTCAATGGATAAAGCTGAGAAAGCAGATGATTATGTAAAACTGTGGCGTATCGATGGTGCAATTGATTTTGAATTATGGAAGGAGCTTATTTGCCACTACTATCGTGATAATCATCTTCCCGGAGAGTATTTTGGAGGTATAGACATTAACACATCAAAGACTCAACAAGAACCAGAAGTTGAAGCTTATGATGGAAAAACTACCAGTAAATTCTTAAAAGTTATGGTATCCATTACTCCCCTAAACACATTCGTTAACGATGGAAATATTGTAATTTATCCATTCAAGAGTAAAAGAGATGAAGTGTCACCTTCTATTTCCTATATTGAATTCGAAGCAATTCATATAATAAAAAGACTTATCAATTTGGATGCTAAATTCTCATATAGCGATAATGCATTTACATTTATAACCTTCAGTGATGATAGTATCAATTTCCCTACAATAGTTGTGAATCTACCAGGAGGGTCAATCTCTCCTTCTGATTTAACAACTCAGATTCATGATACAATCAATTACTATCAGTCTCGTAATAATCCAAATGGGAAAAACCCTCAAATCGTATCCTTTGAAATAGCTGTTCGGGTCAAGGATGAATATCATGTGTATTCATGCATGGGGGATAGTTCATCAATGCTTGAATTTATTAGTTCAAACATTCTATCTTTTGCGCTTTGCAGATCATCTTTAAAAACAACCCTTATTGATATCCATGAGTTTTTAAAGAAAAAACATGATGTTAGTAGTTACATATTTGCACCGCTCAGATATCGTGGCAACAGTTGTATTGAATGTTCGTTTGACGGTAATAGACAATTGTTGCAACTTGATTGTGCGATAGGTACCAAGGTAGTTGAAGCAATCTGTCCTAGCTGTCATAATAATTATTGTAATTGTTCCTGTGATCAGACTCAGATAAATGATGCTGAGGATATAATTATCTCTGGAGAAGGGATTACAATAAAAGAACAATGGAATTGATTTTTGATAGTGCCTGGCAAGGGCAGTAAATTCATATAATATTCATTATATTATGTCGACACAAAACATATATAAGTCACCAAGATTCAAGAAGAGATTACAGTTCCTGTCCTGCACTTCCAATGAAACGGTTGAAACGGTGTATGTGCTCCGGAGACACCAATAGGTTCATCACTGTTATTATATACTATCTGATCATTACTGACCCATGGTGCAAGGGCTTTGATATCGTCTCTGGCATCATCCAGGCTATTAGACCTGTTATCCAGGGCCATGAGATTATCCAACACATCCACTGCATCGTTTAGGGGATAGAACTTGTCTTGTGCAGACAGAGCCCGGCAGATGTCACTGGTGCGATCATCTAAGATCACCACGAGCTTGTAGTATCTGGCTTTGGCTTTCTTGTAGCCTTGCAGCATTCCGAACTCTCTAATTCTGAGTGCTGTATGTTCTGCCAGTCCTTGCCAGTAGTGAGAGGACTTGTCTGCAATGCCCCAAACTGCTCTTTGAGAGTATCTGCCAAAGGGTTTGGAGCAGGGGGAAGATCTGTCTTGGAGCTGCGGGACAGCGAATGCGAGATATAGAATCTGCGGAAATCCGCCAGATCCGAGCGATCGGCGGGCTATTGTTTTTCTGTAGGAGGAGTGTAATCGATCATGATCATTCTCAAGGACGGTGTTCTATCAGCATCTATCTACTTTCGCAGGAACGGCGTGCTATTATTACTTTCGCAGGAACGGCGTCCTGCGCTACGGGTGGGGGGCAAAAAAGCCCCGCGGGGCGGGGCTTTTATCTGCTTATTACTTAGTTAGTTATTTGCGTTTCAGTTTCGGGGCAATCTCCAATTTCGGAGTACGGGCAGGCGAGGGACTGCTTGTGGCAGGGGTAGAGCTCATTATTTCTCCACCGGATCTGGCACCATTCCCAGCTTTTACTCTGAAGAAATACTTATTGCC
>JAQUJJ010000110.1 GCA_028681035.1 Candidatus Cloacimonadota bacterium
TTCACCAAATTTTATAAAAACAAGATAAAGGTCGGTTTGTTATCTGAAATAGCGTAGCGCTGAGACCCGGCTGTTTGCTTTGTGGCGTTATCTGATATCTCATACCGGTAGGACTCTGCGGAGTATGGGCATCCTGGGGGCGTGCAGCATCAAGGTGAGCTTTAACCGAGGTTAACTGAGGTGATAGTAATATATGGTGGAATACAATTGGCCGGAAAAGTCTTTAAGTCATGCTTTTACATGTGCTTTCATTTTTCCCTATTTTTAGAATGATCCTTCCAGCTCACTTCAGGATGTCAATTATCTCTTAATCTAGTCTTAATCAAGCGTTAATAATTAACGCTTGATTAAGGTTAGATTATGGTGTGATAGATTGCCTGAAACAGGCAAGAAGCTAGGGATATGAGTATGGTACAGGGGAAATCGCCAGGGGAAATTCCAGGGGGATATTCCATTTGATACCGTCTCCTGTGTTATAGCTCCCAGTCTTGTAATGACCTTTCGGATCGGGTTATGAAATGTAGAACTTAGAATTTAGGATGTATAACTAATGGAGAATTGATTGGCAAATGTAGACAGTGACGTCTCAAAGGTTGGTGTATATTCTAACTCATAATCTCACGGTTGTTTGAGAACATGATAAGCTCTCGCTTCTTGCAATCTATCTGTGGTCAAACGACCAATTCCCGCTTTCGTAGGTAGCAGGGAATTTCATGATTATGGTATCAGGATTATCTTCAAAGACAATCCTGCCCAATTTTAGTTCCTGATCTGTGATATATATCTTCCTTTTCGAAGATGTCATAGATACGCACACAAATAACTATTCATAGAGTCAAATCCAGTTTTGATGTTTCCAGGATTCCCATTCCCAAAGCCAATCAGGACGGTTTTGCACCGTAGAGATATGGTGCCAATGTGCCGGATCTATTCTCTCTGCTCTAAGCTGATGCAGGGCGTGTAGCATAGACTCATGGTCCAGGTCTGGGTCTTGCAACCATCTGAGCCGGAGTAAAAGCAGATAAGATCCAATAAGATTGTACTCTGATTTTTCTATACAAGGGAGCAAGTCACTGCCACTGATAGGGAAACTACGAGCAGCCGATTCCTGATAATACTGGCTGCCGGTGGCTATAATATTAGCGATGATTGCGCTGCGTTTCGGGCAAGTAAGCCCATCCCAGCTAAGAAGCAATTTCAAATAGGGAGAATCTGAGGCTAAATAATCTATGGTAAAAAGCAGAGCAGGATCCCGCTCTTTATCATCCTTGATTTGCTCAGATATATAAAGATAGGCAGGGAAAATGCGGGCAATACTGGTTTGCGTCCTGCGAGGCAAGATTAAAATACGTCCAATATCCTGCAACAGTCCGGTGGTGATGGCAGTTGCCTCTTGCGAGCCTATGTTTTCATGATGAGCAGACTTGCCAAAGCTGAAGTTGAGCCAACACAAAAAACAAAGGATGCCAAAGCCTTGGTCGATTTCACTGTGCTCTGGCAAGATGCCCAGTAGATCCTGCAAGAAAAAGGCTTCTTGCTTAAATTTGAGCAAGCTCTGGTGCACATTTTGGCAAAGCTGCTCCAAAATACCGGAATCCTGCAAAAGTTCTAAAGCTTGTGCGGCATCGAAATCCAGCATCAAAAAGATCTCATCGGAGATGCGTTCTATGGGTAGAGATGCTATCCTGAATGCATTATCCCTGATGCCGTGCCAAAGCTGGGTTTCCAGATTCAAGCCCAGGCTGAGCTGAAAGCGAAGAGCTCTTAACATGCGCAGAGGATCGTCTGTAAAGCAGGTGGCAGGGTCCCTTACAGATGAGATGGTGCGAGTCTTCAGGTCCTTTCGTCCTCTGCCGGTAGGATCGATCAGACTGAGATCCTGCAAACTTAAATAGAGTGAGTTGATAGTAAAATCTCGTCCCATGGCATCTTGCAACAAAGTGCCAAATTCAGCTTTGGCTGTACGGCTATGAGTGGTGATCGTCTGAGCAAGCTCCAGCCGGCTATCCCCCATTGTGCAGCTAATGATATTGTGATTCTTATACTTTTGCAAAGATGAGCAAAGGCCCCCGGAAAAGAGGTATTCAGATAAGGATACATCTCCTCCGGGGAGCTCAATGCATAGGTCGTAATCGGTAATCTGTCTGCCCAGTAAAAGATCTCGCACAGATCCTCCCACCAGATAGGTTTTATCTGCAAAAGAGGTGTCAACAAGAGCCTCTCTGAGCTTTTTGATCACCGGGTCGTTTTGGGCCAAATGCACCATTAAAACAGTATCCGCATTTTATCCCATTTTGTTGATCTGACTGGGGCGTTTGAGGATGGGGCGCAGTTTATATTCATTATCTCCTCTTTGGCGCTCAGTCTTTCCGTATTCGATCTCCATATAGCGCGTCTTCTCACTTGGAGGCTTGTGCTCATAATCCAGCATTGCCTTGAGTTCCTTGAGACGATCCAACTGCCAGGGATTGTCGATCTGAATCTTGAGCTCATTCTTCAACAGATCTGTAAAGGCAGAGATGAATGAACTTTCATCTGCATCTGTGATGCCCAAAGCAGCCAGATCAGAGTAGCGCTTACTGCGATCTATCATATTAAGCTTTGCCCGCAGATGCACAGTTCCCAAGCCAAGAGGTTTGGCCATGCCAATTTTGTGGCAACAGCCTTGTGGCAGATTGATTATCGTGAGCAAGGCTCCCAATTCTGCTGCGCTGAGGTTCATAAAGCGAATTCTTCCCTTGAAGGTAGAGCCCGTATCCAGGGGGTGAATCTTGGTATACTGCTTTTTGGCCTTGTTTACATCCGCAGGATTAGCTATCCAGGCATCATGATCCCGATGCCAATAGAATTTGTTTCCTGCCAAACGAGCGTCCCGAGAATCATAGTTTTTTATGCCTGTGCGATTTTTATTGTTACTGCCCACAGCTTTGATCAGTTTCACATCCTGGGCAATATAGTGCTGAAAAGAGCTTGGTTTGGGGCCGGAGAGAATCTTGGGATACTGCGCTTCTGGCATTTCCACAGCTTTATCACAGACGGCATCCTCGACGAATACGCGTCCAGGACGAATCTGTTTACCCTTGATCAGGCCGAAAACACTCTCGGCAAGATCGAGATCATCTACTTTGTGTGCTTCAGGTCTGAGATCGCCAATGGAATTATTGAACACCATACGGAAAAGACCCGTGTGCCCAAATGCCTTGATTTGGCCCTTATCCATAATGTAGAAGCAGGGGCAGCCTTCTTTTGTTTGTTTGACGAATTTCAGCAGGTTTGTGCCCTTGCGGTTCACATCCTTATCATAATCCCGTATCAGATCTTTGGGAACTTCATAGCTCTTGGTGCTGGGCTCAGAAACCACCCAATGCATGTGCTTGCCTATGTTTCTGCTGGGAATCCAGCCGGATAATACCAGATAACCTCTCTGGTAGCCAGCCGAAACAGGGCTTTGCATGGGCTGAATGTCTGAAACACTGCTGTACTTCATCTCCACAGAATGACGATGGACTCTTTCTGATTCCGCCTTGAAGATAACCTCAATAAAGGGGGTTTTCTTGATAAACTCCAGATAGTACTTGTTGGGGCTACGCTTGTTTGGCATAGACATACTCTCACGGATTATTCCGTTTTTCAGTACCAGATCCTCTTCTACTCTGTGATAAGAAACAGCTTCCTTAATGGAATAATGATTGCCTCTTTTGCTCAGATATCCGGCACTTACCTTGGGATAGTAGATATTGCCTGAGGATTCCATCATCCATTTGGCATATTGATCCCTGTACTCCGTAGATGGATCTGCAAAGGACCGGTAATAAAGCTTGTGGTCGTCTATGTAGGTCATCTTAGAATAAGTAGCCACTTCGAACAGGGTCCGCAGCATGCCTCTCAAGGAAGACCCGGGAATGCGGTAGGCAGCATGGGCAGGGCGGTAGAAGCCACTCAGACTAAGCTTGTAGTCGAGCTCTTCATCCTTATTGCCTTCTCGGGCAAGTTCCTCGAGTTTTTGCATCTGTTCAGCACTATAAGTTTGGCGGATATACAAAGGTGTTTTGGCATCAATCTCCAGATCAAGATATCCATCATAGCCTTTTTGTTGATCAAAATCTGGTAGATCTTCAGCTTTCACGGTGATAAGATGATCATTTAAAGGAATAAAATTGTAAGGAGCGGAAGCACCATCAAGCACTGGCTGCCGACCACCTATATTCCCTCCACGTTCAAAACCGCGATTTGAAGGTTTGTCATAGCTCGGAGCAGGAGAGGCAGATGGCTTGATGGTCTCTTCGCCAATTTTCAGCTCCGCCAATTTTCCGTTCTCAAGCTGATAGGACACCTCGTGGTCACCCTCTGGGAGCCCCATCAAAATTGATGATTGTGTGTATACTCCTTCTGATATCGGCATGATTTTGTCATCTTCACGAGTCAGAACAAGTATTACTCTTTTCTTCTTTTCATTCTTTCTGATGTTTAAAGAACCCTTTTGCATTATTCCTCCTCACCATGCTGTTTGATAGACACAAAGCGATGATCGTGGTAGCTAAGCTGTCCATTGTCCCATTCTTCCAGATAGTTACGGGTAAACACCAGAAGTCTGGATTTTGATAAATCCTGTTTGATCCAGGATGCGGGGACGTTTAATTCGAAGCCACGATCTTCTCTGATCGTCTGATATTGATCTTTACTGCTGGCAATATAGCTGCCGATCAAGATTTGCGAGGCATCCTTACAATATGCAGATGCTCCTGTCCCATCGCTTCTGTATCTACCACGAAGAGTAGCTGAAGCTTCTCCGGTAAGAGGATCATGGGATCTGTACAAGTACAATTCCGCATCAGAGAAGAAAATCCTGATGCTATCTATATCATCAAAGTTCAAGGACTCCTGTAGCAAGTGGAAGCCATTGTGATAGGTGCCAAAGGCTATGCGCGGAATAAGATAAGCCACTACCTGATACTCGGTATCTTTGCTCAATAACGCTTCTATGGCTGCGAGGCTGTCTATACCTTCCACTGCTTTGCTCTGGGTTGATATCTGATATACACTTTTCATTTTAAACTCCTGTTTGTCTGAAGATTGCCAGTCTGGTGCGAATGGCATCCAAGTCGCTCTTTTGCAACAGAGCATCCACATAGGACCCCAAGCGCTGCTGGCTTGCCATTTCTTCAATGCTGCTAAAACTCAGGGGTTCGTGTTCTTCATCTGTGATACCGGCTCTAAGGCCCAAAAGGGTACCCCTGCCGATATTCTTTTCTCCGCCAATGGCCAAATCCCCAGTATAAAGATCTTTCAACAAAAGTAGCAGCAAGCCCTTTTGCGAAGGCAAGGGATCATTAAGGCAGAGATTGAGACCGCTTATGTTTGCAGAGATTCCATCTTTGGGGAAAACGGGCATGGAGTCAAAGAGCGCACCTTCTATGGTGCCTCCGGTAAAGCGATCGATGCAAACCCGATTTTGAACTTCCCCTTCCACATTGGCTATAACGAGCTCATCTACTTGTAAAGAGGATGGAATGCTATAGTGTTTCCCGCTGGTCTGGGCATTACCGAATATGGAATCCAGAAAGTCCTGTACATCATCTGCCTGATCCCAAATGGTATTCATGATTCTTTGGGCCCGGGCTCTCAATGCACCTCGTAGTGAGGTGGCAGGGAGCACATATTTTCCTGCAGATTGAATATGCGATGCGTCTGGACCAAAGGCATTTTGGGGATAGCTGCGAACGATCAACGAATGGGGAATATGAAAATCTGCCTCGATCATAAATTGTGTATTTGGCAGTTTTCCCGGCTGGTAATTTTCCAGCTTATCCTCACTTGAACTGCGGATGAGATATGCTGCCAGTCCGGCTGTAGTATCGAAATCGTATTCGTACAAATGAAGATCCCGGGCCATGAGCTTACCAAAACCGGAGCTCCTTTTCCCGCCAACATATATGGCGTTTTCGAAGACCGTGAGGCATTTGGCTACCATCTCTTTAGCTTCTTCTGCTCTCGAAGTGCTATTGATTACAAACTCAAGCCTGAACTCAAAACTGAGGCCGGGCTCTACCACCTGATAGTCAAACTTGGCTCTGTCTTCTACTACTCCGGTGGCCTTATCAATCCGGATGCCGTCCCGAATCACAGCTGAACTGCTTGCTTGGGTGGGATACAAATCGTCACAGATTAGATATGATTGATTGAGGGGCTTATTGTCTTTACTGGAAAGCCCCAGATAATCATTGTGCTTACCGTCATTTATCAGCCTGCTCAGCACCCCCATAAACGATGTGGCGGGGATAAAGGCACGGCCTTCAGGATCCAACAATACGTCTCTATCGCACAGATCAGCCTTACCGCTGCCAATCAACATGGGGCTAATGAGATCAAGGTTACCGCACAGAACTATTCTACCGTTTTTCATCTTTCTCCCCCTGGGTTTTGAGTTTCCTTCTTATGCTCAGAAACAAGGATTTCAAGAAGATCGCCTTCCAATAATCTGCAGGACGCTCTACGATACCTGTTTCTGTTATCAAATTCATGAGCTTTTTATTCTGGCCCAGACTCAGCATCCGGCTGTTTGCCAGCATTGCATCTATTTCATCGTCGATACCATCAAGATACTCTTTTAGATTCTTTTTCTCAAGGTGTATGTTTTTCAGCTTATCTACAGACAGCTTGCGTAGCTGGGCAAAGCTCTGGTTGAATGATCCGTCTGCAGCAAAAGACTCCAGCCTGCCTACCAGGCTCTTGCTGAGGCTTCTTGCATCCATTATATTGGCTATCTCACTTGCTTTGTTTGAGAGATAGTTTTCCACAGTAAGCTCGTAGCACTTTTGGACTATGGTTTTTACGATCTGAGGTGCCTCAGTAGCAGGCTGGGGTGCCGGTGTACTGCTCTTGCGGGAGAGGCTCATGCGGCCAGGATAGTTTTCCACAAAATTAATCTGACCGAAGCCCTCATGGCACCGCTCTCCTAAACCGTTTTGGGCAAAGAGCTTATAATTGGCAGGCAGGCCTTTAAGCAAAAAGCAAGATCCCGCTTTAAACGCCAATTCACTGGGTTTCTTAGCCTTATGTGCGTTTACCACGGTTTCCACCCTACTCTGATCTACAGCAGAGCTGAGTATCTCCACCCCCAATATTGTCTCTAAATTGGCAGTGTCTGTACTGCTGTTGCCCCAGGTGTTTTTAACGATCGTATCTGAGAGCAAGACCAATAAGGGCTGCTTCAAATTATCGGAATCTATGGGCAGGTATTCTTTAAGGACACATTCTGTGAGCCTGCAATTTCCATATTGGGATGTTTTGGATTTTCCCAGCCTTAAGTCCGGATCGCTTTCCAACAGCTCTTTTACCACCAACAGATCATCACTTGAACCTATGATCTTGCCAATGAACAGCTGTTCTGATGAAAGGGCTTCATAATTAAACACCACCCCTTCTTTGGAGATTCCTTTTTGGTAATCCCGCTCGTGGTGGAAAAAGATTTCTTTAGCAGGCTGATGCAGCGCTACATAATCTTCCTTTATGCAAGCAAAAGAACTCACGACTTTGTACTCTGGTTTAATCTCTTTTGTAGCAAACACATTGATAAAGTCTTTCGGTTCTATTTTGTTTCTGAGAACGTTCAAGGGGCAAGGATAATAGCAGTCTGAATCTGTGTAGGGGTAGAGATTCTGAAACCTCAAGCCTCCACGCAAAAACAGACGTGGAAAGTCAGCTGTTTTACCTTTACTTTTTATGTATCGGCCGGCCAGAAGACCCAGCACGGAAGTTCCAGGCACGTAAGACAGAGTTTGTGTAAGTGTGCTGTCTCCGGATTGAGCTGAGAACAGAACTGGCGATTTTAGTTTTATCTTAATGTTCAATGTTTGCATTTTTCCTCCAATTTGCCGGCCAGAGCCGATGTGAGGGAAAGTCCTTTGTCATCAAGGAGCTCCAGCTTGATCTTACCAAACCCCCGATTGCGCTTTGAACCTATGCGATCTACAAAGAGACAAATCGCGGATAGAAAATCTCTTGCTTCCTCGGTATCTTCTTGCAAAGCGATGGTACCTTCAAAGGAAAAACCTTTCCTTAATATACGGCTGGATCTGAGAGAATGCTGTTTGGCCGTTTTGGTTTCTGGATCAATCGCGGTCTGCGACCTTAGGTCTGTGAAAATATCTACAATGGAAGCTTGATTTATGCCATAGTCATATTTATCGGTAAGATAGTCCAACCAAGCGGTGACCTCGTCGATTTCCGGTAAGACCAGATTCCCGAAGATAATAGGTGGCTCGGGATCGTTGCTGCCCATTCGGCCATAAGTGTCGAAGACATTCTCTATGTTCAGGTTCAGTATTCCCCTAAACCCTTCGGCTTGCACCAGGTCTTCCGCAGCGTTACGGAACAGACCCTTAATCCTTTTTGCAGGGATATACGGCAAGCCTCTGTCATCAAATACTATGTCGCTATCGATTATCGTGCCAAATGATTGTGCTGATCCAATAATGGCATCAGAGAGTGTGCTAAGCTTTAGCGTGTAGTTCATGGTTTAGCCTCCATTGGGATCATTTCCATGATCTCTATCGTGTCCAAGTAAATTGTTTTTTTATCTACAAACAGCCGGGACCCGTAGTCTTTCATGCCTTCGCACTCGAGATTGAGGTCAGCTCTTGCTTCTCTTTGCTGCTCAAATACCTGCTGAAGGTGTTCAGGTTGATATAGCACAGAGCGAAGTTCTTTGATCTTGGAATTTGGCCAGTTTTTGTGCATTTTCTGTGCGTTGCTGATCAGGACCCCAATATCTTGAGTAGTGTAGGGTCTGCGATACAGGATATTCCCGCCACTGAGCTCATAGTGTTTCGCTCTGAGCTCCTCCAGGGAAGAACTCACAGAAGAGCTAACCATGTGGTAATCCAGATAATCACCTTTATCGCTATCTGCTATGCGCTTGTTTTTTGCCGATCTGCACAGACCATTTGCAAGCTTGTGGGTCTGATAGAAGGGATAATTCACTTTGGCCATAGCTACTCCGGCACAGTTTGACATCTTGCCCAAGGTGAAGCTCTGTCTCATTTCTTCCATAAACATCAAAGCCAGGGGAATGCCCAGTCTGCCATCGCAAACAAAGCTGATATCATCGCCACCGATGAACAGAGGTCGCAGGGGAAGATACATTTTATCCTTTTCGATGATGAGCCTGTCTCTGTACATATCCCATTTGCCGGATTGGATATTGCTTACAGCGTTGGCTATTAGCTGTTTGAAGGCATTGTGACAGGCTGAGTCTATTTCTGAAGAAAGCTTTTTACATTCTTCAAGACTGCCAAGGTTCACAAACATCTTTCCCACATCGTTGCCATCGATATGTACCACCGAAATAAAAGATTCATGATCTGTATCCTTTCCCAGATAGTCAAAACGATCTGGCAGGAGATAGTCTTCACCCAATACATCCTTGTACAGATACTGAGTTTCCTGTGCTGCCTTCTCTGCAGCCTCTCTTTTGGCCAATACCAGCTCTGACAGCAAGCCATCATTTTCCCAAGCTGCTTGTTTCACTACCACAGCAGAATTTCCAGATGAACTACACTGGGCGTTGATTCCATAAGAAGGCAGCGTCGTTACCTGCAAGCGCCGGTTTTTCTCCTTTTGTAGCTTGAGCTGCAGCCTTGTATAACTTCCCTGAAAGTCTGCTACATCAAAATCATCGATATAACAGGCACTGAAGCTTAAGCCTGGACATTTCTCCAAAGCGCGGATAGACAGTTCGCGGATTACGTTTTGGACTTCTTGTTCCGATTCACAAAGTCTAAATAGGTTTCCTCCTCCGCAAAATCCTGATTCTGAGATGAAGTCATCGAAGAAATGACTGATAAGGTACGATGCTCCAATATTATCCTTTAGGCGGTTTGAAGAAAATATGTAATCTTGAATCGCCCTAAGGTCGACAATTAGACCGTATTTCATTGCTACTCCTTTATATGATTTATTATACTTTCAAAGATAGACTTATTTCTCAGGTCATCAATGCCAAATGCAGTAAAGCCGGGAACGAAAGAGCCATAACTTCTTTCCAAATCCAGAATTAAGCTTTCTGGATGCTTCATCAGAGTTACCATGATCGTTTTGGCTTCGTCCCCTCCCAATTGCTGAGCTCGATAAATTGCTTCGAAGGCTTTGAGCTTGCAGAGCCCCTTTGAACCGTTCGTTGTTATCGATATCAATGTTATCTGGTAACCGTAAATGGCTACTATATCCAATTGAAAATGATCTTCATCGTTGAAGCGGTCTGAGACATCAAAGTAGAGCTCAAAACCAGCTTCTTGCTTCTGAAGCTCTATATAAATATAATGCTCCAGCCACACACCATCAATATATTTCTCTATATGCTTCTTCTTTATGGCATTTAAATCGTTCCCATGGCTAGCTATCAAATCATTCCGGTTTTTTATCACCTTTTCTGTGTTTTTCTTGTCAGTTTTGCAAAAGGATATCTCCGAAAGTCTGTTTTCATTGAGGAGTGTGATAAGCTTTTCAAGGATATCATCATACTCTTCAGATCTGATCTTGTCACCAGTTTGGCGCAGATCATGCAGCAATGATACAGTTTCCAGATCCAAAGCAAGTGCTTTATCCTGCCTAAGATCATATTTTCCATCTCCGGCAGCTTCTCCATCTATTATCATGCTATTCCTGCGACCATCCAGATAGGATGAAGAACATTCTATTCCCTTATCAGTACGAGCCTTGAATAAATGGTAGCTTATTGCCGCCATAGATTTGGTGCCACCAGTATAGTTCAGATGGATGTTTTCACAACCTTCAAGGGTTTCCTTAAGTGCAGATTCGATGGATGTTTTTGAGCTAACATCATCAATCGTAATCAGTTGAACAAGGTCATCTTTGGAAAAGTGCTCATGCTTAATAAGCTGCTCTAGGATTCTCTCCCCAATTTTATACGTCCCTGCCTGTTTGATGCCCATATTTTCGGCTGAGCATATAAGATGCAGTCTACTGTCTTCGCCGTGGCTTTTCAAGTAGTACTTCAAGTAAATTGCGCTGATATAACAGGGTAGCGGATTGGTCCCCACCAATACAAACAAATCTGTCATTTTGCTATTCCTCCTTCCTGGTTTATGATTATTCTCAGCTCCTTGGTGTCACATACCATGATATCGATTATCATATACTCCTGCACTTTGCGCACGTCAAAGCGTAGGTGATGGTAAAAGTTATCCATTTTCTCCTCCTATTGATAATGGCGGTCAACTTACCACAAAACGCATAGATGATTTGAACTTATGCTGTGAGTGCAAGTTATCTGATAGCGCTGCAAACAGTCAAGTATTATTATTTTTACACTGAAGATTGATTATATGAATCGGGCCTTGGGGTCAATTCGAGTCGAAAAAACATTAGGATAGAGTGTAGTCATATCCAAAGCTTGGGGCCAATATAAGATAAAAAGGCCCGGCAATTTGGGCAGCTCTGAGGACGAGGTAAGGGCTGTGTTTTTATGCGGTTTTTCTTGCAAAGTATGCCTTGCTTCCGGGTGGGCTGCTGGATAGGATGCGTCTTGCGTCCAACAAGGCCGGAGGCCTTGAGAAAAGGGGCATGGGGCTTGATGAAAGGGAGTAGGCTTGAGGGGAAAGAGCGGGATTTGGGCTCTGCAAGCGGGGACGGTTGCAATCCAGTGAATTTGTAGGTTTGGCACAGAATTTCTTTCTTGAGGGGCGTGCATTTCTTGGGCAGGATTCATTGCACGCACCGTCTGAAGACAGTGCGACGGCCGGCTAAAGAGCTTGTGAGAAAACTCCGATTCTCTCACCTAAATGCCAATCAATTTATACCAACTGTGACCACAGGTCACACCCTAAAAAACCCCAGCAGGGTGATATTCAGATAGAAACCTGCGCATGGCATGCGGCATTTATCTCTTAGGTTCCACCCCCCAAATGATGGCTATGCCTTCATTTGGGGGGTGGAACCTTTGTTATCCGAGAGAGCGTTCTTTGGTGTTTCTATCTGAACTACCGTCCCGCTGGGACTCTTCAAGGGATGCCCTCTGGGCATAACTAATCACAGTTCACAATTCGCCGTCTCTAGAGTTCTCTCACAAGCTCTAAAGCCAGCGTTACGGCATATCTTCAGGTGGGGCGGAGTTTGCGATTTCCTCTTCTTCATCTTCACGTTCGGGAGAGAATTGGTACATATAATGATCGATATAGTCTGTTACTCCCCAAGGTGCATGGCCCATGAGTCTCTGTGCAGTAGCCAGCCTTTCCCAGAGCTGGTCATATTGCGGCCGGGGTAAATCCTGGATACGCTTCAGGGTATCGAACCAAATATTGATCGTGCCAGCGGCATACTCTTCCCATACGCCAACGCTCTTGATGGAGTCTGCACATTCTTCACAGTAAAATACCATTAATTCTGCCACACCTTCCAGATCGCCGGTGGCTTTTTTGTAGTCATTGACGGCCTGTCTGGCTACTTTAAAAGAAATCTCAGTG
>JAQUJJ010000328.1 GCA_028681035.1 Candidatus Cloacimonadota bacterium
GGATTCCGAACTTCTCACTAAGCAGAAAGAAGCTGAAGCAGATGCCACCGATAAGATTGCCAAGGCTGAACGTGAAGGCAAAGACGCAAAGACAAAAGTATTGGAAGATTATACAGCGGAGAAGAAGAAGCAAGCTGACTTGGATACCGAAGCCCTGCAAAAACTGGATAAAGAGCTTGGAAAGCTGTATGAGAAAGATGCAATATGGAAGTCTATTCTTGAATCTATGGGCAAAGCCTCTGGTGGAGGGGATACAACTTTAGCGGCGACACCACCTGCGTCAAAAGGGTATGGGAAGACTGCATCTACCACAGGCAAGGTTGCTCCCAAGGGCACATCTCAAACTTCTGGAGGGAGTACACGGACTACGGATGTGAAAGGCAGTGGGCAGTTGGTGAGTGACCTAGCCGAGGCAAAAACCGCCGCTGCTGAGGTTGGGTATCAGCTTGAGAGTTCTGTATCAGAAGGCGCGGCCAAAGGCGTGGAAGCTGTCGGGGGTATGTTTAAGCGTATAGAAACTGATGGTACTGTCGCATGGAGCAATGTTCAGGCAGCGCAGGAACGCGCCATTGATCCATCCATAACGGCTAAGTGGGGAGAAGGGGCTGTTTCTACTATTGAAAATATTGGAGGACAGGCCGTACAGGTTGTTCGTGATCAGTATGGACAGTTGCTTGAGATATTCGGGGATGGTGTAAACATAAAAGTGCAGCGTGATCCAAACGCATATGATCCCACCAAAGAGATTCCGAGCGAAGTAAGTACCACCGTTAAATCCAATACAGCGGATGCTGTAAGCAGTATTCGTAGTTTGCAGCAGGAGTACGATTCACTTGTCCAGAAGGTTGATGGCGCATATATACTACCACCTGATTCATCTTCGCAGGTTGAAGCAGTAAAGAATAAGTTCGCTGAATTGTTCGCTGTTGCCTCTGATGTTACTCCGCAGCAACGTGTACAGGATATGATAACCACACTCAATTCCATGGGTGAACTTCCCATAGATAAATTTAATGCATATACCACAAGTATTGTCAATGCTGCTAATAGTGTGGATGGGCTGAATGCCGAACTATATTTGATGGGGCGCAATAGCGAGGGTGCTGCTGTCCAAGGAATACGGCTGGTAGATGATCTTGGAAATACAGTCACTTCAGTATCGTCTGATATCAAGAGTAATCCATTTGAGTTAGGATTTGACGCTTCTGATGTAGTAGTGGGATTAGATAATTTACAGGGATTGGCGAACACATTCAAAGGTACGGTTGAGGAGCCGATTGTTCCAGTATTGCAGCCAGCAGGCGTAAAACAGTCTTTGGCCGAAATTCAGGCAGAAAAGGATAAACTCAATGCTCCATTGGAACCAATGGCAGTGGATGTTACGGGCAAAGAGAAGATTACCGAAGCTGTTGATGAAGCTAAGAAGATTGAGGATGAAGAAGCCACATTGGATGTTGATGCAAACACAGCCAAGGCTGAAGCCAGTGTCGATGCTGTATCTGCAAAAATAAAGGATGTGGAAACAAGTATTCCAATTAATGCCGATACTTCAGGGGTGGACAGTGCACTGGAGGCTGTTGCGGCAAAGACGAATGATATGCCAGCAGTTGAGGTAGATGTCGTATCTACCACTGAGTTGGATGAAGTTATCACGAAATTGGAAGAACTGAAGAATAAAAAAGTGTCAGTAGATTTTGAGGTGAAGGGCAGTAAAGAGGTCATTGACACATTGGAGGCTATTAATAAGGCTGAGAAGTCTATAGATATAGCAGTAAGTGCCACAGTTGTTGGACAAGAACAAGTTAATACGCTACAAGAGATTCTTGCCAAGATAGTAGACAAGACTGTAAAGGTTACAGCAGAAGTGTATGGTATGGATAGACTTGCAGCGCTGAAGACTGCTATAGATAATTTGCGGGACAAGACCATCACTGTGACTACAAATTATGTGACGAATAAAGCAGGAGGTGGTCTTGTAGCTCTTGCCACAGGTGGGCATATTCAGGCATACGCTGATGGCGGATCTGTCTTTAAGCGTCTATCCAATAGACTCATCACTACTGGATCTGGAACGAAAGATGATGTTCCTGCTATGTTGATGAAGGATGAATTTGTCCATCGTTCTGCGGCTGTCAAAAAATATGGCGTGCGCTTTATGCACATGATTAACAGTTTGCAGTTCCCAAAAGATCTTGTTCCACAATTTGCAAATGGCGGATTGGTTGGTGATGCCGTGCAATACTTTGCTAAGGGCGGACAGGTGATGTCATTGGCAAAGAAAAAGCTGTTTGAAATGCTCGGTCTTGGATCTGGAGTGAATATAAATGTTGGTGCATTCAATGTTCATTCTGAGATCAATAAGGTGGCCGAGGGAATAACTGACCCGATTGGAATCAATGCATTGGCAGCGATGACCAAAAGTTATACTGATGCAGTAGGCGGGTTCGCTGCTGGTGGAAAGATTGATACCTCTGCGGTTATGTCTCAGGCTGAGTTGAATAAACTCACACTTCAGTATAATGCACAGATAAATGCAGCCAAGGCAGCGGGCAATGATGAAATAGCCGCCATTTTGGAAAAAGAAAAGCAGGATCTTATTGATCTTGCAGAGAGTCTCGCAGCTAAGCTCAAGGAACTCAAAGATGAGTATGAGACACAAGTAGAAGAGCGCAAGGCAGGATATAAGACTGAGAAGGAAGAACGCGATGCTGCATACCTTGAAGACAAGGAATCAAGGGAACGAGACTACAAGGAGCAGGTAGAGGATGACAATCGCGGATATGCACGTGATGAATTTGATTATGCTAAAGAGCAACGTGAAAAGCTGGAAGATTTTAATAAATCAGTCACTGAATTGGATGAGGAGCTTGCTAGTTCCAAGGATGATCATGCTGCTGATTTAAGTGAAGCTGAAGTAAAACTAGCTGAACTCAAAGAGAAGGTGGCTGAGTATAGGAAGCAGCTTGCTTCAAGAACTGGAAGG
>JAQUJJ010000329.1 GCA_028681035.1 Candidatus Cloacimonadota bacterium
GCTCCTGCAGAACCAGTGAGTGGATCATCTCCAATACCAAGCCCTGATGCTCCTTGAAGATGCCATTGTTGGACATCTCCTTGGGCAGGTTGAGAATGGCGAGCAAGGCGTCTGTCTCGACCGGGATAGGTATCACTGGCCCTTCCTCATCAGCTCAGATAGCTCAATCGCTCTGAGCCCTACTTGCTTAGCCCACTTGGAGGCAAGCATACCATTGGCTGCGCGTTCCCAGTCTCCTGCTGCAATGAAAGCAAGTGTGTTATTGAAGCCAAGCAAACCCTTGATGCCGAGGTTGAAGCACATATTGAGCAGCACCGACTGGCGCACCTCATCAAGTCCAGTGAAGACATTGGGAATCTCGTCAAGAAGCTGCTGCTCACAATCCCTGATATCATTCTCCAGGAGTGCATAGGCTTCTTTCTGAGTGATGCCTCTGTCGTCGAGATTACGACCGATACCGATGGTCAGCTTTCCTGCAGTACAGCGGTATGGCTTCAGCCGCAGACCTTCGTGTCTGACTAATTGAGCTTTGATTCGGTTCATCAATGCTTCGGTCATACTATCTCCTTGCTTTTGATGTGATCATTGATCCGGAGCCAGGAAAGCACTACCTTGTATGCTGACAAATCAGGATGGTTAAGGATGAGACAGATTTTGGGATTGACAGTTATAGCCAATGATAAATAGTTGAAAAAAACCAATCTAATAGTGAGGGATAGGTGAAAAAGACTATAGAAGACATCCGTCAGTTACTTACTGAGCGTTCATTTAAGGATGAACAACATGTACGGTTCTCCTTGGTAGGGAGAATATGTGAGACATTGGGTTGGAACGTCTGGAATCCTGAAGAGTTTTACACAGAGTATCCAGTAAAAAGGTACCCACCCCAGGAAGTAACAACAGAACTTAGAGGTAGGGTTGATGTTGCGTTGATACTGCCAGAAAAACACTCAGATATAGCAGAAGTATTCATTGAAGTTAAAACTCCATACAGACTCCAGAGTGAGCTTGTATCTGGTGAAACTCAGCTTAAAAGATACAATTGGTGTGACAAATCGGCAATCTGTATATTAACAGATGGCATCATTTGGCGCTTTTATTTACCATCTCTTGGCGGAGCTTTTGAAAACAGCCTGTTTAGTGAAATAGATTTGCTTGAAGACGATATAGATTCAATATGCTCTGTGTTTGATCAGGTTCTGAGAAGGGATAATTTTCGAAAACAAGCAGTAGAATCAGCTGAAAGCATATTCGAAGAAATCGCCAGGATTAAAAAACTCAATCTTGTGAAAACTGAAACAGAGGACATTGCAAGGAAGACAGGGATAAACAAATACACGATTGCATCCCAGCTATTGAAGAATCAGCATGGATACGAAATGACTGAATCCGAAATTGAGCGTTTGTGGGATAGGAAAATACCAAAAGTTACTCAAGCTCCAACAGAAGTTATTCCCCCTTTTACACCAGGCAACAAAGGAATCACAAAAGACAGGCCTATACCCGGTGAGGTTGACTTTACTGTGCTGCAGGATTATAGTTATAAATCAGCTAGGGTAGTAGTAGTTGGTGGCACAACTACTTCAGTTAAGCACTGGTGGGAGATCAAGAAGCATGTTTTCAACTTACTTATTGAGAAGAATCCTGCGCTAGCCTCATCAAATAGCCTAGCACTATTTGATAAGAAGAATGATAGTATGGATATAAAATTAGTTAATGGGATGTATTCGCGTGGTAGGATGTCCGCAACTGACATTGTTAAACAATGCAGGGCTGCAATGAAAGCTGCCAATTATGATCCGATAGTGGATTTGAGAATAGGTTACATCGAATCTAATCACAAGAGAAAAGGGTCAAGAGTCATTGGACAGTGATCCCAATTCTGATCTCAAACTCAGATTCAATAAATTCTATTATCAAGAATGTTTTACACTTATCTAGGTTTTTAAAGGGGAGCTACTCCCGGAGGTATGATGCCCAGGATATTTGATAACATCAACGAGTCTTTATTAGCCTATCTTCTTGATACACTGGAACACTCTTATAGAGCTGATTTCTGTGTTGGATTCTTTAATCTGAGAGGATGGGCAAGTATCGACCAGAATGTTGGTAAGTTGAGCGGTGAAGCGGGTTCTTGTGCCCGAGTTCTTGTGGGGATGCAAAGGCTACCGATTGAAGAGCTAAAATCTGCTTTCAAGACTGATGAAGATGGTAATCTTATGGATGCTAAGACTGCTTCGAAGTTGAGAAAAAAGTGTGCAGAGCAGTTCAAAGAACAACTTGTTATCGGAATTCCAACCAATCGGGATGAGGCTGCCCTCCGCGAGTTATCCTCTCAAATTAAAGCTAAGAAGGTAATAGTAAAACTGCACCTAGCCTTTCCTCTTCATGCAAAGCTATATTTGATGCATAAAGAGGATAGAAATGCGCCGATTGTTGGGGTGGTAGGTAGTAGCAATCTAACTATGTCTGGTTTGGAGCGTCAGGGAGAGTTAAATGTAGACGTGTTAGATCATGATGCATGTATCAAGCTCCAACACTGGTTTGATGAGAGATGGGCTGATCAATACTGTTTAGATGTTTCTGAAGAGCTAATTGAGATTATTGATAGCAGTTGGGCTCGTGAGATTGTTATTCCTCCCTATCATATCTACCTCAAAATGGTTTATCACTTATCCCAGGAAGCCAGAGCCGGATTAAACGAGTTTAAAATACCCAAGGTGTTTAAAAACAAACTCTTTGCTTTCCAGCAAGCAGCTGTGTTAATAGCTGCCAAGAAGCTATACAATCGTAGCGGGGTGTTCATTGGAGACGTTGTGGGGCTTGGCAAGACATTTACTGCTTGCGCCGTAGCCAAGATATTTGAAGAAGACTACTATTATTCCACACTGATCATCTGTCCGGCGAATTTAATCGAAATGTGGAAATCGTATATTGATGAATATG
>JAQUJJ010000012.1 GCA_028681035.1 Candidatus Cloacimonadota bacterium
CACCTCTACAAAGTTGGTCTGCAAACACAGGGGACCCACTTCCGTTTGTAATGGTAAATCCCCTCAAGGTGGCATTTTGCTCGGCATTACGGAAGGCAACACAAGAGCCATTGCGGTTTCCGTCGATAATTGTGCTGCTGATATATGTGCTATCACTAGTGGTGGCTTCCAAGCTGCAAACAGTGATGGATTTGCCAATATAGTCTATATTTTCTATGTATCTGCCGGGATATACCAACACACTATCGCCACTATTGGCAGCTTCGATAGCGTCCTGTATTACAGAATACTGTCCGCTGCCATCAAGGGCTACGCTTAGGGTAGCGGCAAATACTGTTGCTGTTAGCAGCATCAACATCGTGAGCATTATCACCCGATTCATCATTGCATTATCTCCATATCTTTCCCGCGTAGGCGGGAATCCAGTAGTATCCTGTTGTCTGGATGCCAGCCTGCGCTGGCATGACAAAAACAAAAGTACAGGGAAAGCAAAGCCCTCCCTGTACACATTATTGTTATTTTAACAGTAGCATTTTCTTGCTGATGTTTCCATCTTTGGTAGTTAGGCGGTAATGATACAAACCACTGGCAACGTTTCTGCCATATTTGTCTGTACCGTTCCACACAATACGGTGGGGTCCGCTAACCTTGTTTCCACTAAACAGAGTTTTAACCAACTGTCCCTTGATATTGAATATCTCCAGATTTACCATACCTTCTTCGGCTATCTCAAAGCTGATGGTAGTTTCCGGATTAAAGGGATTGGGGTAGTTCTGCTGCAAAGCAGTTACAGGAATTACAGGATTTAGCACAGAAGTGGAATTTATGTTCATAGTGTAATACTGCATTCCATTATCGTTAATCTTCTGTATAGCGTCGTGTGCAAGTTTGCAGGACTGTTTGTTATCCACCAGGGATTTGGAATCGTAATATAGCACAAATTCACAGTTCTCGGCAGTTATAATCTCGCCTTCATCCAGATAAGCACACAAATCTGTATTGCTACCTTCCACTGTAACGGCTCCCTTACAAGCCCCATCCACATATACACCAATTTCCTTGGGAAGTTCAGCCAAGGCCTCCAGATTGATGTATAGAGGAGTGTAATCCATCTTCTCGGTGTAACTGAATTTCACAGCTACCGCCCTTAATCTGGGATCTACAGGGTGGCTGTTATTCCAGCTAAAGCTGCAATCCTGAGTAACACAGACAATCACCATGTCGCCATAGTTTATGGTGGGGTTCACCGTACTTGTCAGCCATATCCCGTCAACTGGGCTTTTTTTCATGCTCCAGCGTTGGGTTTTAATAGCCGTTACGTAATTCATAATTGGTGATAGTGCCACAAATGGTTCCACACTTTGTGGCAAGTAATAGCCCAGCCAGTTCTCGTTTTTTTCGGTTGTACCAGCCAGATGAGCATATAGATTCAATACTGTGTTAGGTGGCTGGATAAAACCGGGGGTGTTTATCAATATCTGCTCTGGCGCACCTGCAAGTAAGTTTATTCTAAAGCCTATATAACTGTTTACGCTTGCATTACCACCTTCAAGTCCTTGTTGCCCTATATACATTGTACTTTTGTTATAATCCCTTTCTTTCCATTCAACATACCCAAGGATATTTGGATATATGATTGGAGCAAAGAAGTTTGAATTAGTCGTATAACCAGAAGTGGTCCGATTGAGCACAGGGAAGCTCATCCATTTAATACTATTGGACGCATTTCCTGTAGGCATGGTATAGCTTTCGTATTTATGTGCTATGGAAGGATTTGCCCCTATATCGGAAGGAGAGCCATCATCATCAAACAAACTGGGATCGCCACTATCTATACATGGGGACATAGTGGTTGCATCCCATAGTGGGACAAAGTCTGCATCGAGTTGCGGATCACCAATCTTATTGCATGCTGTGGGGGATAATTGGAATCCAAGCGGATTTGTGTTGTAAAACACGTTATATGAAACTGAGGGACTGCCATTGTTTAAGGATTCCACCCTTCCTGTTCCCATAGTATAGCTAAAGATATTATTGCTGATATTAATCATTTGGCTAATTGCATTGCCACCCCAGCGATCTTTAAAAACCAATGCTGGCGAGGTGGAAGTATAGGGAAGGCTGTTTACTATGGTATTGTTATAGAATTCTATGGGCTGAACATCCGTAGCTAAAAAACCGGAATCCAGTTCAGAGTATGAGACTAAGGCTACAGATACACCACTGCTGGCATTTGCTGAATTGGTTACAAACAGGTTATTATTCACATGGGTATTGTAGGCGTTATATACCGATAAGTCTTTTGCAGAACGGCATGCAAGACCGTTTGTATTTCCAAAATCGCCGTTGTTTGAAAAGCTGTTATTGGACATTAGCGTCTCTCCGCTTCCTGTCAAAACAACTGCTCCGCCGACAGCTCCCTGATTGTTATTAAATGTGTTATTTTTAATCTCAACAGGCAAATTCGTACAGTTGTTAACGAATATAGCACCAGCTTTATTAAAGTTACCCCAACTGGGTCCATATAACATTTTATTGTTTTCAAACAATGTGCCAGTTATGCTACCAGCACCCTCAAAACATACTCCACCACCAGAGTAGCCGTTCAGGGAGAATGTGTCACCCCCGTATATGCCACACCCGTATATATGACAATTCTGCACATTGAGCTTGATCCTTGCAGTATTGTCATAATTGAAGCATTCAGTATCAATATATCGAATTCCTTGTGTTGCATTTGTGACGCTTAATCTTTTGATCGTGTAATTTGAGATTATATCTCCGTACAATGCTCCACCTTCCAGCGTTATACCGCCGTTAATGATTACATCTCCAATACCTTCTAAAGTGAAGCTTGGTATTGGATATCCAATTAAAGGTGATAAGTTGATATCTTCAGTATAAGTAGCAGTAGCTGTACCGGCTAAGACTCTAATTTTAATTGCTTGTCCACTATACAAGTTGTTAGCCATTAAATCCTGTAAATAATCTACAGCAGCCGACACGGATTGAAAAGAACCCTGCTGACTCTGAGACACTAATATGTTGTTAAGATTAACGGAATAAACTGTTACTGGAGTTATTGGCAAGTAAGTAATCTCCCCAAGCACATAATTCACTACTATGTCTCTATAGGTTGGCATACAATTTGCTTTACTAAAGATCAAGCGTACGTTGGATCCTCTTGTATAGATGTATGGAAGAGTGTAAGAACCATCTGAATTAACCATAGAAGTGTTGTATAATAAACCATTCACAAACATCTTGAGAGTAACTGAGCTAGGGTTAGGATCGCTAACAGTTCCGCTAATCAACCCTATAGTCTCGTTTACTTGATTATTCATCCAAGTTGCAGAACTAGTGATTCCAGTTTGAACGTAAGACTTGTCTAATTCTCCGTGTTTCCAGTTCCAAGTAGGGGAATCAGTACCGCTTGCGGGAGTTGGATAAACAAGCTTGTCAAAATAGGAATGACTGTGCAAATCAGCATCATTTGCACTTATGTTGTTGTAATTGTTAATAGCAAACTGGGGATCAGTATTACTGGGATTATTAACATTTATTTCTTTCAAATAAAGACTCGACTTGGTAGGAACTAGTACAGGGGCGGAATACTGGTTTAGATCAAATGAGTAGGGAGGGCGAAAACCCATCCATACATCTTGTGATTCGTGACACATATCTAATTCTCTAATATCATTAAATACAGATCCAGGTTGGTAGTCATAATCACATTGATCTGCAGTGAAAGAAGAATCCCAAATATTGGTAAAATGTATATTAAAATTGTAATCCATACAAGCTGAACCTAAATTGAAGGTTCCACTTCGCTCCAAGCTTCCATTCGAAAATGCTAGGCATTTGATATTATTTTGTTTATAAGGGAATCCTGTTTTTGCTCCAGTATTAAGAACTGGATTTTCCGGTAAGTAGCTATTCCGCTCTTCTTGGTTAATTTCCGAATAGAAATCATTATAATCGGTTGTTCCTGTTGTGTAGATTTCGTTATTGTTTACAAATCCAGAAGCAAAGTAGTTCGCTCTTAGCAATTGCTTTGCAGTTGTGCTTTGTACCTTATCCTTCCAAGCGTCTGCATTATGATTATGTACGTCATTAAGTGCATCTTTCAGGTGATCGACCAAATGTTGAACATTTTGATTCAAAGCAACGCCCCTATGAGGGGCATCAAGAGATATGTATTGGGAACAATAATGCTCCACATTATTATCTTCTGCAAAGGCTAATGCATACCTTGCCAAGACACCTCCCATAGAATAACCAAACACCTTTGTACCTTCCACTAATCTGGTTGTGGATTGTTTGTCATGAATATACCTAAGTGCTGCCAAAACTACCATAGCATTATCACGCATGTTTCTGGTACCCTCTGCAAGCTTCAGAAGATAAACTTCCGAATTTGGTAAACTTGGCAGCCATTTGGCAACAAGTGAGCTCATAAAACTGGAACTGCTGTCTATATTTATATCAAATCCCTCTACAAACATAACTGGTTTTATAGCATTCAAATTCGATATGCCCGTTTGTTTCACGATAAGCTCATCACCATGAAGATTATGGTAAACGGTATCCCTATCCATAACAGCAAAGCAAATTTCATCGCTGACAATAGTAGAATCTGCGGTATCAATCACATCTATGGTAAGGTTATAAACTCCATAACTCAAAATCGGAGTCATGAATTGCAGAGGAGTATTGCTCCAAGTGCGAATAGATTGGTTTTCAAACCGTTGATTATCAATGCTTATATTGAATCGATAAGCACCCGCTGGGTATTGGGGCAGGCTAATTGCTATTGGTATCTGCGTGTTATCGGCAGATACATTTACAATGGTATCTACGTTTTGGCTGTACACAATATCCGTTTCACCGTAGGACAATGATATAGCATCCCTATTTACAATGGAAAAATTAGTATATTGTGCATTATTATACGTGTAAAGGTAATTGTAACCGTTTGGGCTTTGGGTTATTGAGCCAAACATAAGCCCGATTACAAGTAAGCTTAATAGAGTAGAAATGAGTTTTTTCATTATGTTCATCTCCTGCTTAAATTTAAGTTAAAGCAATAAATGTTCCCCTGCAAGGTGAAATAGCACAAAAACATGGGCTAAAGTAAAACAATCTCACTTTGCAAGCTAGCGTCATATTCTCTTTATATGGTAAACTGTTAATTTGCATAAAATATAACCTGTCCCAAGGATTAATTATTCGGCGAATATGGCAAGCTTTATTGTAGTATCATTGTAGTTATATTTCCCCATATTGTTGATTTCCTGCAACACCACGACTATCCATAAATCTTCTTTAACAAATCCCGTACAAGTTTTGCCTCATATACAAACATCAACAAACATCGTTTTTCCTTCAAGGTTAACTTGCGTTTTCTTTTCATTTTGTTCCTCCTATATAGATTAGTATCGTTTTTCTAAAAGTGTTAACCAGAATCTCTGTAATATATTGAAATGTAGGCAAATATAGTTTACGAAGTGGAGAAGTCGAGAGGTCGAGGGGGGGGGAGGATTAAGGATTAAGAATTAAGGTTCATCTCAATTCTTAGTTCTGTGAATCTCTTTTACTCCTTTACTCTTTGTAAATGTAGTTCTTTTGTTTCTCTATGTGGTTAAACAAATACCTCTGCTTTGCTACGTGCTTTCAGCAGCATTGGAATGCTACTCTACAATGTTAACTTGCGGTCTTGCTTCAAGCTCTTGTTTTGCGGAGGAACTTCCCAGGTGATTCCCACGTCGTCACGAGGGAATCACCTGGGATTCACAAGGCGATTACATGGATTTGGAGCAAGGGCATAGCAAATCCGCACTTCTATTCAACCTATTTCACCCAAGAAATTGCTTTTTTCCCGAAAGATGGGGGACTGGCAAGAAAGAAATTCCTTGCCATAATATACGATACTAAAAACAGTGAAAATCGTGATTCTCAAGATGGATATAAGGCTTTCCATTTTGATTATCTGATTGAAATAAGTATTAGGAAAGAAAACTGATGAAGATACTCGTTATCAATTGTGGCAGTTCCTCGCTAAAATACGAGATATACCAGATGCCGCTTAAGCAGAGCTTGGGTAAGGGTTTAGTGGAGCGCATAGGGCTGCCAGTTGGCAGAATATGTCAGGAATACAATTCCACCAAATACGAAAAGACCATGCCTATTCCCGATCACCGCATGGCTTTTGAGCAGATGATGCTTGCTTTATTGGATAAAGATAAGGGCATTTTAAACAGCATCACGGATATTACGGGTATCGGGCATCGAGTGGTTCATGGCGGAGAACAATACTCCGCTTCCATCGTTATTGATGAAGACGTTAAGAAAGCCATAGAGATAAACTGTGAGCTTGCCCCCTTGCATAATCCTGCTAATTTAACTGGCATAATGGAAGCGGAAGCCATCTTCAAGGATATCCCCCAGGTTGCGGTTTTCGACACAGCCTTCCACCAAACTTTGCCTCCCAGTGCCTATCTCTATGGAATCCCACGGGAATTTTACGAAAAGTACCGCATTCGCCGTTACGGTTTTCATGGCACCAGCCACCGCTATGTGGCGGGGATTGCCCTGCAAATGATGCAGCGCAGCGTGGAAAACACCAATATGGTAACTTGCCACTTGGGTAATGGAGCTTCCATCACAGCTATTCAGGCGGGACGCTCCATAGACACATCCATGGGCTTCACACCGCTGGAAGGCTTGATGATGGGCACCCGCAGCGGTGATCTAGACCCCAGTATTATCTTTTATCTGGAAGAGCGAGGCTTCGATTTTCACGAGCTGCAAAACATATTTAACAAGAAAAGCGGGTTGCTTGGCTTATCTGGTATCTCCAGCGACTTACGCGATATTGAAGCTGCCGCCTTGGAAGGAAATCAGGATGCCATAGAGACTTTGGATACCTATGCGTACCGCATTCGCCGTTATATTGGAGCATACGTGGCTAACCTTATAAAAGTGGATATGATAGTGTTTACGGGTGGTATTGGGCAATTTGGCGTCAGCATGCGCAAGCGGATTTGCAGCCGTCTGGAAAATATAGGCATTCATATTAACCGCGATTTGAATAGCCAGATTGGGGCAAATGCGGGGATTATATCTCAGGATTACTCTCCCATCACCATCCTGGTGATTCCCACCAACGAAGAACTACAAATAGCTATAGATGCTTACGAATTAATCACTGGAGATATATTGTCCCATTTATCGGGCAATCCGGTGTCTTAATAAAATGGTTTTATATAATAAGGAGTTATGAAGATGAAAAGAAGTACCCTGATGCTAATGTTTCTTTTTGCAGTTACGTTGCTCGTCGCATCTGTGGGGATTACCTCTGTAAATATGGAAGACTATAGTGGTGCAGTGGTTAGGGTGGTTATTGGTTTAAGTGCCAATGGAACTTATCAAATTAGTTCCAACCCCGGCAGCCTGGATTTTAAGCTTGATAATTTCATCAGCAATAGTAAGGCACGTATTGCCACCAAAGACAGCAATTTGGTTTCTGCCATAGAACAGGATGGAGACGTCCTTCACATTACTGTTAAACAAGCTTATCGCTATGAAACCAGTAGTTTTACATACCCCCGCAGAGTTGCAGTGGATATCTTTAAAAACAATCCCAATAGAGAAGAAAGGCTTGATATAGCGGCTTTTTACAGCGATACTGGCAAACTTAACAGTGCAGACAAAACATATAGCGATTTACATATAGATTACCGTCAGGATAGCGAGATTCTTTACAAATGGGCTGTATTGCTGCATAAAAGAGGTAGCTCACGTGCTTCAGAAAAGCTATTTTACATCCCCACGGGTGCACCCTATTTTGAACAAGCAAAAAAGCTTATGGCTGTATTGCATGGTGAGGAAGAGCCTCTTCCCCCTCCTCCTCCAATCGCGATAGAGGAAACGGATAATGTGCAAACACCTCCGCCAGTTTCTGCTGAACCTGCAAAAGTACCCGAAGTTTCTGCATTGGTTCAAACAAAACAAGCTCCTGCGATATGCCCCATCAATTGGTTGGGTGTAATCCCCAAGCTGGTTCTCTTGGGCTTTTTGCTTGCCATTTCGGTAATCATATTTGTTTTTGCTGTTACACGTAAAAGAAAGCCTGAACCTGAACCCAGTCCTTTTATAAAAAGCAGTACATCGCTGGATACCAAGACCTTATGCAGCATGGTAAGTAAACTGCTTTCCGATGGTTGGTCGATGCGTGAGATATCCAAAGAGCTTAAAATCAGCCTGAAAGAAGTGGAACAATTGGTTCAGATATGTCACAGCGGGATACATGAAGACCAAGATAATTAAGATTATTCTGCTTTGCATTATATCCAGTTCTCTTAGTGCATTGCGCTATATCCCCGGCTCTGCCTTTAATCCAGAAATCCGCAATAACCTGTATTATAGCTTGTTAAACTACCCCGAAAACCCCCGTGAAGCTGATATCTCCACCTATGGAACAGGCTTGTATCATCCCTTTGCCAGCGTCCCCCGTTTTAGTGATGCTTTTGTGGATGCTTTCAGAATCGGTAAAGCCCGCCATAGCCTGATAGCCTATCAAAGCCCGGATTCGTTGTTCAAAGCTGAGTTTAATATTCAGGCGGGTTACGAGCAGAGCATGGGCGACCAGGATTATGGGTTCCTCTATAAAGGCTACTTGATAAAGGCGGCTTTGGGTAAACATTTGGACTTAAACACCTATTGGTGGAACGGTTTGTTCACTGGGGATAAAGCCTCTGCGCTGCACTCTGAATTAGTGGATGGAGAGATAATGGATAATACCGCCACAATTCGTCTGGACAATATTACAGCCGATATCAGCTATAACACAAATAACTATAGTGCGGCTATCGGCAGAGGTAAATTTCCCATAGGGAACTCCATAAGTGGAAGCATAATAATGAACGACAGCGTTAACGATTATGCGTATCTACTTGCCGAAGGTAGAATTGGTGATTTCAATGTATCCTTCATCCATGCTTCCCTGAAAGCTGATAGTGTATATGCCATTTATACCAGCCCCTATGTAAACAAAAAAAACTATCCAGACAAGTTCATCGCCATGCACCAGCTAAGCTACCATCCCACAGTTAGTTTCAAGCTCTTTATCGGTGAATGCGTGGTTTACGGCAACAGAGGCATTGATGTAAACTACCTCATTCCCAATGCTTTTTGGCGTGCCAGCGAGCATAATCTTGGCGATAGGGACAATGTTTTGGTCTTTGGCGGTGCCAAGCTTCAGGCATTCCCCAGCTTGTTGCTATACGGGCAAATGGCACTCGATGAATTCAGCTACAACAAACTATTCACCTCTTGGTGGGGTAATAAGTACGCCATTCAAGGGGGAGCAAGATACACTCTGCCTTCCTTTATTCCTTGCAGTGCAGCTCCTTCCGTTACTTTAGAGCTTACCGCAGTGCGTCCTTTTACCTACACACACTATATGAACCATACTATGTATTCACATGATGGGCGCAGCTTGGGCTACCCCAAAGGCTCTAATATCGTGGATGTTAGCTGCGGTATATTGTTGCCTCTTCCGCATAGCAAAATCCTTCAAACCAAGGTTTCTTACAGCAAACAGGGAAGCTATGGCAGCGATTGGCGACAGAATTATAACGATGTCTTTGCAGGGCATTCTACAACCGGTACTGCTAAATGGTTTGAGGGAACAGTTACCAAACGCAGCAGCATCGATAACACCCTGCTGATTGATATGTTTGCCCATCACCGTTTACTGCTTGGCTACAGTGCAGAATACCAAGAAAATTGGAGCAGCAAGCTTTACGCCGGATGGCAGCTTCACTATTAAGAAGAGGTTTTAAATGCCGATAGTTGACCGCATGGAATTCCCCCGCCGCTACAAATTGAAAGAAATTGTGGTGATTATCATTATCATAGGAGCAGTAATTGGAATCTGGATTCAGCGCAGCAGCATCAAACGAGTGCGTAATCAGATAGAAATCTCGTCAGTTAGCATTGTCCGTAGCGGCAGCCAGTTTATCGAGCTGGAGTATGTGCTTGCCAATAAAAGTAGTATTGAACTAAACATCAACCTGATGGCAAGGGTTTGGGATACCCAAAATGAAGAACTTGCCAGTGCTTTGTTCAACATCAATATCCAGCCCAACAGTTCTTCCAAACGCAGCAAGATGCTGGACAAACTGAACCGTACACTAAAAGAAGGCGAAAGACCCTACAAAGCCGAAATCTCGCTCTACGAAAGAAAAGTACCCTAAAGTATAGCGCAATGCTGCGGAGGTAACAAAGTAACAAAGTAATGAAGTGGAAAGGTGTCATTTTCGGTGCTTTCGGTGTTCTCGGTGGTTAGTAAAAGAGATACTACAGATAGAATTAATAACATAAGGTGATAAATATGAATGCTATCATGCAAAACTTGCTTACGGGCTACGCACATTGGGTGCACACGATGCCGATATACTCGGCAATGGTGCAGTTTGCCATTCTGGGCACTTTGGGAGAAGTTATCTCCAAATGGGTGATAAACAAGAGCTTTAAATACCCCTTTAGTTTTGCGATAACCCTATGGAAGATGGTTACTTGGGCTATTCTTGCCATTGGTATTAAATATGCCTTCAAGGGTTTTATTGGCTATGTGGGCTATCTGGAAGAGCACGGCATGCTGCCCCAGTTAAGCAACTTTGGCAAAGCCTTTGCTATCAGTGCTTTCATGAACCTCCAGTTTGGGATTACGCTGGTGCTGATGCACCGTGTTTTGGATAACATCCCCGAAAAGCACAAGAACTGGAAAAACCTACATAAGGGCATCTTTTCGCTAATTTGGTTCTGGATTCCTGCTCACACCGTTACTTTTATGTTGCCCGATGCTTATCGGATTGGGCTTGCTGCCTTGTGGAGTCTTGCGCTGGGGCTTATCTTAGGTTTCTTTAACCGTAAATAGTTCATAATCGATGGCTACTTCCAGGGCTGCTCCTGCTCCGTTGCTGTTACCTGTTTTGGCATGGACAGCGGGGATGGTTCTGCTGCGTCATTTGTCTCTGCCTTTTATTCCCTTGCTCATTGCGGCAGGGGTTTTGCTTGTCTGCGCTGTTTTCTTAGCTAAAATACGAACATGGCTGCTAATCTTGCTTTTCCTTTGTTTAGGAGGCTTACGCATCTCAACTCAGGCTGTTCAAACATCTCCGCTATCTGTGTTATTAAAGAACAAACGCAGTATTCAGCAGCCAATTAGTTTTAGAGTTCTGCAAACCTTGTCCAGCGGCGATAACAGCTATGCCATTCGCATGGAAAGTCTTGCCGATTATCCACTTGATGACGTTCTGATACTTTATAGCATTCAGCCTATGGTTGCGGGCGAAAGGTACAAAAGCATGGTGGAGCTTGGCTCTATAAGCAACGACCCTATCTTGCAGATTTACCCCAGCCGCTTTTCTGCCATTGGCTTTCAACGTAACAAAGCAGAAAGGCTGCAACCAAGCCCCATAGTTTACGCCGTTGCCCGTTTGCGGCAGAGTATGCTTAACAATCTGGACAACAAGCTTGGCGCAAATGCTGGCTGGGCAAAAGGCTTGTTGCTAAGCGACCCCGCCGCTAAAAGAAAGTATCGCAACGAACTTAGCCAATCCGGCATTATGCACCTGATTGTGGTTAGTGGATTGCATGTGTGGTTTATCTATCTGGTGCTGATAAGCCTGTTGCGCATAGTTGTAAGAAGGGGAATAGCGGAGCTGATTTTCCTGCCTTTAATCCTACTGTTTGCTGCCCTTGATAACTGGGCTCCGCCTATAACCAGGGCGATTATTATGATTGGCACTGGCATTATTGCCCGCTGGCTGCAACGTCCCCTCTCCGGCGCACAGAGCTTGTCTTTTAGCTTGCTACTTATCACCTTGATAAACCCCGCAGAGCTTTTCTCAGTGGGCTTACAGATGTCCTTCATCTGCATAGCAGTAATCCTCTTTGGCTTACCGAGGATTCATCTATTTTCTGGTGACAATCTGATGAAACACCCCTGGCAGCGAGGTATGGAACACATGGTGGAGGGTATCCTGCTTTCTGTTTTGGTAAGTTTCGCCATCACTCCCCTAACCTTGTACTATTTTGGCAGAGCCTCTTTCAATGGTGTTCTAGCCAATATTGTCGGTTTGCCCATAATCGGCGCATTATTGCCCTTGTCGTTCTTAATCCTGCTGCTTCCACAGGGTTTTTATCTCTGTCATATCTTTAGCCTATGTTACAATGCGCTTATTCAGGAGTGGCAAATGCTTGTTACTAAAGGCGCACAAATGCCCTTCAATCTGGATGGATGCTATCTCAGCCGCAGCCATGTATTAGCATTGGCAGTTGTGATAGCCTGGAGTTTTCTGCTTATCAGAGGCAAGTTCAAGTACGCCCTTATCATTGCCCTGCCTTGTTTGCTAATCGGAGCAGCTTTGTTTTTCCTGCCCATCAATAACCGCAATACTTCGGACATTCATGTGTTCTCCTGCGGAGTGGCAGATTGCAGCCTAATCCGCTTGGAAGGCGGCAAAAGCATTTTAATCGATACCGGCGGAGGAAAAGGCTTTGCTTATTCTGATTATAGTCCGGAAGAACAATCCTTGCTAAACGATAGCTGGATGCAAAAAGTTCTGCTGCCCTGGCTGGGCAGATCTGGCATTACTAAGCTGGATTACCTTGTGCTCACCCACCTTCATTCAGACCATTTTGGGGGTATGCTATCTCTGCTGCGTAGCATTAAAGTGGAGCACGTGATTGTCTCTGATGATACGGCACTCCAGCCTTTGTGGCAGTTCTTTGCCTCGCGTCCTTATTTTAAGCCTCGCTTTGTGAATATTGTCTCTGATACGTTAAGTTTTGCGATAGGTGAAGCTCGGCTAAAGTTCCTGCATCCTGATAAAGGTTTCTTTACCAGAGACGAGAACGAACGCTCGCTGGTCTGCCGTTTAGATGCCGAGGGACAAAGAATCCTCTTTACCGGTGATATTGGGGAAGTAAGCGAAGACTATCTTGCTCATAAGTATCCACAGGAGCTAGCTTGCGATTACATGAAAGTGCCACATCACGGCAGCAGAGGCAGCAGTTCCAGCGAATTTCTTCGGCTTACCAAGCCCCAAGAAGCTTGGCTATGCACCTCCGCAAATAACCGTTTCGGATTCCCACACGAGGAAACAGTACAGCGTTACAGGCAAGCCCAAATCCCCCTTCGTAGCACTATGGACGGCACTATTAGGACAAGCCTTACACAAAAAGATTGACAGTCCTGCTACATGCCAAAGAATCTACCAGAGAAAGGATAACAGCAAATTATGAAAGAATTACGTGAGAGCTTGGGACTTGATAAACTCTTTGCTTTAATTGAAGCCAAGGGAGAGCTTGCTGCGTCTATTAAGCGGCATAAGCTTGCCAGGCAGCATGTTAAGCTAACTGAGCTTGCTGCTGAATATCGGCATTGCAGCTTGTTTATCGAGTTGATTACGCAGAATAAGCCCACGAAAGCCAAGCTGGAGGATATCTTTAGCCACTTTCAGGAGCTTGCCCTAAGCCAGATAAAGCAAGCAGACTGCCTGCAATTGCACGAGTTATTCGAGCTTAAGAACTTCCTGTGGCAGTATCAACAGATGTGTGCTGTCCTAAAGGAGCATGCTTTGGAAACCCTGCATCCTATGCCGAACTTAAGTGCTTTGTTTAAGCTGCTGGATCCTGATGGCAACGGACTTCCCACCTTTAGAATCTCACCCAAATACTCTTTGCCTTTAGCCAAGCTGCTGGATTTGCAGCTAAACTCCAGTAGGCACTTGCAGGAAGAGCGTCAGCGGGATTTGGTTGCTGCCCGCCAAGCCCTTGATATGTCTAAGCTAAAAGAAGAATTCGTGCTTTCCCGAAACAGGCAGGAAGAGCTTGCCAAGCTTCTTGCCACCAAGCACTTCATTGTATTCAACGAAAACCTTGCCAATTACAGTTTCCGCCTTGCCGATTCCGCCAACGCCTTAGCCATAAAACAAGAGCTGAAAGCTATCAAAGGCACAATAACAGAGGAAGAGGCAAACATCCTGCAAAAGCTGAGCAAGCAGATAAAAGCCCATTTTAAGGATTTAGAAACAGCCTATACAAGTGCCGGAGAACTAAGCTGGGATTTCTATCTGGCAGAGTTCGCCCATAAGTATAGCTGCTGTATCCCCAAGCTGTTAGCTGATGATATACCTTTCCCTGGCATCAAACTGAAAGCAGCCGTGAATCTTCCACTATGGCTGTATCTTGAGGCTAACAACAGAAGCTATCAAGCCCTTGATATTCGGCTGGAAAAGGCAACTAACCTAATTACCGGACCCAACATGGGCGGGAAAAGCACTGCGCTTATTACCCTTGGTCAGCTTTGCTATTTGGCATCCAAGGGCATCCCTCTGCCTGCACAGAAAGCCGAGTTACCCGTTTATGACAATATCTATTACAACCATACTTCCACAGATAACAGCGAGAACCTTAGCTCTTTCGGCAGGGAGGTAGTTGCCTTCAATGCTGCCTTGCAGCGCAAGGGAAAGACACTTATGTTGCTTGATGAATTTGCCAAGGGCACTAACCCCGCAGAAGGCGAAGCCCTTTGCTCGGCAGTGATAGAATACCTTAGTTCCACAGAACATACTTTGGTGGCTACCACTCATTTCTCTGCTCCTGCTAAGCTGGATGGTATATCGCACTTCAGCATCAAAGGCATTGCGGAGAAGGACTTTAGCAGTCTGCAAAAGCTGCCTGAAGCGGACATGAAGAGCCGTTTAAAGTTGCTTTCCGAAGCTATGGACTACGCTCTTGTTCCCATAAGGGGAACTTCCCAGCCACCTCAATGTGCGGTTAAGATTGCCACCATTTTAGGTTTAGCTCCAGAGATTTTGGAGCTATTAGGTGATGAAGATGAATAACTTAAGCGTTAAACAAGCTACCGAGCTTGCTTTAGAAGTGGGGCGCATCCTTCTGCAAAGCGGTTCTGCCACTAATCGGGTGGAAAAGATGATGCTAAAGGTGTGCGCAGGTTTTGGTTATCCCAATACCGAATCCTTTGTAACCCCCACGGGTATATTTATCAGCGTGAACGACAGCCAAGGCAGCATAAGCACCAGCATTAAGCGCATTGAGAACCGGGTTATTGATTTGGGCAAGATAACCCAAGTTAGCAGGCTGGTAAACTGTCTGGATGAAGAGGATTGCCCCAATGGCAGAAGCAACATGGATGCCCGCAAGTTTCGCTCTGAGCTAGATAAAATAGACATAACGGAGGCTTGGCACACCTGGGTTAGAAGCCTTTGTGGCGGTGCTACCAGCGGGTTCTTTTGTCTGTTGTTTGGCGGAGCATGGGTAGAATTTGCCATAGCCGTGCTAATTGGCATCATCGTTAGCTATGGCATGAAGTTTCTTTCCCGCCTTTCTTTCAATAACTTCCTCTTAAACGCCCTTGCAGCAGCTCTTATAGTATTCATTGCCAAGCTGATGGACGTGTATATTCCCTACATCCGTTTGGATAACATTATCATTGGCGGGATTATGCTACTGGTGCCGGGTTTATCCATCACCAACGCTATCCGTGACACGATGAGTGGCGATTTAGTATCAGGAACTGCCCGTGGCATGGAGGCTGTATTTATCACAGTGGGGATAGTGGCAGGCAGCGGCTCTATGCTTAAGATATGGGCATTGTGGGGCTATTGATGAGACCTTTTGATTACCTTACTTTCATGCAATTCTGCTGGGCTTTTTTGGCTATCTTGGGCTTTTCCATCCGCGTAAACCTGAAGGGAATCAAGGTTTTTTACACCGCTCTTAGTGGCGGCTTATGCTGGGCATTTTACCTTATTATGCTTTACTACAGCAAATCGATGTTGTTTTCGGTGTTCATTGCGATTATCTTAGTGTGTATCTATGCGGAACTTGTGGCTCCCAGATTGCGAACGCCGGTATCAGTATTTGTTACCTGTGCCATTATTCCTTTGGTGCCAGGGCGTGGCTTGTTCGTATCCATGCAATACTACATTGCCGGAAACAACGTGCAAGCCTCTAAAAGCATCCTGCAAACCCTGCTAATTGCTGGAACTATTGCCATCGCCATTGCTGCGGTTTCATCGGTTACCAATCTAGTTAACAAGATGCTGAATAGATTTTAGGAGATTAAAGACTTATGTATAAATCAGTTAAACAACAACACTTGGAAACCCGCATCATGAAGCTGCTCTCAGGCAAGGCACTTAAAACCGCCGAGCTTATTTTTGACGACCCCGAAATTCAAGTAGTGCAGGAATATGCTAACATAGTATCCATCAAACGCTTGGGCTATAACGACCACGGTCCTGTTCACATGCGCACCGCCACCTTGAACGCCATTAAGATGTTCAAGCTACTAAACGAGGCTGGCATTAAAATGAATCTGGAAAAAGAAGAAGTGGGCACTGCCGACGATTCCCTTGCCGCCGTAATCATGGCTTCTCTGCTGCACGACTTGGGCATGACCATCGCCAGAGATACACATGAACTGCTAAGCATCCAACTGGCATTGCCTTACATAGACCGCATTCTGGATATCTTACACCCCGATAGTGACTATATGACCAAAACTGCTATCCGCTCCATCGCTATCGAAGGCATCTTTGGGCACATGGCAACCCGCAAGATACACTCCCTGGAAGCAGGACTGGTGCTTATCGGCGATGGTAGCGACATGGAAAAAGGCAGAGCACGCATCCCCAGTATGCTCTCCATGAAAACCCGCATTGGTGATATTCACCGCACCTCGGCATCTTCCATCCAGAAAGTGAAGATTACTAAAGGCGAAGAAAAACCCATCTGCATCACCGTGGAAATGAACGCCTCGGTGGGCTTTTTCCAGATTGAAGAAGTGTTCTTCCCAAAAATCAACTTCAGCCCTGTTAAACCGTATATTGAGCTGTATGCAGGGGTTATAGATCGCGAAATGCTGCGCTATTTGTAAATTAAGTCTGGAGTCGTTGCTGCGGAGATAAAGCATAGCCTTAGCTAAAGCCATGGGGCAGGATGGACTACCGCGTCATAATGAAAGATTAATTAACAAAGAGTAAAAGAGCAAAGAGAGCCATATTTATCCCTAAAACACACTATCTGTAGGAGTGTAGCAATCTTGCTTGAATTGCCCTATCATTGCCCACTCATTGCCCTCCACATAGACAATGAGTGGGCAATGATAGGGCAATTCAACCTGTTTAGGCTTAATTCTAGTTATCTGGAGCTATAGGCGACTCGCCTATACAGGAAAGACAGGCAGGAAGGGCAGACATCTTGCCTGCTGAAACAAGCGGGACGCGTGTACATCCAGTACAGGCGAGACCCCTGTAATTCCAGTGTATCGCAGCACTCCGATGCTGCTGAAGAGACAAAGATAAAAAATGTAGTAAAGCAACAACCTGCAAAAGCGTAACAAAGAGATACAAAGGGTTTCACAACGCTAAGCAGTAATGGTGCAAACCGGAAGAAGATACCGCAATAGGGGAATCCCTCATCTTTAAACATGATTTTGCTGTTTTATCATGGGTGTCATGAATTATAGCCTGATAAGCTTAGTTTGTTAGTGGTGCGTATAAGAGAGGAACAAGAAAAAAGCATTGACAGGATAAGCTTGCTTACCATCCTTGCGCTCAAGATAAAACATAAGAGTGAGATGAAGAGTGACGATGATTAACTGCCTAATTTATAGAATAGATAAGCCTCTTGACACATACTTGATAAAATATTCCCAGTCCTTTTTGGGACAAGAGATCACAGAAGTTAACTTTTTCAATCATCACTCCATCATACAACACAAAGCTTTTGGGGCTAAGTTCTCCCAACAGATAATAGTTTTGTAACATTGTAACTCAACACGAATGAGGCACTTAAGTAAATATTTGCATAAGCAACGGGGCGAAGCTGTGTCACATTTTAAAGTTGATTGAATATTTCAAAGAGTAACTTTAAGTTTGCCAATACTTGCTCCCTATAAAATTCCCGGATATGCTTTTTGAGAAAATGTCCAAGTGGATTAGAATTCGAAATCAATAGCTGGATTGGGTAAACTTATGATTAGCTCTCCTTTCCACTCTAAATAAATAATCAATATTGAATGTAGCTCTTCCAGTTTTAAAAGATAACTCGAAGCGATGCATACTACTCGCCCTTAAATAATCATAAAGTAATATCGAGGTTAAAATCATGATCAAAAACAAAACTCTTTTTATCACAGGTGGTGCCGGTTTTATCGCTAATATTCTTATTGGCAGATTGATAGACAATAACAAAATTATCGCTTTTGACAATCTTCATCGTGACACACTTAGTAACAGTGAGTATTTTAATCATCCCAACTTAACATTCATTAATGGTGATGTCTTGGATTATCCTGCAGTTTTGTCGGCAATGGATAATGCTGATATCGTAATACATGCAGCTGCTATAGCAGGTATTGATACGGTAATAAAAAAACCCACCAAGACAATGAGAGTAAACATGATTGGAACGGCAAATGTTTTAGAAGCTGCCAGGATTCATAATATTACAGATCGAGTTGTGGATTTTTCTACGTCTGAAGTGTTTGGCAACAGGGCTTTTAAATCAAGCGAAGATGATGATACAGTATCTGGAAGTGCTGGAGAAGCTCGCTGGACATATGCAGTAAGTAAACTTGCAGGTGAGCATCTGTCTTTTGCCTACCATAAAGAATTTAACCTCCCCACTGTTTCTGTCAGACCCTTTAATGTGTATGGACCTGGTCAAACTGGTGAAGGTGCTTTACAGATTTTCATTAAACGAGCCTTGAAAAATGAAGATATTTTCATGTATGGTGATGGTAATCAGATTAGAGCATGGTGCTATGTGGATGATTTTGTGGATTGCCTCATGCAGTGTATTGAGAACCCATTGGCAATTGGAAACTCCTTTAACATCGGGAATGCTAGGGATGTTGTTACTATTTTTGGGCTAGCCCAGACGATTTGTAGGGTTCTAAAATCTGATTCTAAGATACTATTCAAACCAGCTTTATCAGCAGACATTGAGCTCCGAATCCCTTCCATCTTAAAAGCCAAAGAGCTATTGGGCTTTGAAGCGAAAATTGGTCTTGAAGAAGGTATCATTAAAACTGCTGAGTATTTTAGAGAGTAATAGAATCGATGTTAGCATCCAGAACAATACCCTTGATGGTACCCGAAATAAGGCAGGAAGACATTGACGCTGTCGTTGGAGTGCTGCGTTCAGGAATGCTGGTGCAAGGAAAGTGGGTTGAAACACTCGAAAACAACATTGCCGACTATTTGCATGCCAAGCATGCAATAGCAGTATCCAATGGAACAGCTTCCCTCCACCTTGCCCTGATCGCACTGGGCATTGGTGCTGGCGATGAAGTGATTGTTCCCGCTTTTTCGTATATGGCTACGGCGAATGTGGTCGAGATTGTGGGAGCGAAACCGATTTTTGTTGATATTAAGCTCGATGATTTCAATATTGACGTAGCTCAAATTGAGCAAGCAATAACTCCCCAAACAAAAGCTATTATTCCAGTTCATGAATTTGGAATTGCTTGTGATATAAGTGCATTAGTAAAACTGGCTAACAAATACAAGCTAAAGGTAATTGAAGATGCCGCTTGCGCTCTTGGTGCTACAGAAAATGATAAGTATGTTGGCACATTTGGTGATGTTGGCTCTTTTTCCTTTCACCCACGGAAAAATATCACCAGTGGCGAAGGCGGGCTATTAGTTACGAATGATGATCAATTGGCTGAAAAACTTAGAATTCTTCGCAATCATGGGATTCAAATGGTAGATGGCAAAATGGATTTTGTTGAGGCTGGCTACAATTATCGGATGACTGATTTTCAAGCTGCGATGGTCTATAGTCAATTCCAACGATTTGATGTGATATTGTTAAAAAAACGTGCCTTAGCCGAAACATATCTTCAACAACTTGCAGATTGCAAAGTGATTAAGTTACCTTCTTATCCAAAGCACAAGAATCACACTTGGCAATCGTTTCACGTTATGGTACAAGGTAACAGAGACGAGATAATCCAACAGCTAAAACAAGTTGGCATTGGCTCAAACTATGGAGCACAATGCATGCCATATCAAACATATTATTCTGCCAAATATGGTTACAACTGCCAGGAGTTATACCCCAATGCTTTAGATGCATATTTAAGAGGTTTGGTTTTGCCTTTATATCCATCATTGAGCAATGATGATGTCGTGTATCTGATGAACAAAATGGATACAATAATGGGAACTTCCTCATAGCTATTAGAGACGAACACAATGATTGATTTTGTAGTTACACTGCCCATATTTGATAAAAAAGGCTCTGATATGATAAACGAAAGCAATAACTTTATTTTTTCCTACGATAGTTACAGACTACTTCTACGCCAAATGAAACAAATTGCTGATTTCCAGTTATTTAAGGACTGGAGCGGTGATAAGGTTTTCTTGTTAAGGCATGATGTTGATTTCGACATTGCACTGGCTCACAAACTAGCGACTATAGAATACGAGGAAAAAGTGCTCACAACATATTTCGTTATGACTTCATGCCCAAGTTACAATATCTTAAGCAAAAGCAATAGAATCATGCTGCGAGAAATGTGTAGCATGGGACATGAAATAGGTCTGCACTTTGATCCAACCCTATATGATGATGACCTGAACGAAACCTTTAATCATGAAATAGATGCGTTGTCGTTTGCTATTGGGAATGAAATTTCCAGCGTAAGTTTGCATAATCCAAGTATTCATGGTACATACCCCTTCTTTGAGGGTTACGTCAATGCTTATAAATCTGATTTGTTTTCTGATGCCAATTATATATCAGACTCGAGATTTTCTTTCCGTGGCAAGAACATCTATGATTTCATCAATCGTGTTCATGATACTATGATACAGATTGTTTTTCATCCGATGCACTTTTCTGATCACGGATATGGTTATGATTCAGTAATGCCAGAGAGTGTTATCAGGTACGCAGAAGAAATCCACAGAACCTTCTCTGTTAATTCTACTTACGAGGAGCAGGTGGGCGACGACTTTTTTAATTTATTAAAGAAGAAATTGCAGGACAAGGAGAATCACAAATGAAATCACAGTCGAAACTGATATCACTAGCTGAGATTATTGAACGCATAGATTGCGAGGTTACCATCAAGGGAAACTGCGAAAATGTGTGGATTAAGCATGTTAAGCCTTGCTTTGAGGAAGACCGGGACTCTTTGATTTGGATTCATCCTGCAAATCCCGATAAGCTTAACCTTGCAATGAATACCATTGCAAGGATTGTAGTTTGCGATGACACGATGGATATTGCTGAGGCTAGGCTAACTGACAAGGTTATCATCCAAGTAAAGAACCCTAAGCTTTTGTGCTTGAAAATCGTAAAATGGTTTTTTACCGAACCGCAAGTTTATGGCATACATCCAACTGCTATAATTCATCCTGAAGCTATTATCGGTGAAAATGTGTATATTGGTCCCTTATCCGTTATTGGTAGGGTTACTATAGATGAAGACACTGTGATATCAGGTAATGTGCAAATATGTGATAATGTGCGCATAGGTAAGAATGTTTACATTCAGGGTGGCTGCATCATCGGTTCGGAAGGGGTGAACATTACCAAGGATGAATCAGGTGTGTGGCATCAATTCCCTCATATTGGTGGAGTTCTAATCGAAGATAATGTTCGGATAGATGCACTTTGCGATATTGGCAGAGGCACTTTGGGAGACACAATAATTGGCTCGGGTACAAAACTTGATGTAGGATGCTACGTAGCTCACAATGCAAAGCTTGGTAGGGATAACGTGATTATAGGACATTCTATGATCTGTGGAAGTGTAATTGTGGGAAATGGATGTTGGTTTGGAGCTAATACCGTAATTATAGATAGAATATCAATCGGTAATAATGTGTTTACAGGAATGGGTAGCGTTGTTGTTGCCAGTCAGCCAGACAATGCAAGAGTAATGGGCAATCCCGCCAGACCTATAGACGAAATGAAACTAATTTTGAAACGGTTGAAAAGCTTGGTGTGAAACAAGCTGGTTTCTTATATTCAGAGTTAATACTACAAAGCCCTTCCCCCTCTATCATATCGATATCATTAGCCAGTGAGTATATAAAATGAGTAAATTCTCTTCAGTCAAAGCAAGTATAGAAGATTTGAAAAGCCTTCGCCAAGAAGATTTGAAATATCTCATTGATCAGATTACAATTAGAAAGTACCAGGGTTGGCCTGATGTTACCCAGAGCATGGCTAAGGCCCAATTGCTTTATGAGATTCAAAGCAGTAACGAATCTTGTAATTGTTTGTTATTCTATGATAAGACAGAGCTATGTGGGTTTGTAAGTGTTGAAAGATTAGAATGGGACTCTAGATATTTTAAGTTTGGTTGCTATAAAATAGGGCATCTTCTGGTTGACAGTTTCCTATCTATGTCTGACCAGTGCGAATTGGCAACAGAAATGGTGAAGAAAATTATGATCAGCTTTGCTTCAGAAGCAAGATTTGTTTTTTCTGATGCAGATAGCTGGAATGAATATCACAATTCTGCACTTCAAAGATATGGTTTTCGCTACATTTTAACTTGGATAGATGGGTTCTATTTTGGGAAGGGATATAATGTTACTCTTCCAAAAGGGCACAGCGCTAGTCTTTTTGAACCTTCGGATTACAAGGACATAAACAGATTCGTGGTAAAGTCATATTTTGAAGGTGGCAGGTTTTTTTTGGATCAAAATTTCTCTTCTCTTAATCCCCGTGGAATCTACGAATCACTGTTTGAAAACTCAATAACTAATGGAGATGAGGTGTACGTTTACCGGGTTGAAGGAACCCCTGCAGGTATTTTTATCTGTAAAAAGCCTTATACATATACTCAATTGAACGATATAAGCGTAGCCCCTTTAAGGTATCTTGTAATTGACCCAAAGTATAGAGGACAGGGTATTGCATCATACTTATATAAGTCTTTTGTTAACCACTTCGTTAAAAGCAATCACTTGGTTTTGACTGGATTAGAGATACACAATATTCCTTCTCTAAATTTGCATAGCAAATTGGAGTTTAATTTCAACTACACCCATAATGCGTATCATGCGTGGTTGTAAAAAAGTGTCCAGAATCATCAACGAATCAGAGAAGTAACTTTGTGTCGAAAATCCCGAAAACCTAACAATAAAATGTAGGATTAGAAATGAATATTTGCTTGGTAAACAATATTTTCCCTCCCATACTGACTGGCTCTTCGCTTTTTACCTTTGATCTTGCGTTTCAGTTAGCAAAAGTAGGCCATAATGTTATAGTAATAACCTCCATGTCCAGTGATACTGATAAAGAGTTTGAGATACACTCCGATGGATACAAGGTGTATCGCCTGAAAAAGCTAAGATTATCGCAAAGCAGCCTTTGGATGAATTTTCCAGATTTCTACTTCACATTATTCCCCTCGAATTTCAAGAGAGTGCGCAGTATATTACTGGAGAATAGAATCGAGATCATTCACCAGTGTAACAACATATTTGATTTGGTGTTTCTCTCAGCCTACTTTTCCCATAAGCTCAATATACCTCTTTTTTGCTCACTTACTACTCCCATACAGCATGCGAATAGAGCTATAAACAAAGTACTTGAGCTGTTCGATAAAACAGTGGTCAGATTTCTTTTTTCTCGCTATGTAAGTTGCTATATAACAGGTGATAGAGAAACTGAACGATATGTTGAAGAGCGGTATAAGCGCAAGAAAGGCGTAAAGACAATTCATTATGGGGTATCAGGTCTTGGAGATTTTGCAAAGATTGATAGAGACTACAGAGAAACTACCAATGTAGTTGTTTCCTTGGGGCATGTTAGTTCTGGAAAAGATAGAAAGGAATTGATTGAGGCATGGCCGAAGATTGTTTCTTCTATACCTTCGGCAAAGTTGCAGATTATTGGGTCGCTGTTTAGTGATAAAATCGGGATTTTGATTGAAAAGTATAACATTGCAAAACATGTTTTGTTTTCTGGTGGTGTACAAAGATCAAAAATACCAGAACTTATTGAAAAAGCTGATTTAGGGTGTTTATTTGTTTCTAATGTCCCATTCTGTAAAGGCGTTGGCTCAGCAAACATAGAGCTTATGGCAAGCGGACTTCCGGTTATTCTGGATGCCTACGACGATAATTTTGGTAGCGATATGCCTTTCAAAAATGGCGTTCATTTTATAAAGCTTGAAAGCAGAGATCCAGATTGGCTCGCAGAAAAAATTGTTGAACTGATGAATGACTCGGAATTGCGGGAAAGAATTGGAAAGGCTGGCCAAGAATTTGTTCTAACTCAGCTAACGTGGGGTAGAGTTTTACCACTTATTGAAGCACTCTATCGAAGTTACATCCAGAACAATGATTAGCAGGACACGCCTAACTTATCAAGGAATGAAGAGGATTTCTAAGGATGACTAAATCGAACAGAAACTTAATACATGTGGTGTTAGGGATCGTGATCAGTATGTCGTTGGTGGTGGCATTAATTAAATTTGTGGATATTAGGCAAGTATGGACTAACATTCAACAACTATCATTTAGAACGATGTCCTTATTGCTTTTTATCTACCTTGTAAACGTATTTGTAAGAACCTATCGGTGGAAGTATCTCATTGAGCAAAAGTATCAAATAAACATGAAAGTGACTTTTAAAGCATTAATCTATGGTTTCATGTTGAACCAGTTACTTCCAGCTAAAATTGGTGAAGTAGCCAGAGCAGAATATCTCACCCGAAAGAAAAAATTCAGTAGAAGCTATCTGTTGGGGACGATTGCTATTGAAAGGGCGTTCGATTTGATCATTATAGTTATGTTCTTGGGTGTTTCAGTGTTATTCTCAGATATGATCTCGAAACATGTTAAATCAAACGTTATTCCCATCTTCTTGATTTTATCTGGATTTGCTACCATTTTCATTGCATTGTATCATCTGGCGGAGTTCAAACGTCTCACGAAGTACTTACCTGGAAAGATAGAGCTGAAAGTAAACCGGATCATTGATAATTTGATCAGCTCATCTCAATTATTTCACTCCCTCAAACAATCCTCATGGCTTTTACTGTTAACTCTTGCTATTTGGAGCTTAACTTGCGTTACAGTTTATATTGTTCTGTCAAATTTTGGTGTGACACTCCCATTTTATGCTTACTTTTTTGTGGTCTCAGCGGGTACATTTGGCATGATTATTCCCTCAACATCGGCTAACGTGGGGGTTTATCATGCGGTGGCTATGGGATCAATTATGCTTTTTGGAGTTTCAAAAGAAACTGCCCTTAGTTATGCTGTTGTCGCTCATGCATTTGATTTTTTCCCGGCGATCATACTAGGTGGCACTTTATTCGGCTATGATAGCTTAAAACAAATAATGAGAAGGTTTAGGGCAGCATGATTAACATAAAGAACATATTGAATAGCAAACAGAGACTCATTTTGATCAGTATTTTCGTTTTATCATTATCTTTAAGGATTTTGTTAACGATTGGAGTGTATGAAGAAAATGGGACTTCAGACTGGAGAGATGCGAAATACTATGTCAGTATTGGAGAAAGCTTTGCTGAAGGTAATTTTTATCCCACAAATTCGAAAACCTATTCCTATATGGTTGTAGGACCTGTTGTTCCGCTAACAGTGGCAGTTTCGAAGATTCTAACAAATGACCCAATTGTCCCTATACTAATTCTTAATTGTATTCTGGGAGCATTGTTAGTCTTTGTATTATTCGAGTTAGGAAAAGAACTTGTTAGCATAACAGCAGGATATGTCATGTCTATATGGAGTGTTTTCAATCCAGGACTTATACGCATTAACTACCAAATACTGAAAGAACCTATTATTATTCTTGTTATTCCCCTTATTATTATGCTTTTGGTTAAGATTTACAAAGATAAGAATGCTCTTCTCAATACTATTTATTCATCATTGTTGTTTTCCCTACTTATCCACACAGATGAAAGATTCGTGGTCTTTGGACCATTATTTCTGATATTCATTGCTGTAATCACAATAAAAAAGTTAAAGCTATTTCGAGCGCTCCTCTGGGTTTTTGTTCTTATTGTGACAATGATACCTTGGACAGTAAGGAATTATGTACAACATGGAGAATTTGTAATATTAACGCCAAGAATGACAACATTAACATCAAAGTTTTGGGGCACTGACTTAGTTAAGTTAGACTATTCGTCAGAAGAAGATATGGCTAAATTGGTTAATCTTCATTTGAAGTCTGCCCAGGAAGCTGAATTGAAGTATGGTAAGGCTCCACGGGCGTTCGGGAAACGAGAGAGATATTTCAGAGTGTTTGTCAACTACTGGCAACCAGCATATTTACGGTTAACTTATGTACACTCAGGCTATGAACCAGTAAAATGGTCTATCGCTCACAATGCAACCAGCATCATTTTCTTTGGAGTTTATTTACCATTCTATCTGCTCGGCATTATATATGCACTATACAAGAAAAATTATCTAATCTCATTTATTGGGATTATACCCATTTACTATAGTGTATTCCATGCGATGATGTTGATTTGGCCACTAGAACGTTACCGGCTACCTTTTAATTTTATAGTGGTTTTGGTTGCTATTTGGCTTATCAAAGAGTTGCTATCTAGATTTATGCCCAAGTGGTCAAACCCAGATACGCAACTAATCAAAAACCAAACTACGAATAAATCTGATTTTAAGACTGTCCACAATATCTCTTCTTGAGAAAACGTACATAAGACGACCTAAAACACATGACATATCTTCTTTAACATGCTATTTGCAATGAAGAAAGTACCTTGCATTGCATTTTACTCCTGGATACTTCTGGCTACAATAGGAAATGAGTAATTCTAAAACTTAACCATTACGTTATCTACCTAAGTGCAAGCCATTTATAGGGATTAGTTCTTATTATCATAGTATTGAAAGCAAACTTGAGGTGAATATGCGCGATTTTCCATTATACTACCTAGTTGTTACGTTTAAAAGAGTTGTTTTTATAGCGATTCTTATCATTCTATCAACCCTTGTTTCAAGTTGCAAAAATAGCACTTCAGACGAAACTGGCTCTATTACAGGGAAGGTCGTGCTTGTAAACGATACAGGAAATCCAGCTATAAATCCAGAGGATATGTCAGGAATTATTGTTGCTTTATATCTGCCTGCGTCGCTTGATAGTACAGCGTGTAGAATTAGAAATGAACATGGAGATATTGGGATAGAGCTTAATCAGGAGAATTCTTTTAATCATCTGCAAGAAATCCCATTGCAAGAGGTTATAGCTGGTCCTGACGGAAATTTCAGCATTAATAATGTGAAGCCAGGGGTTTACAATTTGGTGGCGAGAAAGAATGGATGGGGAGAAGTCTATAGATTTGGTGTTGAGATTGCAAAGAACGGGCAGTATCAACCGACTTCACTGGCAACCGAGGACTTATCGTATAATGCAACCCGTGCAGGTAATGACATAACTCTGTATCCAATTGTTGATTTATACTCGGCTAATCCTCAGGATTTTGTATTTAAAGAGGATCATGTATATCAAGCAGAGCAAGATGCTATTTTTTTGAAAAGTGTGACGCTTGAAGGCGGTTCCATTGTTAGGATAGGTACTGGTTGCAATGTTTCATTTGTGGCAGATTTAATCTGTGACCCAAACTCAAGATACACCTTATTCACAAATACCACCAATGATTTGAATTCAAAATGGAACTCGATAAAGGTCTTTAGCCCAAATCAGCATCTAACGAAGTTAGTCTTTAGAAATGGAGATGCGGGTCTTGAGTTACATGGCAACCAATCAAGCATAAAAAACTCATTCTTTGATAACTTAAGTACAGGAATATATGCTGAAGGCGAACGCATTGAAGCCTCAAACTTGATTTTTCGGGATGTAAGCGATAGAGCTTTTAGTATTAACCAGGGTCCAAACTCAAATGATATAAAATACGATCTGCATAACAATATCTTTCTCCGAGTAACGATAGGCTTGCGGACGCAAGGGCGAGCTGTAAGCATTATGCATAACTATTTCGCTGAATGTACGAATGGGGTTATCTCGTTTACGGGTTTTCACAAGATAGAAAGGAATAGCTTTGATAGAAACATAAATGGGATAGTTTGCAATGGAACTTCAATCGACATTAAGGATAACAACTTCTTTGCTAATGGCAACAGTATAATTTTCACTAGAGCATATTATTCCGCACCCTCAAACCCGAAAATCTATCGGAACAATTTCTTTCAGACAAGCGGCTATGTAGTTAAGCTTGATGGTATTACAACAAATACGAATATAGATGCTAAAAACAACTATTGGTTGTCTCCTGATATCGATTTGTTAGTTTACGATGTACACGATCTACCAATACTTGCAAACGAGATTTTATACCTACCTAAAAGTGCATCCATATTTGTTGATGCAGGCGTATAGCAACATCACTTCAAGAGAAATATGTAAAAAAGAGTTTATTTATGAAAGCAGTTATTCTATCAGGTGGACTCGGTACTCGCCTAAAACCTTTTACCGAGATAATTCCGAAACCTCTTCTCCCAATAGGGGAGAAAGCCGTACTTGAGATACAAATTGAACACCTTAAAGCCAATGGTTTCAATCACATCTATTTGGCAACAAATTATAAATCTGCCTATATTGAAAGCTTTTTTGGTGATGGCAGCAAATACGGAGTTAATTTAACGATCAGCAAAGAAGACCAACCTCTGGGTACGGCAGGACCGGTTAAGTTGTTGCAAGATCAATTCACAGAGCCTTTTTTGGTGATGAATGGTGACATTCTTACCCAATTGCCATACAAAAAGCTGTATGAATTTGCTTTAAGAAATGATTCTCTACTAACTATATGTACAAAAGAGATTGTTACGCCCTTCCAGTTTGGCAATATCCATACAGACGGAGATTTTGTGACCGGTATTGAAGAAAAACCAGACTTCAGAACAACGATATTGGCAGGTATTTATGTCTTCAAACCTGGTGTTCTGGATTTGATTCCCGACAGGGAACGCTTTGGCATGGATAAGCTGATTAGGAAAATGATAGAGCTGAAACTACCCATTACCCATTATCCTATAGAAGAATACTGGTTGGACATTGGACAGGTGAAAGATTATGAGATGGCACAGGAAGTCTACAAAGAACGTTTCCAGAATTAGTCCACAAATTACACTAATTTACACGAATTAAAAGTAATATTAGCTTGTTCAGGCACCACTTCGACTGAGAATATACTATAAGCAATCAGAGATATCTGTTACTGTCTTATCACCCAAGCTGTCTTATTATTCAACCTTAATTTGTGTAAATTTGTGATAATTCGTGGACAGAGAAATAGGAACAAACATGAAAGCATTAGTCACTGGAGCCGATGGATTTATCGGTTCACACTTAACAGAAGCCTTACTTGCAACAGGATACCAGGTTAAAGCTCTCTCCCAATACAATTCCTTCAATTACTGGGGCTGGCTGGAAGATATCGAACCGCGCCCGGAATTGGAAGTTGTCTGTGGAGATATCCGCGACCCGCATTACAGCAAACATATCACAAAAGATGTGGATATCATCTTTCATTTGGCAGCTCTTATTGCTATTCCATTTTCTTATGTAGCTCCCGATAGCTACATAGATACCAATGTGAAGGGCACACTGAACATCTGCCAGGCTGCTCTTGAGAACGGAGTAAAGCGCATATTGTGTACATCCACCAGCGAAGTGTATGGCACTGCTCAATATGTTCCGATAGATGAGAAACATCCCTTACAACCACAATCTCCTTATAGTGCCAGCAAGATCGGTGCCGATGCAATTGCTATGAGTTTTTACAATGCATTCAAACTGCCACTAACGATTGTCCGTCCTTTTAATACCTATGGCCCCCGTCAATCTGCACGTGCTGTAATCCCCACGATCATTACTCAGATTGCTAATGGTATCAAAGAAATCAAGCTTGGTGATGTATCTCCAACCAGGGATTTCAACTATGTGGAAGATACTTGCAGGGGCTTTCTTGAGCTTGCCAAATGTGACCAAGCTATCGGCGAGACAGTAAACATTGGCTCAAACTTTGAGATTTCTGTGAAAGATACCCTCGAGATGATAAAAGACATTATGCATAGTGACGTTAAGTTTATTACCGATGAGCAGCGGATCAGACCAGAAAATTCGGAAGTACATAGGCTGTGGTGTGATAATAGCAAGATTAAGAAGTTAACCGGTTTCGAGCCAAGGTTCACGATCCGCGAAGGTTTGGAAAAGACAGTGGAGTGGTTTACAAAGCCGGAGAACTTGGCTAAGTACAAGGCTGGGTTATACAATGTTTAGTCCACGAATTACGCGAATTTACACAAATTGGGTTTCTCGATGACAGATGTTCAACATGATTTGGTTTTTAAAGAGGAATGCTACCAGATTATTGGGGCTTACATGGCGGTTCATAGTGAGCTTGGTGCAGGATTCTTGGAACCGGTATATCAAGAAGCTTTATCGATTGAGTTCAGTGCACGAGGAATACCTTACCAGAAAGAGAAAACTATCGACATCTATTATAAAACCCACCTGCTTGAAAAGAAATACTATGCAGATTTTCTCTGCTATGGTCAAATCATTGTGGAACTAAAAGCACTCAATGACCTCACAGGAGATCACCTATCACAAATATTAAATTATCTAAAAGCGACCAACCTCAAAGTTGGCATCCTTGTCAATTTCGGCAAGCAAAGCCTACAATACAAACGGGTAGTATATTAATGCCTGCATTCGTGTAAATTCGACTAATTCGTGGATAAAATAAAAGACTTCTCTCCTATCATTGATCTCATCCGTGGCTTGTACCCCAACCGCGATTTCATCCCCCTTCACGAACCCCATTTTGCCGGTAACGAAAAGAAGTACCTTCTGGATTGCATAGACAGCACTTTCGTGTCTTCAGTGGGCAAGTACGTGGATAAGTTCGAGGATATGATTCGCGAATTTACCGGTGCCAAATATGCCATTGCCACTGTAAACGGCACGGCTGCTCTTCACATGGCTCTTCTCTTGGCTGGAGTTAAGCAAGGTGATTTGGTTATTACGCAGCCGCTAACCTTTATTGCTACCTGTAATGCCATTTCCTATTGTGGTGCAGAACCTGTTTTTATCGATATAGACCGCAAAACACTTGGGCTTTCTGCCGATGCACTGGAAGTATGGCTTTCCACAAATGCAATTATAGAAGTAGTAGATGGTTGTCCACAATGCTATCTTAAGGGGTCGTCCACGAATTTACACGAATTTACACGAATTGATAAACTTGATGAACCTAAATTCGCAGCAAATAATAAACTTGATGAACCTAAACCCTTACTAATTGATAAACATAGTGCTCCTAAATTCGTGTCAATTTGTGATAATTCGTGGACAAGAAAAAGAATCTCTGCTTGCGTGCCCATGCACACCTTTGGTCATCCTTGCGAAATTGACCGCATCGTGGATATCTGCAATCGTTACCACATCCCCGTTGTAGAAGACTCTGCAGAATCTATTGGTAGCTATTATAAGGGTCAGCACACAGGCACATTCGGCAAACTGGGAGTTCTTAGCTTCAATGGGAATAAGACCATTACCACTGGTGGCGGTGGGATGATAATAACCAATGATGATGAACTGGGTAAAATGGCAAAACATATCACCACTACCGCCAAGGTTCCCCATCCCTGGAAGTTTGAACATGATATGATTGGCTATAACTATCGCTTACCAAACATCAATGCAGCTTTGGGCTGTGCCCAGATGGAGCTATTGCCAGAGATTTTGAAAAATAAAAGGCAAACCGCAGCAGCGTACCAAGAGTTCTTCCAGAACTATCCTGAAATAGAGTTTATGACAGAGCCTAAAGACAGCATTTCCAACTATTGGCTAAATGTGATCTTGCTGTCAGATATCGAACAACGTGAAGCTTTTCTAAAACAAACCAGTAATGATAAGGTCATGACCCGTCCCGCCTGGGTTCTTATGAATGAACTTGAGATGTTTAAAGAATCCATATATGGAGACCTTAGCATTTCGAGTGAGATTGCGGACAGGTTGATCAATATTCCCAGCAGTGTGAGGAAGATATGAAAAGACAAATTAGAGTATATCTCAGAGCTTTTGAAGCAGATGACCATATTTTGCTTCACAAATGGCGTAATGACGAGGAAATAGGACATTATTTCAGTGGCACCAAACTCTTTACTTCATCTATGAATGAGAAAAAATGGGTAGAGGATAAGGTGTTCGATAGATCCAGTGTAAGCTGTGCTATCTGCCTAAAAGAAACAAATGAATTTATCGGTTGTGTATTCTTGAATAGCATTGATGATTTGAACAGGTCAGGGCACTGTCCCACTTTCATTGGAGAAAAAGAACATTGGGGAAAGGGTTATGCTACAGATGCAAGGATACTTATCCTGAAACATGCCTTTTATGATAAAGGCTTAGAGAGGATATGGGCACACGTACACGAAGATAATATAGGCTCCCTCAGAATGTTAGAAAAATGCGGTTATAAGCAGGAAGGGATACTTAGAAGAGCATCCTATGTAAATGGGGCTTATAAGAATTTTGTAGTGCTATCCATTTTAAAAGAAGAGTTTGAACAAGTAATGCTAGATTATGAGCTTTAATCCGAATGATTACATTTGGGCTGGATAAAGAAATCACGTTTAACCAGTGGGCTAGGCTATTCAGGCTTCTCCCTCAGGATAGCAGGTCTCCATTTTTCTCACCAGAATACTATCTTGCCTACAATGCTGTTGAAGAAGCCGAGATAGAGTGCTTCTGGGCTTATCTAGATGCTGACAATTTCTTGTTCTATCCTTACCTTAAAAAGAGCATCAATGCTTTGGGTTACGAACTGAAAGATGAATTCTACGATATATCAGGTGCTTATGGCTATAATGGACCCATTGGAAATGCTGAAGACACAGAGTTTATTAAACAGTTCAACATAGAATTGCAGAAGCATCTGATTGAAAGCAAGGTCGTTACAGAATTTGTTCGCTATTGCCCTATTGCGGGTAACCACAGATACCATACCTACACCCAGCAATTCAATGTACTGGATAACGTTTATATCTCGCTTGCTAACGGTTTGGATTGGGTTTGGAATGAATCTTTTGAATACAGAGTAAGAAAGTCTGTCAGAAAAGGTGAATCATATGGACTGAAAACCACTATCAGTAGGGGCTTGGAGATTACTGGGGACGATTTACATTGTTTTTATAACATCTACACAAGTACCATGAATCGCAACGATGCTGATGGCTTTTACTATTTTGATTATGCCTTCTTTCAAAGCATGATTCTCAACATGGGCGAGATGATTTTACTGGTTTTAACTTATCTGGGTGATAAAGCAATTTCGGCAGAATTGGTGCTTTTAGAGGGTAAGCTGGCTTTTGGCTTTTTGGGCGGGACCTTAAGCGATTTCTACAACTATAAGGCAAACACATTCCAGCGCTGGGAACTACTGAAATATTTGTATTCGTTAGGAGTGGAGAAATACTCGATGGGTGGTGGAGCTTCTAGAAACGATAGCATCTACGATTTTAAAATGAGCTTTGCCAAGGGTTGTGTGAATCCTTTTTTTATCGGCACAAAAGTACATCTTCCAGACGTGTATGAAGAAATCAAAGCTCAGTGGGCTGTTAAATACCCGCAATCTGCCGAAAGAAACTCCGGCAAGCTACAGGGCTATAGGATTCAAAACTGATTCACGTCCCTTCTTGCCTGCTTATATATGCTTGCTATGTGCTTGCGATTCCCAGCGTTTTGCTGGGAGGCGCAAGGGTATCGCAACGAGAAGTTATAAAGTAGTAAGTACAAAAAGACTGTCCACGAATTACACAAATTTACACGAATTTACAGGACTAAACAGTGATGGTTTAGATATGAGGAACTTAGATGCAAGTTGTTCTCAATAAAGCATTCCAGACAACTTAACTTGTGGGATTATTATCAAGCCATTCGTGTTAATTAGTGAAATTAGTGGATAAAAAGTAGAAAAGATGAAGGCAACGCTGAAGGTAATGCTCCCCGGGTTTACTGGCAATATGGATGATGTAGTTATTTACTACAATTCCAAGCTGAATAAGTATATTGCCCGCCGCAAGGTGATACCCAAATTTACTCCCGATAATAGTATCGTTAAGGAGATACATGCCTTCCGGCGTAGGATAAAAGTTACAGAGGCATATCTGGATGATTGCCGTGAATACATACGGCGTTTTAATAGCAAGTTTCGCAAACAGGGAAGAGCAATGAGCACCTGGCCCAATGTGTTTATGAAGGTCATGCGGGCTACAAAGAAAGAATATCCGGAGCTGGATTTTAACACCCTAACACGAGATAAAGTCCTAGAAATGCAGCTCCCGTGTCAGAGTATTAACGAATCAATTGAGGCAGGATACCTTGAGAGGGTGCCAGAATATTCTAATTTATCGTCAATTCTATAATTCGTAGAATTGATCATATTATTCACATTAATGGGGACGCAATAATGAGCAAATCAGTTTTCGATAAAATTAATAAAGTAATGTTTATCTCGGTTCATCCTGATGACGAAACCTTAGGTTGTGGTGGAGCAATTTTGAGGCATAAAACACAAGGAGACTCTATCTATTGGTTGAATCTAACCGGACCTTCTCTAGATCATCCTTATGGTTTCACGCAGGAGAGAATAAAAACACGTGAGCATCAGCTAAAGTGCGTTAATGCAGCTTATCTCTTTGAGCGGTATATTGATTTGGCTTATCCAACACAAATGCTTGAAACTATAGAGCCACGATTACTGATTGGGAGTGTTTCAAAGGTTTTCCAAGAAATACAACCAAACATTCTTTATGTTCCGAACAGAGCTGACATTCATTCCGATCATAAAGTTGGTTTCCAGGCTATTTATGCGGCAGCAAAAAACTTCCGCTCTCCATTTATAGAAAAAATACTGATGTACGAGACTTTATCTGAAACAGAATTTGCACCGTCCTTAACGGAGAGCGTCTTTATGCCCAATTATTATATTGATATCTCTGAATATATGGGTAAGAAAATTGAAATTATGCAGATCTACGATACAGAGATCATGCCGGACCCCTTGCCAAGAAGCATTCATGCGATAAAAGGTCTAGGGGCTTTCCGTGGTTCGAGAATCGGTGTCAAATATGCTGAGTCATTTATGATGATCTTTAGTAAGGTATAGTGTTTGGTTTTGTCGAAGCGCAACATGATTAGCCTAAAAGCTATCACGCAGTTTGTAAATTCACATATAGTTGCATTATACAACTGCAATATGGAACGACTAGTTAGTGGAATCGCAATGCTTGGGGAATCTAGTAAAACTGAGGTTGACTGGATAAACCCTCGAGCAATTAATCCTCAAATTCAAGCAGAAGCATCTAATTCGAGTATTATTATTGCAAGCCCGGTCGTGAAATTCAGCAAGTTAATGGAGCAGATGAATAAATCTCTTATTCAAGTAGATAACCCATATTTAGTTATTGCTTTAATTGGAAACGAATTCTTTGTTCGTAAGCCAGTGGCTGAGATTCACCCGACAGCCATTATTGATGCTAACGCAAATATCGGTAAAGGTGTGTCGATTGGAGCTTATTCCGTTATTAAAGCTTGTGTGATTGGGGATAATACTATTGTTTCGGAGAATGTAGTTATCAATGATTCTGTTACAATTGGTACTAATGTTTATATCAAACCAGGTGCAATACTTGGGTTCCCAGGTTTTAGCTTTGTGAAAGATACTAACATGGATGAGATAATCAAATTTCCACAATTGGGTTCAGTCTTGATATCTGACAACGTTGAAATTGGTTCCAACACAGTAATAGACAGAGGTGCTTTGTCTCATACGATTATATGTAAAAATGTAAAAATTAGCAGCTCTTGCCATATTGCACACAATGTCAGGATTGGAGAGTCTTCATTTGTTACTGCTCATGTAATGATATCTGGCTCAACACAAATCGGCAAAGATGTTTGGATAGGTCCTAATGTAACTTTCGGTGGGCATCAAACCGTCGGGGATGGAGCATTGATAGGATCTGGTTCAGTAGTTATCAAAGACATCCCTGCAAACGAAGTATGGGCAGGGAATCCTGCTAGATTTATAAGGATTAGAAACCCGTGAGTATAAAAGAGTTTTTAAAATCTCTTTCTGTTTACGGCATTTTGCCCGTTTTCACTAAATTTGCCAGTTTCTTACTTGTCCCAATTTATGTTCGGGTCTTTTCATCACAAGAATTTGGGATTGTAGAGCTAATTGTCTCTTCTGTTAATTTTATCGTTTTTGCCATGAGCCTTGAATTCTATGGGGCAGTCGGACGTTTCTTTTTTGAGCATAAAGATTTAGAAGGAAGGCGTAAACTTGTTTCCAGCGGTTTGATCATGACAATTGCAGCTTCCCTGCTTGTCTTTACTCTCGGGATGTTGTTCCAAAAACATATTGGCAACATCTTGTTTAAGAGCCAGATATATCGATTGGAGATTCAGATTGGCTTAGTTTGGGCTGTGTTTATGGCTGTTTCAACATATCTAAGTGTCTTGCCTCGATACATGAAAAAAGCTAAGCTCTTTGTTCTATATAACGCTATAAGCCTTGTAGTTAAACTTTTAAGTACTATTGTTTATGTAGTTGTGCTGAAGTTGGGTGTTGCTGGTGCGGTTCTTGGGAATCTAACAGGAGCTATAACATCCACACTATTGTATGGAATAACATCGATTGTTTATATCAGACCTGTATTTTCCTATAATCATTTCAAAGCGATTGCCAAGTTCTCTTTACCTCTGGTACCTGGGTTGTTGGTATATGGTTTCTATCAACCAGCTATGAGAACTATTCTTTCCAGGGTTTACTCAATGCAGTCTTTGGGATTGTTTTCGTTCGCTCTCAAGATGGTTATGATAATGACTGTGGTGGAGAATTCTATCAAGTTATCATGGAAACCGATGCTCTATGAAAATTTAAGGAATGCCAATTTCGGAGAAGAATACCATAAAATATCTAAATTTGTGGGCAAAACATTACTTTCTGTAGGAATTCTTATCACGATCGCTACACCTGAGCTAATACAACTAATTGGAACAGCTGAATACACCAAATCTGCCCAATTGGTTGGACCTTTGATCATTGGTAATGTTTTCGCTAATTTGACAATGTTAAGGGGATTTGGGTTTGAGATAGAAAAAAAGACATACATGTTGTCTCTAATAAATATATTAACCTCATTGATTGGCTTGTTGTTCCTGAACTTTATAGCTCCGCAATTAGGGTTTATTGGAATAGGGGTTGCTTTTCTGTTGCCTAGCTTTGTTGCGTATCAAATCCAATATTTTTACACTAAAAAAATAATCCAGAGCAAGAGTAACCTTGGTGATGAGTTATGGTACTGGATACTATTATTGCTAACAAGCGTTTTTCTGGTTTATGAAGCTTCTATATGGCTGAGGATAGCAGTTTTGTCAATTCTAGTTATCTTGATTAAACCGTACTCTTTGCTATTGTCTGCTAGAGGTATGCTGAAGAGAAACAAAGCTGATGGATCAGCGTAATTCTTTGTATCCATTATTCTGTGAACAGCATTCATTAAAGCAATGTGCTAAGGTTGATAGATATACTACGAAGGTAAAATAGATGACTGAAGAGACAAAAAACGATATGATAGTCTTTGTTTACAGAGACTTTAACGAAGACGATTTGCGGGCATCAATGACAGGCAAGTTTTTCTTTGCATCAACTAAATATTGCAATTGCCACGCGGCAGTATATCATAACAACAGGGTTGATGATGGTGGAAGTGAAAGTATTACCCATATTAGAGGTATCCGAAGCTTTAGATATATTCCCTTTGTAAAGGACTCATTTGAAGCATTCAGGATGGTTCAATGGATAAAAAAGAAACACCCCATCCTGGTCATATTAAGTGGGGCAACATGCAGAGGTAAATCTATCTATTTATATCGGCTTTTGTTACCCAAGCAAACTTTTGCTGTACTTATGGCCACTCCAAGCGTTAATAGAAATGCATGGTATAGATGGTATTTGAATACTCTGCTTAAGCTGAACCTTCATTTCTTTGAAAACATACTTGTTACAAAAAGCTGGCCTTTTGAGCGATTTCGATTCGCTCTTCGGAAAGCCAGATATTTCGAGATCGGATTTCAAGACTTTGGATTTCAAACCAAGGATTATAGTTCGTTAAAGCTCATATACCTCGGTTATATTGACGGACGGGAAATTGAAAAGACAGTAGAGGGTCTAGCACTTTTTTTAAAGAAAAACAAATCGGTGGTTGTGTCCTATGATATTATCGGGAAAGATAACCCTTTGGTGGCAAGTAAGATGAAAGAGGCGATAGCTTCACATAAATTACAAGATGTTGTAAAATATCATGGATTTCAACCTAATGAAGAGCTTGCTCGGTTAGTCAGAAAAGCTAATATTGGCGTTTGCTTTGTACCACAAAATGGCATTTTTGGCTATACGAGCACTAAGACAATTGAATATCTTATTGCAGGGCTGCCTGTTATAGGTACAAGAAGCGAATTCCGGCAGAAGTACATAAACGACACAAATGGAGTATTGCATGATGATAATCCTATAGCTTTTGCTAATGCGCTAGAGTTAATCAACGCTATGCGGTTTACCTATAAACCAGAGATTATTAGATCCCAACATCTTGATCTATCTATGGATAAAAAGATTCAAGAATCATTCGTTCCTTTGCTTAAATCCCTTTATTCAAAATCAATAAGATGATTATATCTAAAGCTACACTGAATAAAATGGTCAACAATGGTGAAAATCCTCATCAGAGTAGATACATACTAATTATTGAGATTACGACATACTTGTCGCTATCATGTGGTCGGAAATTATGCTAGTTAGACATCTCTGAGAACATGTGTACTCCCATGAAATACATTAACAATTATGTTGCGACAGAGCATTTAGCATTGTGGCTGGTTAACTATGTTTGAATTTAAGACTTCTATCCACGCAATTCCTGCTAATCAACTCTACCTGTATTATATTATACTTGTCGCAATGTACTTGCTCTTTCTGCGAGGTATTAAGCTGACCTATTTGACCGCGACAATCTTGTTGTTGTTCAATCAGGGATTTTTAACATTAGCGGAAAATGTTGGACCCACAATCTCAAAAGTAATATTTGTATATCTAATATTAGTGCTATTGATGAGAGCAAGAATAAGTGGACTTACTAAAAATGAGCAGTCTGCCTTTTTGGCGTTTTTGGCGTTTACTGGCTTATTCTTTTTAAACTATATCGTGAATCAAGTAAATATAATATGGGCTTTTTTTCAATACTATAAGTACTTTTTTCCTGTTGCACTATATTTTGCCATCAAAGGACTTAAGCTAAACAGTGAAGGTTATAGTTACTATGGGCAGTTAATCATTAAGCTCTTATGGTTCCAAATTGCTTTCTCCGTGACTAAGCTCTTGGTTATAGGTTTCAGAGAGAATGTTATAGGTTCCATATCTAACACCGGTGGAGGCATTGGGGTAGGATATGCGATACTGGGAACCATAATGTACTGGACTATGCGAGGAAAGAACTTACAAGGGAAAGATTGGTGGTTTGTCCTCCTGTTGCTTATCATTCCGGGGGCTTCCAATAAAAGAGCTATATGGTTTATGTATCCTATAATTATTGCCTTGTTAATGCTGAATGGGATTGATAGAAAAACCCTTCGGAAAATTTCTACAATAATCATGTTGGTTCCCATAATTATTTACGTAGGTTTTCGCTTAAACCCCACCCTCAATCCTGAAAAGCAACTTTGGGGTAGTTTCGATATTGAATACGCACTTGACTATGCCCTATCATATTCGGGAGCATCTGAGGAAAAACTATCTGGTGAATATGCTCAGGGGAGATTTGGTGCCTCGTCTGCCATAATTATCACTATTATCAAGGATCCCTTTAGCCTTGATGCCTTACTAGGGGTAAGTAGATCTCGAATGGGAAGGATGGGTGATGATTTCAATCCTGAAGATTACGGATTGTTAGAGGGAACCATGACATCATCAATTGGCTATATGTCTGTTCAGATGGGTTGGTTAGCCACACTCCTGATTATTTCTGTGTTTTTCCGGCTCATCTATACAATCCCGGATCGGAAAATAGCCGGAATCATAGCATTTTATGTATTGTGGGATTTAGTATTATATTCCGGACAGACGATAAATGGGACTATACAGTCCGTACTACTGATACTATCAATACACATTATCAAGCATTACTCCGTGAAATCCGACAATTCGGGAACTAATCAGGGATCATCCGATTCTATTGTTAGTGGCATTCCCGCCGTAGCTTCTGTGCGGGTAAGATAGTAGTTAGCGATGGAGAATGTGTTTTACTAATTGTTGTTTGCAAGGCAACAATAAATACGTAGTAATGGAAAGGAATGGGTTATTAGAATGAAACGAGAGACTTATTATCAGAGATACATAAAGGGAATACTAAAGAATACCAAGCTTGGACAGTATTACAGATCTCGCAAAAGGCTTAAGCTGGGGAAACTGTTTTCTTTGGATACCAGTTTGGACGATTTATTTCCGGAAGTACCTAACGTGAAAATCAAGGGAAAATCTGATCGATTGCCAAGGATTGGCATTCATAATGACCCCACAGAGTACAATGGCTACAGGATTTTAGCGTCATATTATCTGCGTTACAAAAGGTTTCTTGATTTTAACTCTCTCCCTCACAAAACCATAGACCTAAAGAAAAGTGATTGGCTGGAGCAATGTAAGGATTTGGATATCATTGTAATTGCCTATTCTTCGGAGCCATCCAGACTGAATGAGTTGCAAGCCAAGATTGAAGTTTTGGAGACTTACCACGGGAAATTATGTTACCCTTCTGCCAAGGATCTTTGGTCTTACGAAGATAAGGTGAGAACATACTATCTTGTAAAAGAACATGATTTATTGCATGCTGGTACCTTTATAAGCCACGATTATGATGAAGCAATTCACTATGTCGAGAAAGCAAGCTACCCTTTGGTATCAAAAATAAAGACAGGATCTTGTTCCAGAGGTGTCGAGCTAATCAAAGACAAGAAGAGAGCACTTCAGATAGTGAAGCAAAACTTTGGATTGGGGAGAAAAGCTCTTTGGACATATGCTTTCGAAAAAGATTATGTCTATTTTCAAGAGTTCATAAAAGATGCTACCTATGATCTAAGGATATTTATCGTAGGCGATATCATTGCCGGTTATCGCAGAAGAATGAAAGGCAAAGATTTTAGAGCATCGGGAGCTGGTTTACTTGACAGGGCACTATTTCCCCAGGATGCAATAGAAAGTGCAATAGCACTTAAGGATAAGTGGGATTCAACGATACTAGCCGTAGATTTTGTGGATTCTAAAAACTCGCATGAGCACAAGATAATCGAAGCTTCAATATCGTTTGGGTTGGATTATCCTGAGTACCTCGAAAGCGAGGGTAAAAGAGTATTCTATGTAAATACTCCTCAAGGTATTGAGCTGCGAGAAGGATGTTTCTGGGTGCAAGAATTTATCTTGTTCGAGCTGATAAAAAAGTGGTATAAAAATAATGAAAGTTCTGTTTGTGTCGAGTGGGAACTCTGCTTCAGGGATTAGCCCCATAATCAAAGCCCAAGGAGAATCGTTACTGTCCTTAGGCGTAAGTGTTAGCTATTTTGCTATCAATGGTCAAGGCATTGGTGGATATCTAAAAAATGTGTGGAGATTAAAAACCGCTTTGATGAAAGAGCAGTATGATGTTGTCCATGCTCATTTTTCTCTTTCTGGATTCGTAGCGTCCCTAGCAGGTGCCTCCCCTTTAGTAGTTTCACTGATGGGCTGGAATGTGCAGAAGCCACTATTGAGATTCTTTATTCACGTATTCAATAAATTTTCATGGGATGCCTGCATTGTTAAATCCCAAAAGATGAAAGACTCTTTAGGGATAAAGAAAGTACTTGTAATCCCCAATGGGGTAGATATGAACCATTTTCATGCAGTGGATAAAAAAGCCGCGCAGGATTATCTGGGCTGGGATGATAGCAAAATCCACATACTTTGTGCTGCTGATCCTAAAAGACCTATCAAGAACATAGGTCTTGCAAGAGAAGCTTACGATAGAATTAAGACAGATTTAACCGAGCTACATTTTTTAGAAAACGTTGGCTTTGATGAGATGGTATATTTTTACAACGCAAGTGATGTTGTTTTTCTTACCAGCAAAGCTGAAGGCAGTCCCAATGTTATCAAGGAAGCTCTTGCTTGTAACTGTAAAGTCGTTTCGACGGATGTGGGCGATGTTGCAGAAAGATTCGGTGACAACCCTGCATGTTTTATCACCGAGCATGAGGCTGATAATGTTGCCAGTAAATTAGTGATGGCTCTCAATTATCAAGGAGAAGTTAACACGAGAAAGCTGGTGCAACATTTGGATGCTAAGAGTATAGCGCAAGAGATTGTACAAATATATGCAGCAACTCGAAAGGCGAATAGAAAATAATGGGATTTTACAATAATGTTGCCAGCCTGTCGTTACCTGTGTCTGATGTTATCAACCACAGAAGAGTTGCTTATTACTTAGATTTCTTGGCGAAGAGTCAATTCTGGCCAAAAGAAAAGATAGAATCGCATCAATGTATTAGGCTGCGAAAACTAATCGACCATGCATATGCGAATGTCCCTTTTTATAAAGAGTTGTTTGATCAATATGGAGTAAGTCCATCTCAAATCAAAGATGCATCAGACTTAGCTAAGCTCCCAATTCTGACCAAAAAAGATATTCGAGATGGAATTAATAGCGGCAAACTGATTGACAAAACAGCAAAGTTGAGCAAGCTTGAAAAAAACAACTCAAGCGGGTCAACAGGCGAACCTCTCCAGTTCTTCCTCGATTCAGAAGCATCTAGCATTAAGAAAGCCTCAGCAATCAGAGCCTGGCAGTGGATGGGCTTCAATTTAGGGGACAAAATACTGAGGATTAGTCCGTTAAAAAGGCAGGGGCTTGTTAAACACATTCAAGACTACGTGACACGAACTCATTATATGCAAGCATACAAGTTTAATGATGCCGAGTTTTCAAAAATGACAAATGTCCTTATCGAGTTTGAACCTTCCATTTTAAGAAGTTATCCTGATCCGCTGTTCTTGCTCGCAAAATATGTGAAATCTCATGGAATCAAAGTTCCTAAACTAACAGCGATTAACACTACCGGAAGCACTCTTCACGATGTGTATCGCGATCTTATAGAGGACGTGTTTTCATGCAGGATATTTGATTCGTTTAGTTGCGAAGGTGGTGCAGTGGTATCTCAGTGTCCCGAGAGTTCTGCCTATCACGTTGCAGATGAATATGCGATTACAGAAATTGTCGATTATAATGGAAATAATACAACAATGGGACGCTTGATAACAACGGACTTATGGAATTATGCTACTCCATTTATACGGTATGATACACAAGATATGGTCGAGATATCAAAAGAGCAATGTCCGTGCGAAAGAGGACTGATGAGCATTAAGAAAATTTTCGGACGTAACTCAGATATTTTGGTGACTCCCGAAAAGCAATTCTTGTTCGCAAACAATTTTACTGGTCACTTCCAGAATATTATTGGAGTTGACCAATATCAGATATTCCAGAAAAGCATGAATCAAATAGTGGTAAATATCAAAGTGAATGATAAGTATGATTTAGCGACAAGCAAGGAGATAACGAATTTAATGCAGAACATAACTGGCAATAGCACCGAGATATCTATTGAAATCGTTGAAGATATACCTGTTTCACAAAGTGGTAAAAGAAGATTTCTTATCAGAGATGAATCTGTGCCACTTGATGTAACATAGTGACAGAGTTTTGAGTTTTCACTAGTCAGTTGTGAATTTCCGAAGGAAGAACGCTCTGCTTAAACTGATCAGATCTGAAGGTTATACATATCTGTAAATGCAAACTAGTTGAAACTTGAGTTAAACATTTATGGGGGGGGGGATACCAATGTCTTGCAGCATTGTCTTCTATCCCCAAGGAAAATCCCTACCGATTCCCTCGTTTTCACGTGGGGGTCACGTGGGGTTCACGAGAGAATCACCTGAGGTTTAAGCAAGGGGGGACGCACTTGCTTGAACATAAACATAAAAAAGATTTATCATAAGCATTCGTTCACAAGATTAGCGATTCATTAGCTGAAAGAATGAAAACTGAGGTTTAACTGCACTTCTGTTTCAAACATGAATATATTGCTACAGTTGTACACAAACAGTTTACAAATGATTACGAGGTTATTAGAAATATGTTAACATCCATGACAAACAATTCTTGAGATTTCCCCCGCATGAATAAATTGAAACTGAAAACTGCCAATTCTTCGCTGCCCAAAAATGATACCCAACTGAAACCTAAAAAACCCGGCGTTATCATAATTGAGGGTCACGTGCAAGGGCTGGCTAATACCAGGCTATTGGGCAAGGCTGGCATTCCGGTAATTGTAATCGACAAAGGTGATTGCGTTGCCAGGTATTCTCGCTTCTGTAAGGCTTACTATAAATGCCCAGATTATCTGAGTGATGATTTAGCTGATTTTTTAATTCGCTTACATCGTGCCTATGGCTTGCAAGATTGGTTGCTAATCCCTTCTAATGATCATGCTGTGCATACGATTGCCAGAAACAAGGCAAAACTGAGCAAGTGTTTTAGAGTGATTACTGAAGATTTGGATGTAATTGAGAAGATTTATAACAAAAGGAAACTCCTAGATATTGCCCAGCAAGCGGGTATACCTATTCCTGCTACTGTCATGCCCGAGCAAGAAAACCCCCATTTAGTGGATTTGAGATATCCAATATTGATCAAGGGAAATCAAGGATTGAGTTTTTATAAGAAATTTAAAAATAAGGCACTGATGCTGAATACTCCCGGAGAACTGGTAAATGTTTGGGACACTGCCTTGCAAGGTGCAGAGCCTACCGAATACTTTATCCAGGAAGTGATTCCCTATGATCACAAGACAGTGTCTGTTACCGTGTTCTCAGAAAAAGGAAGCATCTATGCCTATTGGATGGGTGTAAAATTGCGTGAACATCCGGTAACCTTTGGCACCGCCACCTGCTGCAAAAGCGTATTTGAAGAAGACATGCTGGATTTAAGCAAAAAGCTAATGAAAGAGCTAAGCTATACTGGGGTTTGCGAGATTGAGTGGTTGCGTGATAGCAGGGATGATACTCCCAAACTTATTGAAATTAATGCCCGAACCTGGCTTTGGGTAGGCTTGGCAGCAAAATGTGGGGTAGATTATCCCAACATGATTTACAACTTCGTTCATAAAGGTACTTTGCCTGAACCGATTGAATACAAAAGAGATGTGATCTGGCTGAATCTCTACACAGATCTCATTTACTCCACGTTACGAGTATTAAAACGCATGGACAGTCCAAAAGCAATTTTGAAGAGCTATAAGAAGTTTTCTGAGGCAACTTGGGATATCTATGACCCCTTGCCTTTTTTTAAGTATGCTTTGCTTATGGGGCGTTTTGTGAAGAATAGATGATACCATACTATAATCCACATTATTACCTCTGGGATCTTGTTAAAACCATCTTTTGCAAAGATGCAGATGAAAAATTAAGACAGAAATTCAGAGAGATCACCGATAAAAGATATATACTAATTTGCTCTTCTTGCCGTAGTGCTTTATATCTTGCTTACAAAGCTTTAGGGAAAACCGGAACAGTTCACACCAGCCCTCTAACCTGTAAAGTGGCATTGATGCCAATTATTGCTGCTGGCAACATGATATGCTTTCATGATGTTAGACGAGATGACTGGACTATAGACCCCAATGACATAGAACAGGGTTTAGGTGGCGATAGTATAGCAATTCAAGCTATACATTTGGGTGGTTTTTCTTGCGATATGCCCACTTTGAAAAGAATCGCTGATGCGAATAATCTTATTTTGGTAGAAGATTGCGCACAAGGCTTTGGAGCTACCTTCCAAGGTACTGCTACTGGAAAATTGGGTGATATATCTTGTTTTACTCTTACCAAGAATCTCTTCAGTTTGGGTGGGGGTATCTTTGCAACCAACAACAAGGATTGGTATTTAGCCGCCAAGTTAGAGCAAGAGTCTTTTCCCAGAGAAAGTAGCGTGAAGATTGTTTATAGAATAGTTCTAGCCCTATTGAGCACGAGTAGAAACAATCGGCTGTGTGAGTTTCTTTATCAACTTCTTAAGAGAAAACCTGTGAAGAAAGCAATGCAAGATGACAAGGATGTCCTTATCAAAGAACTAAAACTTCCCGCAAGAATATATGCAAAAAGCTGTGTTTCTAGATGGGATAAGATACAAAGATTAGTAAAACAGAGAAAAAAATCTGCAAAGAGCTTGCTGATGGGAAGACAAAGGCGAAAAAAAGCATAGAAAGGATATTTTTAAAAGACATAATCCCTGCCCAGCCCTACAC